>NZ_CP012946.1:0-330000 GCF_001402875.1 Blastochloris viridis | reverse complement strand
AGAGCCGGCGTTTGGGGGCCAGGGCGGCCGCGCGCGACGACGATGACGATGACGACGACGATCGTGGCGTGCCGCTCTACCAGTCGATCTACGAGACCGCCTTGCGCAACAAGGTGCCGAAGCCGGTGATCGAGGACCTGATCCGGATTTACGCCTACGACGTCGATTTCCAGAAACGGGTTCGCGCCGGCGACGCGTTCGACGTGCTCTACGCCGAGGATGCCGCAACGGAAGGCCGCAGCGAGGTGCTGTTTGCCTCGCTCACCGTGGCCGGCGAGACGCGGCGCTACTATCGCTTTCTCACCGCCGACGACCAGGTGGTCGACTATTATGACGAGGGTGCCAAGAGCGCGAAGAAGTTCCTGATGCGCAAGCCGATGGAAGGCGGCATTTTGCGATCGGGCTTCGGGCCGCGCCGCCACCCCATCCTCGGCTACACCAAGATGCACACCGGCGTCGATTGGGCGGCGCCGCACGGCACGCCGATCTACGCCTCCGGCAACGGCGTGGTCGAGAAGGCCGGATGGGAGTCCGGCTACGGCAAGTACGTGCGGCTGCGGCACAATAACGGCTATGAGAGCGCCTACGGTCACATGTCGGGCTTTGCCCGCGGCATGACCGAAGGAGCGCGGGTGCGCCAGGGCCAATTGATCGGCTTCGTCGGCTCGACCGGCCTGTCGACCGGGCCGCACCTGCACTACGAGGTCATCGTCAACAACCGCACCGTCGACCCGCTGCGCGTCAGGCTGCCCCGCGGCCGCTCGCTGGAGGGCAAATTCCTCGCCGAGTTCGAGCGCGAGCGCGAGCGGATCAACCAGATGCTCAACATGGTGGGCAACCCCGCCCGCGTCGCCGAGACCCCGGGCCGGCGCAGTTGACCGCCCAGACTGCCTTTCGCCCTGACATTGCCGAATAATTCGGCGCCGCAGTCATGGCGAAGTTCACAAATCCTGCTTAGCATGCGCGCGGGTCGTCGCCCTTAGCCCGACCGAAACGAGACACCCGCGGCGGCCACGACGAGGATTCCGCAATGAAGAGATGGCTTTCCGTCCTGCCGATTTTGGTCGCCGCCGGCGGCCCGGCCTACGCCGACATTCAGATTCAAGACGCACGCATCGCCGCCGGCGACGTCGTGATCCAGGGGCGCACGTCGGCCCCCAAACAGGCCGTCGTGGCTGACGACAACGACAGCACCGCCGTCACCAGCGGGGCCGACCGCAAGTTCACGTTGAAGCTGAATTACTTTCCCACCAACTGCACCGTCACGCTGAAGGCCGGCGACGACACCCGCACCGTGGTGGTGTCGATGTGCGGCACCCGCGGCCCGGCCGGCGCTGCCGGCGAGGCTGGACCGGCGGGGCCGGCCGGCCCCGAGGGTCCGGCTGGCCCGCGCGGCGAGAAGGGCGATGCCGGTCCGGCCGGTGCGCCCGGCCCGGCCGGTGCTGCCGGTCCCGCCGGTCCGCGCGGCGAGAAGGGTGACAAGGGCGATAAGGGCGATCGCGGCCCGGCCGCCGGCACCAAGCAGTGACCTGACCGCGCCACGGGCGGCCTTGCCACGGGCGGCCTTGGGCCGGCCCGCCGGCGAAGGCCTCCGGTCATTGTAGCCTCGCCGTCTCGTCGATACGGATACCCGAACGACAAGGCCCGCCCCCACCGTGGGAGCGGGCCTTTCCTTCGGGGCCGGGCCGATCGATCAAGCCGGCGGCATCATCATCCGGCAGCGCGGCGCGTGGCGAAGGTGAGCCCGCCCTCGCCGACCGCCACCTCAACCCGGTCGCCGTCCTGGACCGTTCCGGCCAAGATCAGCTCGGCCAGCGGATCCTGCACGTATTTCTGGATCATCCGCTTCAGCGGCCGGGCGCCATAGGCCGGGTCCCAGCCCTTTTCGGCGAGCCAGGTCCGCGCGCCCTCGCCCAGCTCCAGCACGATCTTGCGCTCGTCGAGCAGCGTCTGCAGCCGGGCCATCTGGATGTCGACGATGCTCGCCATCTGCTCGCGCTTGAGCCGATGGAACAAGATCACCTCGTCGACCCGGTTGAGGAACTCCGGCCGGAAGTTGGCGCGCACCACCGCCATCACCTGCTCGCGCACGACGTCGACATCCTCGTTGTCGGCGAGCGAGACGAGATACTCGGCGCCGAGATTCGAGGTCATCACGATCAAGGTGTTGCGGAAGTCGACGGTGCGGCCCTGGCCGTCGGTCAGGCGGCCGTCGTCGAGCACCTGCAACAGCACATTGAACACGTCCGGGTGCGCCTTCTCGATCTCGTCGAACAGGATCACCTGATAGGGCCGCCGGCGCACCGCTTCGGTCAGCGCGCCGCCCTCCTCATAGCCGACATAGCCGGGCGGAGCGCCTATCAGGCGGGAGACGGCGTGCTTCTCCATGTATTCCGACATGTCGATGCGCTGCAGCGCGCTCTCGTCGTCGAACAGGAACGCCGCTAAGGCCTTGGTCAGCTCGGTCTTGCCGACGCCGGTGGGGCCGAGGAACATGAACGAGCCGATCGGCCGGTTGGGATCCTGCAGGCCGGCGCGGGCGCGGCGGATCGCGGTCGACACCGCCTTCACCGCCTCCTCCTGGCCGACCACGCGCTGGCCGATCACGCTCTCCATGCGCAGCAGCTTGTCCTTCTCGCCCTCCAGCATCCGGTCGACCGGCACGCCGGTCCAGCGCGACACCACCTGCGCCACGTGATTCGCAGTCACCGCCTCCTCGACCATGGCCTCGCCGCCGCCCTGTTCGGCGGTCTTCAGCCGCCGCTCCAGGTCGGGGATCACGCCATAGGCCAGCTCGCCGGCGCGCTGGAACTCGCCCTTGCGCTGGGCATTGGCGAACTCGTTGCGGGCGTGGTCGAGCTGCTCTTTCAACTTCTGCGCCGAGGCCAGCTTGTCCTTGTCGGCGCGCCAGCGGGCGGTGAGGTCGGCCGACTGCTGCTCGGCCTCGGCCAGTTCGCGCCGCAGCCGCGTCAGCCGGTCCTTGGAGGCGGCGTCGGTCTCCTTGGTCAGCGCCTGCTCTTCGATCTTGAGCTGAATGACGCGGCGGTCGATCTCGTCCAGCGCCTCGGGCTTGGAATCGACCTGCATGCGCAGTCGCGAGGCGGCCTCGTCGACCAGGTCGATCGCCTTGTCGGGCAGGAAGCGGTCGGCGATGTAGCGGTTCGACAGCGTCGCCGCGGCGACGATGGCGCCATCGGTGATTCGCACCCCGTGGTGCAGCTCGTACTTCTCCTTGAGGCCGCGCAGGATCGACACGGTGTCCTCGACCGTCGGCTCCGACACGAACACCGGCTGGAACCGCCGTGCCAGCGCGGCGTCCTTTTCGACGTGCTTTCGGAACTCATCGAGCGTGGTGGCGCCGATGCAGTGCAATTCGCCGCGCGCCAGCGCCGGTTTCAGCAGGTTGGAGGCATCCATCGCGCCGTCGGCCTTGCCGGCGCCGACCAAGGTGTGCATCTCGTCGATGAACAGGATGATGCCGCCTTCGGCCGCGGTCACCTCGTTCAGCACCGCCTTCAGGCGCTCCTCGAACTCGCCGCGATATTTGGCGCCGGCGATCAGCGCGCCCATGTCGAGGGCGAGCACGCGCTTGTCCTTCAGGCTCTCGGGCACATCGCCATTGACGATGCGGAGCGCCAGGCCCTCGACGATCGCGGTCTTGCCGACGCCGGGCTCGCCGATCAGCACCGGATTGTTCTTGGTGCGGCGCGACAGCACCTGGATGGCTCGACGGATCTCCTCGTCGCGACCGATCACCGGATCGAGCTTGCCGTCGCGGGCCGCCTGGGTGAGGTCGCGGGCGTATTTCTTCAGCGCGTCATAGGCGTTCTCGGCCGAGGCCGAATCGGCGGTACGGCCCTTGCGCAGCGCGTTGATCGCGGTGTTCAGCCCCTGCGGCGTGACGCCGCTGTGCTTGAGGATTTTGCCGGCGTCGGTGTCCTTGTCGAGGGCGAGCGCGAGCAGCAGCCGCTCGACCGTGACGAAGCTGTCGCCGGCCTTCTCCGCAATCTTCTCGGCCTCGCCGAACAGCCGCGCCGTGCCCGGCGCAAGGTAAAGCTGGCCGGCCCCGGCGCCCTCCACCTTCGGCAGCTTGGCGAGCGCGGCATCCGTCGCCAACAGCGCCGCCTTGGCGTCGCCGCCGGCCGCACCGATCAGCCCGGCCGCCAACCCTTCCGGATCGTCGAGCAGGACCTTGAGAATGTGCTCCGGCGTGAACTGCTGGTGCCCTTCGCGAACCGCCAGCGACTGGGCGGATTGGATGAAGCCCCGTGCCCGTTCGGTATATTTCTCGATATTCATCGCCGTATCTCCCTCGCCTGCTTCCCAGTCGCCCCGAAGGCTCGACGCCAGCCGCTGCGTTCATCGTGCCAGGGCCCGAAGCGCCCTGCTTGCCGGATATGGGCGTTGCCAATCCGCGGCAAAAGGGGGATGCAGCATATCGAACGCCGAACCTGCGATGGCGGGCCGAGGGCGGCACCCACGGCCCGCAGCCAAGGAGACGACGATGGTTCCGACCTGCCGCGTCGCCGCGATGTACCGCTATCCGGTGAAGGGGCTGTCGCCCCAGGCGACCCGCCACGCCGACCTTGCCTCCGGCGGTTTCTTTCCGGGCGACCGGCTCTACGCGGTCGAGAACGGATCGTCCGGCTTCGACGAGGCCGCGCCGGCTCACCTGCCCAAGGCGCAGTTCCTGTCGCTGATGCAGTGCCCGGCGCTGGCGCTGATCGCCAGCCGCTACAACGAGCCCGACCGCACCTTGACCCTGCGCCGCAACGGCGAGGCGGTGCACGGCGACCTCGCCACCCCGGCGGGGCGCGAACTGATTGCGGATTTTCTCGCCAGGCATCTGCCGGCGGGCGACCTGCGCGGCCCGCTGCGGCTGCTGGCGGCGCCCGATGGCTTCCGCTTCACCGACTCGCGGCGCGGCTTCGTCTCGGTCGTCAACCTCGCCTCCGTTGCCGCGCTGGAGGACTGGGTCAGCGGCCCGGTCGACCCGCTCCGGCTCCGCGCCAACCTCTATGTCGAGGGCTGGCCGGCGTTCGCCGAACTCGACCTGGTCGGGCGAACGCTGGCGTTCGCCTCCGGAGCGCGGCTGAAGGTGATCAAGCGCATCCAACGCTGCACCGGGGCCGACGTCGACCCCCGCACCGGCCGCCGCGACCTCCACATTCCCCGCACGCTGATGGTGCAGCTCGATCACGCCGACTGCGGCATCTATTGCGAGGTGCTGACCTCCGGCCGCATCGACGAGGGCGAGCGTTTCATGGTCGAGCCGGCGGAGAGCCCCGACCCGGCCGCCGAGCCGCGCTGAGGCTCGGGCTCGCTCCTCCCGCGCGGCAAACGGACCACCCCGCGATAGGCCGTAACGAAAAAGCCCCGGTCCGCAGGCGCGAACCGAGGCTATTTCTATTTCGTGTCGTCGGATTGCCGGCCGATCAAGCCGTGACGGGCCGAACGGCTCGTCAGGTCGAGGACGGCTCGCCCGCCGGGGCAGGCGCCGGATCGGCACCACCCTCGCCACCCTCGCCGCCCGGCTGCTCGCCGCGCGGGAAACGATGGCGGCGGCGGCGGCGGAAGGTGCGCGCCTCGCGCTCGGCATCGCTGCCGGCGGCGGCCGGCACCACCGGCTGTGCGCCGGTGATGAAGGCCGGCAGCCCGCCATAGGCCGGCGCCTCGTCGCTCGCCTCGCTGCCAATGGTCGGCTGGGGCTGGTCGGCAAAGCGCGGCTGATCGACGAACCGCGGCTGCTCCGGATAGCGCGGCTGGTCGGAGTAGCGCGGCTGATCGCGCAGCGCCGGCTGATCGCGCGGCGACGGCGGCTCGCGCGGCGGCTGCGGCTGGCTGGCGCTACGCTCCTGCTCGTGCAGGCGGGCGAGACCGGGATGGGTGAGCCCCGGCATCATCAGCGGCTCGTCGTCGTCGTCGTTGTCCTCGCGCGATTCGTCGGCGCGGTTGAAGCCCTGGGCCGGCTGGAACTGGGCCTGCGCGGCAGAGATGGTGCGGAAATAGTGCTCGGCGTGCTGAAGGTAATTTTCGGCAGCGACATGGTCGCCCGAGGTCAACGAATCGCGAGCCAGTTGAACGTATTTCTCGGCGATGTGGGCGGCGGTGCCGCGGATCTTCACGTCCGGTCCGTTTGACTCGAAGACCCGAGTCAGCGGGTTCTGGCCACGCCGACCGCTGTTACTGCTGTTGTTGTTATTGTTATTGTTGCGGCCGCGCATGCGCTTCTGCTGTCCATTTCTCATCGATTCTAACTCGTTTCGCCTCGGACGCGCGTGGCGCGCTTGTGGTCCGGCCGTTCCCGTGGCCAGACGGTTAGGAGCTGCGGCCATCGCAACAGACATCATCGCCGCGCGTTCGCAGCGGCGATCGTCAGTGCAAATGTCGTCGAACCGAAGCCCCTGTTCACGGATGCTGCCGCGAAGACCGTGTCTTCTGATCGCGGTACATCGATTTTCGCTACCGTTTGCTCGAGCCAGCGGTGCTATCATCCAGGGAGATCGCTTGGCTCGGTGAGCAAGAACCGCGATGGACCCTTCGTCCACCAGCCCGACCGGGCACCACCGTTCCGGGTCGCCTGCCTGCGCCCGTCTTACGGGTCGATTCCGCGTCGAACCCTAGTCGGTTTTGCCGCTCGATCCAAGAGCTTTTGCATTCCGCGACGTCGGGCCGGCTCCTGTAACGCCGCCACGACGCTCGGCCGCGCCACGCCGGCGCGAACCGAGAAACCCGACCGGAGCATACGAAACCCGGCCGGTCGGGCCACAGCCATGTCGTCCGCCCGCCGAAAAATCTCTGTTCGATCAACGGCTGTTCGGCGAGTTTGTTTCCAACATCGCGCCGAGATCGGCCTGGAGCGTTGCGACCAGCGCCCGCGGGTGGCCGGCCAAGTCCGCCGCCACCTCCCGCACCACCAACCCGGCGGCCACCGCCAGATTCGCCACGGCCGCGGCCTGGCCGATGCCAAGTTCCAACACCGCGAGGCCGCCGGGCGTCAGCAGCCGCGGCAAATCGGCCAGGATCGCCCGATAGGCGGCGAGCCCGTCCGCGCCGCCATCGAGCGCCGCTGCCGGGTCGAACACCCGCACCTCCGGATCGAGCCCGGCAATGTCGGCGGTGGCGATGTAAGGCGGGTTCGACACCACCACGTCGAAGCGGCCGCCGAGCGCCGTGCCCCAGTCGCACGCCACCACCGCCGCCCGCGCGGTGAAGCCATGGCGGGCCAGATTGGTCCGGGCGGTCGACAGCGCAAGGCGGCTGCGGTCGGTGGCCACGCCGCTGGCCCGCGGATATTCGGCCAGCAGCGCCGCCAGCAGCGCGCCCGAGCCGGTGCCGAGATCGATGATTCGGAGCGGCGCCGTCCGCTCGGGCCGGGCCCGCAGCACCGCCTCGACCAGCGTCTCGGTATCGGGCCGCGGCACCAGCGTCTCGGCCGACAGCTCGAACTCGAGGCCCCAGAACTCGCGCGTGCCCTTCAGCCGCGCCATCGGCTCGCGCCTCAGGCGGCGCGCCAGCAGGGCGGCGAGCGCGTCGGCCGCCTCGGTGCCGAGCGGGCGGTCGGCGGCGAGGATCAGCCCGCTCGCATCGCACTTCAGCGCCCAGGCCAGCAGGTGGCGGGCGTCGGCATCGGCCTCCGCGATGCCGGCGGCGTGCAGGGCCTGCCGCACCAGCCGGCGGGCGGTGCCGACCGACGTGTCCGGGGCGATCACGCCGGATCGTCCGCGGCCAGCAGCACCGCCTGGTGCTCGGCGACCAGGGCGTCGATCAGCTCGCTCAAGGCATCGCCGGCCAGTACCTGCGGCAGCTTGTAAAGGGTCAGGCTGATGCGGTGGTCGGTGACGCGACCTTGGGGAAAGTTGTAGGTGCGGATGCGCTCGGAGCGGTCGCCCGAGCCGACCTGCAGCCGGCGGTCGGCGGCGCGGGCGCTGGCGCGGGCCTGCTCCTCCTGGTCGTAGATCTTGGCGCGCAGATGCGCCATCGCCTTGGCCTTGTTGCGGTGCTGGGAGCGCTCCTCCTGCACCAGCACGACGATGCCGGTCGGTAGATGGGTGACGCGCACCGCGCTCTCGGTCTTGTTGACGTGCTGGCCGCCGGCGCCGCCGGAGCGCATGGTATCGATGCGCAGATCCTTGTCGTCGATGGCGACGTCGACCTCCTCGATCTCCGGCAGCACCGCCACCGTCGCCGCCGAGGTGTGGATGCGGCCGGAGGTCTCGGTCGCCGGCACGCGCTGGACGCGGTGGGTGCCCGATTCGAACTTGAGCTTGGCAAAGGCGCCCTCGCCTTTGATCTCGGCGACGATTTCCTTGAAGCCGCCGGCGGTGCCCTCGCTGACCGACACCACCTCGACGATCCAGCCCTGCAAGCCGGCGTAGCGCTGGTACATCCGGAACAGATCGCCCGCGAACAGCGCCGCCTCGTCGCCCCCGGTGCCGGCCCGGACTTCCAGGATGACGCTGCGGTCGTCCATGGCGTCCTTGGGCAGCAGCGCGAGGCGGACCTCGTGCTCCAGCCTGGCGAGACGGTCCTGCAACCCGGCGCGCTCGCTGCGTGCCATCGCCGCCATCTCGGCGTCGAGCGCCGGCTCAGCCAGCAGCCCGTCGAGGTCGGCGAGTTCCCGCACGGCGTCGCGATAGAGCTTGACGCGTTCGACGACGCGGTCGAGCTCCTTGAATTCGCGCGACAATCTGGCGAGCGCCTCGGCCCCGGGCGCTGCCGCCAGCTCGGCCTCCACCGCGGCGTGGCGGGCGAGAAGCGCATCGAGGCGCGCCGCAGGCAGCATGTGTAACCCTTTGAAAAACAGAAGAAACGCGAAAATCGGGGTCGCGTCGAAGGCCGCCGCTGCCGTCCGGGCGGCTTGCTAGAGCATCCGACCTGACTGCATCAGGTCGGATGCTCTAGGTCTTTGTGATCTCGCATTTTCTTTCGCACAACCGGATCCCACTTGTGCGGAAAATGCTCTAGACCGACAGCGACTCGGCCGCGGCGAACGCCAGCAGGCGCTGGCGCAACTGCATATCGCCGCCGCTGTTCTCAAGCCAGGGCAGGATGTGGCCGGCGGCGCGCCCTGCGTCGAGCTGGCGCAGGATGGCCTTGACCGGGCCGACCGCGGTGACCGACACCGACAGCGAGCGGAAGCCGAGCGCGATCAGCGCCACCGCGCCCAGCGGCTGCGACGCCAGCTCGCCGCACAGCGTCACCGTCTTGCCGTGTGCCTTGCCGGCGTCGACGATGCGCTTCAGCGCGCGAAGCACCGGCACGCTGAGCGGGTCGAAGCGGTCCGACACCCGGGTGTTGCCGCGGTCGACCGCGTACAGGAACTGGATCAGGTCGTTGGTGCCGACAGAGACGAAGTCGGTGTGTTCCAGAAGCTCGTCGAGCTCGAACAGAAGCGACGGAACCTCGACCATGACGCCGACCTGGAGCTGGTCGGGCAGCAGGTAGCCATGGCGGCGCAGGTGGGTCAGCTCGCGCTCGACGATGGAACGGGCGCGCACGAACTCGGCGACGTCCGCCACCATCGGGAACATCAGGCGGAGATCGCGCCCGGCCGCCGCCTTCAGCATGGCGCGGACCTGGCTGCGCAGCAGCCCCGGCCGGTCGAGCCCGAGGCGGATGGCGCGCCAGCCCAGCGCCGGGTTCTCCTCATCGAACGAGCGCATATAGGGCAGCACCTTGTCGCCGCCGATGTCGAGGGTGCGGAAGGTGACCGGGCGGTCGCCGGCGGCGTCGAGCACCGCGCGGTAGAGCTTCTCCTGCTCGCCGGCGCGCGGGAACGAGGCCGCCACCATGAACTGCAGCTCGGTGCGGAACAGGCCGATGCCGGCAGCGCCGGTCTCGGCGATGTGCGGCAGGTCGACCAGGAGGCCGGCATTGATGTTGAGCGCGACGTGCTCGCCGTCGCGGGTGATGCACGGCTTGTCGCGCAGCGCGGCGAACTGCTTTTGCTTGCGCGCCCTGAGCCGGGCCTTCTCGGCATAGGCGGCCTGTACGTCGGCCTGCGGCCGGACATGGACCTCGCCGGAGGCGCCGTCGACGATGATGGCGTCGCCGGGATCGACCAGGCCGGCGGCGTTGGGAATCTGGCCGACCGTCGGCACCCCGATCGCCCGCGCCACGATGGCGATGTGGCTCATCGGCCCGCCCTCTTCGAGCAGGAGGCCGCGAACCCGCGAGCGGTCGTAGTCGAGCAGCGCCGCCGGGCTCATGTTGCGGGCGACGATGACGGCGTCCTTGGGCAGCCCCTCGGGCTTGGGGGCGTGGGTGCGGCCCATCAGCTGCCGCATCAGGCGATGGGCAAGGTCGTCGAGGTCGTGCAGCCGCTCGCGCAGAAACGGGTCGCTCTGGCGCATCATGCGGGCGCGGGTATCGGACTGCACGCGCTCGACCGCGGCCTCGGCGGTGAGGCCGGTCAGCACCGCTTCGCGCAGCCGATGCAGCCAGCCGCGGTCGTGGGCGAACATGCGGTAGGTTTCGAGCACGTCGCGGTGCTCGCCGACCGAGCCGATATCGCCGCCGTCCAGCATCGAATCGATCGAGGCCCGCAGCGCGTCGACCGCGTCGTCGAGCCGCGCCACCTCCCGCACGATGTCCTCGGCGATGAAATTGGTCACCACCACCCGCGGCTCGTGCAGCACGACGTGGCCAAGCCCGATGCCGTCGCACAACCCGAGGCCGGAGAGGTGCAGCGACCGCCGTGCCGCCGGCTCGGCGCCCGGACGGGCCAGCGCCGACAATTCGCCCGAGGCGATCATCTCCGCCAGCACCATCGCGGTGGTCTGCAGAGCCTCGATTTCCTCTTCGGAATAGGTGCGGTGGGCCCGGTTCTGTACCACCAGCACGCCGAGGGTATTGCCGGCGCGCAGAACCGGCACACCGAGGAAGGAATGGTAGACCTCTTCCCCGGTCTCCGGCTTGAACGCGAAGGCGGGGTGGGCCTGGGCGTTGGACAGGCTGAGGGGCTTGGCGTCCTGGGCGACGAGGCCGACCAGGCCCTCGCCAGCGCGCATCACGGTCTGGTGGACGGCAGAGCGGTTCAGGCCCTCGGTGGCGTAAAGCTCGAGCGTGCCGTCGACGCGCAACACGTAGACGGAGCACACCTCCGCCACCATGTTGGCGGCGATCAGCACCACGATCTTGTCGAGGCGGTCCTGCGCGCTGACCGGCTCCGCCATCACCTCGCGGAGGCGCCGAAGCAGCACGCGCGGACCTCCGAGCGAGCCGCGCATCTTTCTCTCGCGATTGCCCGGCCATAGGCGGGGTCGAGATAGTGTCGGGGCGGATGAAGCATCCGGCGGCACCGTCGTCAACCGCGGCGCTCACCGGGGAGCCATCCGGGACGGCGGACGCAGTTAAGTTACGTTACGGCAGAGCAGCGGCCACTCCCGGCACCCGCCCCGGCGGACGCCGGCACGACCATTCAACAAACTATTGATATTGCGCACAAAACGTCAGCGCCCGGCGGCACCGGACGCCAGATGTCAGGTGTTCGGGCCTAGGAGCCTGTCCGAGAAGTCATGGCTTTTCGGCGACGGATCTGATTCAATCGCCTGCATGAGCAGGCATTTTCGGCCGTGGAAGATCGACCAGACGCAGCTTTTCCCGCCGGCGATCACGGACTATGTGCCGAAAGATCACCTCTCGCAGTTCGTGATCGCCTTGGTGCGCGATGGCCTTGATCTGGATGAGATCTTTGCCAGCTACAAAGGCGAGCTGGGTCAGCCGCCGTACGACCCTCGGATGATGGTCGCTCTGCTGCTCCACGCCTACTGCACCGGACTGTACTCGTCACGGCGAATTGCCAAAGCCTGCACCGAGCGGGTCGACTTCATGATGATCGTCGCGCACGATGCGCCCGATTTCCGCACCATCGCCGACTTCCGCAAACGCCATCTGGCGGCGCTCGCCAACCTGTTTGTCCAGGTGCTGAAGCTGGCCGAGGCGGCTGGGCTGGTGAAGCTCGGGCACGTCGCGCTCGACGGCACCAAGATCAAGGCCAACGCCTCCAAGCACAAGGCGATGAGCTACGGGCGCATGCAGGAGCGTGAGGCGGAGTTGCAGGCGGAGGTCGACCGCTGGCTGACGAGCGCGGAGGCCGCCGACGCGCAGGACGACGCGCAGCACGGCACGAGACGCCGCGGCGAGGAGATGCCCGACTGGGTGGCCGACAAGACCAAGCGCCTGGCCAAGATCCGGGAAGCCAAGGCCGCGCTCGAGCAGGAAGCCGCCGCGGCTGCGGCCGCCAAAGCCGAAGCCGAACGCCAAGCGGAGGAGGCGCGCCGCGCCGAGGGACGCAAGCGGCCGGGGCCGCCTCTGAAACCCCGCTCGGACGCGCCGGCCCCCAAGACGCAGCGCAACTTCACCGATCCCGACAGCCAGGTGCTGCTGACCAAGGACGGCTACGTCCAGGGCTACAATGCTCAGGCGGCGGTCGACGGCGCGGCGCAGATCATCGTGGCCCACGGGCTGACCAAGAGCATGAGCGACTGCCCGCAGTTGGTGCCGCTGGTCGAGGGCATCGAGGCTCATCTCGGCCGCAGGCCGAAGGAGGTCTCGGCGGACGCGGGCTACTGCAGTGAGGCAAACCTCGCCGCGCTCGCCGCCCGCGACATTCGTGCCTATGTCGCCATCGGTCGGGCCAAGCGGCCGGCCGAGGCTTCGCGGAAGCTGGGCGGGCCGCTCACCCAGCGCATGCGCCTGACGCTGAAGCGGGCCGGCCACCGCAGCCGATATCGCCTGCGCAAGCAGATCGTCGAGCCGGTGTTCGGCCAGATCAAGCAGGCGCGCGGGTTCCGACAGTTCCTGCTGCGCGGTCTGGCAGCGGTTCAGGCGGAATGGGCGTTGATCTGCCTCGCCCACAACATCACCAAGCTCGCGAGAGCCGGGTGAGCGAGACACGCCACGCTCGGACACCGTGCCAACGGATTATCTGGACAGGCTCCTAGTGCGCCAAGCCGTAGGCGTCGTGCAGCGCCCGCACCGCCTCATCGACCCGGCCGGCGTCGATCAGCACCGAGATCTTGATCTCCGAGGTGGTGATCGCCCGGATGTTGATGCCGTGCTCGGCCAGCGAGCGGAAGCATTGCGCCGCAACCCCGGCGTGGCTGCGCATGCCGATGCCGATCACCGACACCTTGGCAACATCGATCTCGCCCTCGACGCGGGCATAGCCGATCTTCTCCTTGACCTTGGCCAGGACGTCGATGGCGCGCTCGTAATCGGCCGACGGCACGGTGAAGGTGATGTCGGTATGGCGGCCGTCCTCGGAGATGTTCTGGACGATCATGTCGACATTGATGCTGGCATCCGTCAGCGGCCCGAACACCGAGGCGGCGACGCCCGGCTTGTCGGCGACGCGGCGGATGGTGATCTGGGTCTCGTCGCGGGAGAAGGCGATGCCGGTGACGGTCTGCTGCTCCACGATCTCGTCCTCGTCGCAAATAAGGGTGCCAGGCGGGTTGCCGTTGGCGTCGGTCTGGGGGGCGTCGGGGGCCTCGAACGAGGAGCGCACGAAGGTGCGCACCTGATGCACCATCGCCAGCTCCACCGAGCGCACCTGCAGCACCTTGGCCCCCAGCGAGGCCATCTCCAGCATTTCCTCGAACGCCACCTTGGGCAGGCGTCGCGCCTCCGGCACCACGCGCGGATCGGTGGTGTAGACGCCGTCGACGTCGGTATAGATGTCGCAGCGCTCCGCGCCGATGGCGGCGGCCACCGCCACCGCCGAGGTGTCCGAGCCGCCGCGACCGAGCGTGGTGATTCGCCCGCTATCCTGATGGATGCCCTGGAAGCCGGAGATCACCGCCACCTCGCCCTTGGCGAAGCCGTCGGCGAGGTTGGTGCCGTCGATGTCCTTGATGCGGGCGGCGCCGTGGGCGCCGTCGGTCCGGATCGGGATCTGCCAGCCCTGCCAGGAGCGCGCCGGCACCCCCATGTTGGTGAGCATCAGAGCGAGGAGCCCGGAGGTGACCTGTTCGCCGGAGGCCACCACGGTGTCGTACTCGCGGGTGTCGTAGAGCGGGGCGGCGTCCTTGCACCAGCCGACCAGCTCGTTGGTCTTGCCGGACATCGCCGAGACCACCACCGCAACGTTGTAGCCGGCATCGACCTCGCGTTTGACGTGGCGGGCGACGTTGCGGATGCGTTCGATATTGGCGACGGACGTGCCGCCGAATTTCATCACCAGTCGGGACATTGGCACGGATGGGCTGGGCGCGGACGGGCCTGGCACGGCTTTCAGGGAAGCGAACTTGGCATTCGCCCACGACCGCGCCGAGCGGTCGCTTGCGGAAAGCCGGGCGGACGTCCGGACAAGGACACGCCTACTTAGCCGCGCCCCGCGGCGGGATCAATCGTCGCGGGGCGTTTGGCGCACTGGACCAAAGACGACGTCCGGGCGGAGCGCCTCAGCAGCGGACCAGGCCGACCTGCGGCACGTCGTAGAGCTTGCCGGAGCGGTTGCCGAGATGGACGCGCGCCGGGGTGTCGGCGAGGTCGGCGGCAAAGTGGGCTTCCTGCGAGCGGTTGAACACCACCACGACGTCGTTGCCCTCGTCGTCGAGCACCGGCAGCAGCAGGCGCTCCCAAAGGTGGGAGTCGTCTTGGTCGAGCGAGCAGTGCAGGGTGTGGAGCGGCCGGCCGCTGTCCACCGCACGGCGGTAGCAGCCCAGGAAGAACGCGGCGACCTCGCCCTCCAGTTCGCTGGTGCGCTGGCCTTTGCGGTCGGTGCCGGCGATCTTGGCGACGTTGGCGCCGTAGTGGCTATAGATGAAGTCGTCGCCGACCGGACGCAGGATGGCCAAGTCGTCCGAATAGGCCAGCAGCTGTTCCGGGCCGAGCGCCGTCAGCGACGGCCGCGCACCGTTGGCAGCGGCGTTGAACAGCGCAACGAGTTCGCCGATTTCCTTTGCTCCGGCGCGCGCGGAAATTTCGGTGTCGTGAGCTTCACAGTACATGGGAATCCCCTTGTTCTTCGTTCTTCTGGGCCTAAGCTCCTCTGCTTTCAAGAGGGTTTACCCGGTTCTGATTTTGCACCGCACACGTAGCGTTGCTTAGGCGGGACAAGCCGCAGCGGCCCTTTATCATCGGAATGTCTTCGACGAAAGACGATCCGGTGCAGCGCGTACTGGCTTTTTCGCAGATGCGGCATCCCGTTCGCAGTTGCGGGACAGTCGGTGCGCCGGCCGGCGGCGGCAGAGGTTTCCTGCGGGTAGCGCCGCGGGATGGTCGACGGCATCCGGCGAGGCGGGCTATAGGTGCGTTATCGTTGAAACGAGCGGGCTGGCGCTGATCCGTAGCCGGAATCGTCACCGCGCGAGGCAGATGAGGAAAGGCCCATGTCGGAAGCGAGGACGCCCGGAACGAGGTCGTTCGCCACGACCGTCGACGACGCCGAAGTGGCGCGGTTTTCGGCGCTGGCGGAGGAGTGGTGGAACCCGCACGGCAAGATGCGCCCGCTGCACAAGTTCAACCCGGTCCGCATCGGCTACGTCCGCGACAAGGTGTGCGAGCATTTCGGCCGCGACGCCAAAGCCGCCTCGCCGCTCGCCGATTTGCGCTTCCTCGACATCGGGTGCGGCGGCGGCCTGCTGTCGGAGCCGCTGGCCAAGCTTGGTGCCGACATGCTCAGCGCCGATGCCTCGCCGGTGAACATCAAGGTCGCGAGTCTCCACGCCGAGAAGAGCGGGGTGACGATCGATTACCGCCACACCACCGCCGAGGCGCTGGCCGACGCCGGCGAACGGTTCGACGTGGTGCTGGCGATGGAGGTGGTCGAGCACGTCGCCGACATACCGCTGTTCCTTCGCCGCTGTGCCGAAATGGTGAAGCCGGGCGGCATGATGGTCGCCGCCACCCTCAACCGCACCCTCAAGAGCTTCGCCATGGCGATTGTCGGCGCCGAATACGTGCTGGGCTGGCTGCCGCGCGGCACCCACCAGTGGCACAAATTCGTCACCCCCGGCGAACTCGCGGTGGCGCTGTCCTCGGGCGGGCTCAAGCTGGTGGAGGAGATCGGCGTGGTCTACAACCCGCTCGCCGATTCTTGGCGGCTGTCGCCGGACACCAGCGTCAACTACATGATGATCGGCACGCGGCCGGCGTGAGCGCGCCGGCGCCAAGCTGACGGCAAGATCACGCTGTGATCTTGCCGAAACAGTGTCAGTTGCGGTCCTCCAGGATCGGCGGCAGCGCCATCACCTCGATGCCCTCCTCGATCAGAGCGCGGGCATCGGCCGCGGTCGCCTCGCCCCAAATCGAGCGGTGCCCGATCTCGCCGGCATGCATGCGGCGCGCCTCATCGGGAAAGCTCGGCCCGACATAGTCGGAATTCTCGACCAACTGCGTCCTCAACGCGCGCAGCTTGGTGCGCAATTCGACATCGTCCGGCGAGATCAGCGCGGTTGGCGCCACCGGCTCGGCCGACATCGGCTCGGCCTCACGGCCGCCGCGCGCCACCGAGGGCGCCATCAACTGTTTGGTGATCTCGGTCGCGCCGCACAGCGGGCACGTCACCAGGCGGCGCTGCTGCTGGGCTTCGAAGGCCTCGAACGACGGGAACCAGCTTTCGAATTCGTGGCCTTTCCCGCAACGCAAAGCGTAGCGGATCACGGCGCCGCTCCGATCACGTGCAGGCGCGGCTCGGCGGAGGGCTCGACCACCGAGAAGCGGCGGCCGTGCTGTAGCGAAGGCACGCGGCCGCGCGCCGACACCACCTCGGCCGGGTCGATATCGGCGATGATGATGCCCGGCGCGGTGCCGCCTTCGCCGAGAATGCGCCCCCACGGGTCGACGATCAGCGAATGGCCGAACGTCTCGCGGCCGTTGTCATGGCGGCCGCCCTGGGCGGCGGCGAACACGAAGCAACCGTTTTCGATCGCCCGCGCCCGAAGCAGCACGTGCCAGTGCGCCTCGCCGGTCCGGTGGGTGAACGCCGCCGGCACGGCGAGAAAGGACGCCCCTGCCTCGGCCAGCGCGCGGTAGAGCGCCGGAAAGCGCACATCGTAGCAGATCGACAGGCCGATCCGGCCCCACGGCAGGTCGGCCAACACCGCGGTCTCGCCCGGCTGGAACGATTCGGATTCGCGGTAGCTCTCGCCACCGGCGAGATCGACGTCGAACAAATGGATTTTGTCGTAGCGCGCGGCGATTGCGCCGCTCGGCGCCAGCACGAACGAACGGTTCACCGCCCGATCGGGCGAGGCCTTGATCGGCAGCGACCCGACATGGAGCCAAAGGCCAAGCGAACGCGCCAGTTCCTGGAGGTGGGCCAGCGCGGTGTCTTCGGCCTCCGGGGCCAGGACCTCGAACAGCTTCTCCCGGTCGGCCTCGAACAGCGAGGTCATTTCAGGCGTCATCACATAGTCGGCGCCGGCTGCCTTGGCCTCGCGCACCAACGCCACGGTCGAGTCGATATTGGCGGCCACCGACCGTCCCGACCGCATTTGCGCAAGCGCGACGCGGAAGGTGGCGGGTGAGCCGGAATTGATCGTCATTGGCCAATCTCGCTGGCTGGAGGCACGGGTGACGGCGGCATCCTAGCCGACAATCGGGCGGAGGCGACGGGCCGGCGTGCATTTTCGGCTCTCGTCCGCCCCACGCCGGCTCCGGCAATGTGGCCGGGCAGCCCGCGCGGGCGCGAAAACAGCTGCGCTCCCTCGGACATCGGGCGGGAGACGGCCGCCTCCCGCGCCCGCCTGCCGAACAGCGCCACGCACTGTCATTGGCCCGACGCGGGCGATCAGGCCACCAGCAGCGGATCGAGCTGGCCCTTTTCCTCCAGCGCGTAGAGGTCGTCGCAGCCGCCGACGTGGGTGGTGCCGATGAAGATCTGCGGCACGGTCGAGACGCCGCCCGAGCGCGCCAGCATCTCGGCGCGCGCGGAGGCATCGCCGGAAATGTCGATCTCGGTGAAGGTAGCGCCCTTGCGTCGCAGCAGCTCCTTGGCGGCGTGGCAATAGGGGCAGGACGATTTCGAATAGAGCACGATCGGGGGCATGACGTCTCCACGACACGACAATGGTGTGGCGGATCGATGACTTAGAGCAATTTCGGCAAAAAGTGGAACCGGTTTTGCGCGAGCCGGGCCCGGTCGGGCGGCGCGAGCAGAGCCGCGGACGACCACGGTGTTTGCGGGCACGGCGCCAAGGGCGGAGGTTTCGGCCCATCCCCTCGGGGCCGCGCAACCAATCCAGCCGGCACGCCATTGATTGAAATGGTTTTTCAGCACAACCAACGAGCGTCGCGCCGCGCCGCGCCGGATTTCGGCGTTAACCGTCCGCCAAATCCACCACCCTTGCGAACACCAGCGCATCGACCCGGGCCGCCCCGGCCCGCGACAACACCCGCGCGCAGGCTTCCAGCGTCGCCCCGGTGGTCAGAACGTCGTCGATCAGCACCAGCCGGCGGCCGCGCACCTCGCCGACGCCCTCCGGCGGCACGGCGAACGCGCCCTGGACATTGCGCGCCCGCTCCGCCCGGCTCAGTCCGACCTGGTGGCCGGTGCGTCGGCGGCGCACCAGCAGGCCGGGCCGAGCCGCAATCCCGGCGGAGCGCCCGATTTCGTCCGCCAGCGCCGCAGACTGATTGAACCGCCGTCGCCACAGCCGCATCCAGTGCAGCGGCACCGGCACCACGGCGTCGGCATCGGTGAGAAGCTCGGCGCCGGCCTGGGCCATCATCCGGCCAAGCGGCCGGGCCAACTCGATGCGATCGCCGAACTTGAGGGCGTGCACCAGCCGGCGGGCGACCTCATCGTAGCGCGCCACCGCCCGCGCCCGCTGAAACGCCGGCGGGTCGGCGAGCGCCGCCGGCGATATCATGCCAGCGCCGAGGTCGACCGCGAACGGCGTGCCCAGCCGCTCGCAATATGGCCGGCTGACGAAGTTCAGCTTCGCCCAGCACGCCGGGCACAGGCCGCCGTCGTCGGCGACCGGAACACGGCAGGCGATGCAGGTCGGCGGCAGCGCGACGTCGCGGATCAACGCGGCAGCCGCCCGCAGTGTCGCGATACCGCGCCGGCCCAACGCCCCGCCTCCGCCTGCTGCAACCGGGTCCATCATGGCGTAGCCTAAGGTTGCAAATTTCGCTCCGCAAGCGCGGCGATCGACCCAGGCCATTGCCAGACGGGCGCCGATGTCCACATCCAGGGGCGGAGGGCAACGATGACACCTCATGTGTTCGACCGCGCCGTGATCCGCCGCCGCCGAGTCCGCGCCCTGGCGCTGGGGCCGGCCGATTTCTTGGTCGACCTCGCCGCAGGCGAACTGTCCGAGCGGCTGGCAGCGGTGACCCGGCGGTTCGCCGTCGCCGCCGATATCGGCACCCCGACCGAGGCGGTGACGAGCGCGCTGCGGGCCAGCGGCCAGATCGATGCCATCACCCGGCTCGACCTTCTGGCCGGCGGTGACGACGGCACCGACGGCGCCGCGCTGCCGTTTGCACCCGCCTCGCTCGATCTTGCGGTGTCGGCGCTGGCGCTGCAGTTCGTCAACGACCTGCCCGGCCTGCTGGTGCAGATCCGTCGCGCCCTGAAACCGGACGGGCTGTTCCTCGCCGCGCTGATCGGCGGCGACAGCCTGACCGAGCTGCGCCAAGCCTTCACCGCCGCCGAGGCCGAAACCACCGGCGGCGTGTCGCCCCGGGTCGCGCCGTTCGCCGAGGTGCGTGAGCTGGGCGCCCTGCTGCAGCGGGCCGGCTTTGCGTTGCCGGTGGCCGACGTCGACCGCCTGACGGTACGCTATGCGACGCCACTGGCGCTGATGGCCGAGCTTCGCCGGATGGGAGCCGCCAACCCGCTGGTCGAGCGCCGCCGCGCCCCGCTGCGGCGGGCGAGCCTGATCCGGGCCGCCGAACTCTACGCGGCGCGGTTCGCCGACCCGGACGGCCGCATCCGTGCCACCTTCGACATTGTCTGGCTGTCAGGCTGGGCACCGCACGAGAGCCAGCAGCAGCCGCTGAAGCCGGGCACGGCGCAGATGCGGCTCGCCGACGCGCTCGGCGCGGTCGAGCACGGCCCGGCGCCAAAGCGCTGAGCACGGCTCGGCCCCTACGTTGCCCGGCGGTCCGGCCGGGTCCCGTATCACAGCAGCTTGCGCATCGCCGGCGCGTGATGGAGGCCGAAGCCGAGCGACTTGTAGAACGGCACTGCCTCCGAGCGCGCGTCCAGGAACACCGCCTGCATGCAGCGAACCACAGCCTCGCGCTCGACATGGTCCATCAGCGCCTTGCCGATGTCGGCTCGCCGCGCCTCGTCGGCGACGACGAGGTCGTCGACCTGCAGGTGGGCCCCGCGCGCCAGGGTATGCACCGGCCGCACCCCGAGCACACCGACCAGCCGGCCGTCGACGAAGGCGCCGACCAGCGCGTAGCCCGCAAAGCTCTGCCGGTCGACGCGCTCGACGAATTCGTCAAGGGTCAGGTGGGTGCGCAGCACCGCAATCACCGGAAACGCCAGCCGCCATTCTGCCGGCTCCAGTTTCCGGATGGTGATCTTGCCGCTCGCTGCGCTGCCCGTCCTGGTCATGGTTCCGCCCCCGGCCCGACCGCGCGGACCGACATGCGCGATCGCCTCACCCGCCCCCGGCGATCGCGTCCGAGCCGGACCCGCCGCTCAGGGCCTGAACACGTCTGCCACCCTGCCGAGGATGTCGGGCAGGATGTCCCGGCCGATCGTCGCGAGCGGCGCCACGATCATGAGGCTGACGACCGCAAGCACGATGGCGTATTCGACCGCGGTCACCCCCCGGTCGTCCACCGAAATTCGCCGGATGGCCGCAACTGCTTTGTGAAACCGCTGCATCGGCATCTCCTTCCGGGCGGCCTTCGTCTCGACCCCTTCGGCGGCGGCGGCCGGGGGCTCGTTCGCGCCTGGGGTTTGCGCTACCCGCGGCCACCGGTCCTGCGAAAGAAAACCCTGAACAAAACTCAGAGCAGGTCGATCAGCATCGGGATCAGCGGCACGTCGGCCGGCGGCATCGGATACTCGCGCAGCCGCGCCGGGCGCACCCAGGCCAACGTCTGGCCCTCGCGTGCGGTCGGCTGGCCGCTCCAGCGCCGGCACACATAGAGCGGCATCAGGAGGTGGAAGTCGCCATAGTCGTGGCTGGCGAAGGTCAGCGGCGCCAGGCACGGCTCTTGAATCGCAATGCCGAGTTCCTCGTCCATCTCGCGAATGAGCGTGGTCTCCGGACGCTCGCCGGCCTCGACCTTGCCGCCGGGAAACTCCCACAGTCCCGCCATCGCCTTCCCCGCCGGCCGCTGGGCGATCAGCACCCGCCCGTCGGCATCGACCAGCGCCACCGCTGCCACGAGCAGGAGCGGTCCGCTTGAATTTGCGGACATCATTCTAGGTCCTTTCGGATTAAGGCGAGGTTGCTCGCCGTCGATACACGGTGCTGAAACGTTTTCCGGTCGATCCGGCCGAGATCCCGGCAACAGCCTCCGCGAAAATTCCCCGATCGGAAAGGAATTCCTCGGTGGCCGGACACCAAAACGCCGGCATCGCGGCCGGCGTCCTGGGTTACGATCGGTAATCGCCGTTGATGGCGACGTATTCCTTGGTAAGATCGCAGGTCCACACCGTGTCGGAGGCAACGCCCAGCGCAAGGTCGACCTTGATCTCGATCTCGCTGCCTTTCATGTAGGCGGAGGTCGCCGCCTCGTCGTAGTCGGGGTCGCGCGCGCCCTTGCGGGCGACGCGGATATCGCCGAACCAGATCGTCAGCTTGTCGCGTTCGGCCGGCTCGCCGGCCTTGCCCACCGCCATCACCACCCGGCCCCAATTGGCGTCCTCGCCGGCGACCGCGGTCTTGACCAGCGGCGAATTGGCGATCGACATCGCGATCTTCCGCGCCGAGCGCTTGGAGGTGGCACCGCTCACCGTGATGGTGATGAATTTGCGTGCGCCCTCGCCGTCGCGGGCGACCTGGCGGGCGAGGTCGCCGAGCAGGTCGAACAGCGCGGCGCGGAACCCGGTCAGCCGCTTGTCGCGCGTCTCCGCGATCACCGGTGCGCCACGCTCGGCGGCAGCGCCGGTGGCGAACATCAGCAGGGTGTCGGAGGTCGAGGTGTCGCCGTCGATGGTGAGGGCGTTGAAGGTATCGACCACGCCGCGATCGAGCAGGTTCTGCAGCACCGGCGCGGCGATCGGCGCGTCGGTCACCACGAACGACAGCATGGTTGCCATGTCGGGCGCGATCATGCCGGCGCCCTTGGCGATGCCGACCAGCGTCACCGGCACGCCGTCGAGGTCGACGGAGCGCGTGGCCACCTTGGGGAAGGTGTCGGTGGTCATGATCGCTTTCGCCGCCTCGAGCCAGGGGCCATCGGCGGCGCGGGCGGCGCAGTCGGCCAGAACGCCCTCGAACTTGGTGGCGTCGAGCGGCTCGCCGATCACCCCGGTCGAGGCCAAGAACACCTCGCGCGGCCGGCACCCGGCGGCGGCCGCGGCGATCTCGGCGGTCAGCTTGACCGCGTCGCGCCCGGCCCGGCCGGTGAAGGCGTTGGCATTGCCGGAATTGACCACCAGCGCCCGCGCCTTGCCGGCCGCCAGCTTGGCCTCGCACCACTCGACCGGTGCCGACGGGCACTTCGAGCGCGTGAACACCCCAGCCACCGTGGTGCCGCGGTCGAACGCCATCAGCAGCACGTCGGTTCGGTTATTGTAGCGGATGCCGGCCTCGGCGGTGGCGAATTTCACGCCGGCAACCGGCGGCAACTCCGGAAAGACGTGAGGGGCGAGGGGAGAAACGGACTGGGACATGGTGGCCTCTTGGAGAGGCCGACGTTTGCCCGAGCCACCGGGCGGACGCAAGGCCGCGCACGACAATGCCGCTCACCGCCGCGTGATGTGCGGCCTCGGCGCACCGAGCCGCAGCAGACCTTACGCCAGCCGCGCCGCGGGCGGTTGAAGCTGGGCGACGACCCGGGCTGCCAAGCCAACCGCGGGGCCGGCGGCGACCTTTCGAGGACTTCGGGCATCAGCCGGCGCTGATCGATCCCGTTCCGATCAAGGATTTTTCGGCGAAGTTGGACCCGGGATTACGACGTGATCATCCGGAAACCGAATGAACCATCCTATTTCCGCAACCCCGGTTCCGGCTTTTGCAGACATGCTCCAGATAATCCCGAACGGCCGCCTCACCGGTTTTCCAGCGAGGCGGCCGGACTTCGGATTACTTCTTCTGGTCGGGCGCCTTCTGCTCCGGCGCCTTCGGGTCGGGAGTCTTCTCCGGCGCCTGGACCCGCTCGATCTTGGCGCTCTCGCGCAGCTTCAGCACCAGCTCGGTCTGGGCCTTGTGCTGAACGTACTGCTCGATCTGCTCGCGCACCTCCTCGAGCTTCGGCGCCTGACGCTGACGAATGTCTTCGACCTTGATGACGTGCCAGCCGAACTGGGTCTTGACCGGGTCGGCGATCTGGCCCTTCGCGGTCTTGAACGCAACTTCGGCGAATTCGGGCACCATCTGGCTCTTGGTGAAGTAGCCAAGGTCGCCATCCTCTGACGAGCCGGTGTCCTTGGTGTTCTTCTTGACCAGTTCGACGAAATCGGTGCCGGTGCGGGCCTGCTTGACCAGTTCCTTGGCCAGGTCCTCGCTCTCGACCAGAATGTGACGGGCGCGAACCTCCTGCTCCTGCGACAGAGTCTTGGAGGTTTCCTCATAGATCTTTTGCAGGTCAGCGGTCTTCACCGCCTCGCGGCCGGCCTGCTCCATCATTTCCTCCATCAGGAGGCGCTGACGTAGATGGGCCAGCTTCTTCTTGAACTCCGGCGAGTCCTGCAGATTCTTGGCCTCGGCCGCCTTGGCGAGCATGACGATGTCAGTGGCGTAGTTGATCAGCGCCTCGCGCCGCTGTTCGGGCGTCGCCGACGGCAGGTTCCCGCCCACACCCTCTTCGATCAACGCTAGGTCGCTCTCGAAAATCTCGACGCCGTTGACCTTGGCAACGAGGGCGTCGGCAAAAGCCGTACCCGGCGCGCCGAACGCGACGGCGATCACGGCGGCAGCCAGAGCCAAGCGAACCGGTGACAAACCGGTGCCACGGGCGGAAGTATTGATCATTGCATCATCCTTTGAGGAAAGCGCGGCGGATGCATGCCCCCTTCCGCGGCGATTGACAAGGCGGAAGGGCGTCCATATCTCCGAGCCACCCGTGGTGCGCGCGACGTCTCGCGCGAACGTGACGCGGGCATCGGGACATGGGCGTCGGATGTTCCGGAACCGCCCGGATTTCGCCCCTTTTGTCGATCGATCAATGCCAAGGCTCGATCGGTTTCGCCCCTCACGTCGCGGTTCCGCCTGCGACGGCCCGGCGACGGCGGGCAGCTAGCTAAAGGTGATCTTCCATGTTCGGCGCCCTTGCATCCAAGCTGTTCGGCTCGTCAAACGACCGAAAGGTCAAAATTTTCCGTCCGCGGGTCGCCACCATCAACGACCTTGAGCCAGCGTTCGCCGCGCTCACCGACGACGAACTGCGCGCCAAGACCGCCGAGTTCCGCCAGCGCATCGCCGACGGCGCATCGCTCGACGACCTGCTGCCCGAGGCCTTCGCCGCGGTACGCGAGGGCGCCAAGCGCACGCTCGGCCAGCGCCACTTCGACGTCCAGCTGATCGGCGGCATGGTGCTGCACGAAGGCAAGATCGCCGAGATGAAGACCGGCGAAGGCAAGACCCTGGTCGCCACCTTGCCGGTCTACCTCAACGCCCTCGCCGGCAAGGGCGTCCACGTCGTCACCGTCAACGACTACCTCGCCAAGCGCGACGCTGAGTGGATGGGCCAGATCTACCGATTCCTCGGCCTCACCGTCGGCACCATCGTTCACGGCATGGACGACGACGAGCGCCACGCCGCCTATGCCTGTGACGTAACCTATGCCACCAATAACGAACTCGGATTCGACTATCTGCGCGACAACATGAAGTACGACCTGGGCCAGCTTTCCCAGCGTGGTCATGCCTATGCCATTGTCGACGAAGTCGATTCGATCCTGATCGACGAGGCCAGGACACCGCTTATCATCTCCGGCCCGCTCGATGACCGGTCTGACTTCTATAACACCGTCGACAAGTTCGTTCCAAACCTTGAGAAGTCAGACTACGATCTGGACGAAAAACAGCGCATCGTAGTGATGACCGAGGCCGGCACCGAAAAGATGGAGCGCATGCTGCGCGAGGCCGGCCTGCTCAAGACCGAGGACCTGTACGACGTCGAGAACGTCTCGGTGGTCCATCACGTCAACCAGGCGCTGCGCGCCCACAAGCTGTTCACCCGCGACAAGGACTACATCGTCCGCAACGGCGAGGTGGTGATCATCGACGAATTCACCGGCCGCATGATGCCGGGCCGCCGCTACTCGGAAGGCCTGCATCAGGCGTTGGAGGCCAAGGAACAGGTCGCCATCCAGCCGGAAAACCAGACGCTCGCCACCATCACCTTCCAGAACTACTTCCGCATGTACGCGAAGCTGGCCGGCATGACCGGTACTGCCCTTACGGAAGCAGACGAGTTCATGGATATCTACGGCCTCGAGGTGGTCGAGGTGCCGACCAACGTGAAGGTCGCGCGCAACGACGAGGACGACGAGGTCTACCGCACCGCGGCGGAGAAGTACGCAGCCATCATCGAGCTCCTCAAGGAGTGCAAGGCCAAGGGCCAGCCGGTGCTGGTCGGCACCACCTCGATCGAGAAGTCCGAGACCCTGGCCGAGCTTCTGAAGAAGGAAGGCTTCATCCAGAAGGACTTCTCCGACCCGACCGCGTTCGCCGGGCTGTTCGATGACGACGCCAGCGCCACCGACAGGGTGTTCGCGGTGCTCAACGCCCGCTACCACGAGCAGGAAGCCCAGATCGTCTCCCAGGCCGGTGCAGCCGGCGCCATCACCATCGCCACCAACATGGCTGGCCGCGGCACCGACATCCAGCTCGGCGGCAACCCGGAGATGCGCATCAAGGCCGAGCTCGCCGACCTTGAACCGGGCGAGGAATACGACCGCCGCGCCGCCGAGATCCGCGCCCAGTGCGCGCGCATGAAGGAGCGGGCGCTGAAGGCCGGCGGCCTGTTCGTGCTCGGCACCGAGCGTCACGAATCGCGGCGCATCGACAATCAGCTGCGCGGCCGCTCCGGCCGCCAGGGCGACCCCGGCCGCTCGCGCTTCTTCCTGTCGCTCGACGACGATCTGATGCGCATCTTCGGGTCGGACCGGCTCGACGGCATGCTGCAGAAGCTCGGCCTGAAAGAGGGCGAGGCCATCGTCCACCCCTGGATCAACAAGGCCTTGGAGAAGGCGCAGGGCAAGGTCGAGGCGCGCAACTTCGACGCCCGCAAGAACATCCTGAAATACGACGACGTCATGAACGACCAGCGGCGCGTCATCTTCAGCCAGCGCATCGAGCTGATGAAGGACGAGAACGTCGCTGAAACGGTGAAGGCGATGCGCCATGCCGTGATCGACGAACTCGTCGCCAAGCACATTCCCGCCAACGCCTATCCGGAACAGTGGGATGCCAAGGGCCTACACGAGGCTGTGACCCAGGTGATGGCGCTCGACCTGCCGATCGAGGACTGGGCCAAGGAAGAGGGCATCGCCGACGAGGAGGTGCGCGAGCGCCTGTTCAAGGCCACCGACGCGGTGATGGATGGCAAGCTCGAGGCCTACGGCCCCGAGATCATGACCTACGTCGAGAAGAGCATCCTGCTGCAGGCGCTCGATCATTTCTGGCGCGAGCACCTCGTCACGCTGGAGCACCTCCGCCACGTCATCGGCCTGCGCGGGTATGGCCAGCGCGACCCGCTCAACGAGTACAAATCGGAGGCCTTCACCCTCTTCCAGGCCCTGCTCGACCGGCTGCGTGAAGCCGTCACCGCCCAACTGATGCGGGTCGAGATCGTGTCGCAGCCGACGCAGCCCGAGCTGCCGGAAATGCACGGACACCACATCGACCCCACCACCGGGCTCGACGAGGTCGCCGTCGATCCGGTGGCGCGGGCCGGGCGCGCGCTTGGCATCTCGGCCGAGGACATCGCCGCGCTCGACGCCGCCGGCATCGCCGAGGCGGTCGACCGCGACCCCGCCAACCCGGCGACCTGGGGCAAGGTCGGGCGCAACGAGCCCTGCCCGTGCGGCTCCGGCAAGAAGTACAAGCACTGCCACGGCCGGCTGTCCTGAGCGGCAGCCGACCGGAGGCTGCTGAGCGGCCGATACGACATACCGACGGCGGCAGCCGACCGCGGGAACGATACTCCCAGCCGTCGCGCACATTCGCGTCCCGGCCCAAGAACTCCCGCCGATCTGCTCAAACGCGGCTGCCGCGCTGAGCCTTTGATACGGTTTCCGGTTGATTGGCTCGGCTCTTTCTTCCCTCTCCCCTTGCGGGAGAGGGTGCCGAGCGATCGCAAAGATCGCGAGGCGGGTGAGGGGTGCCTGCGCCGAGTAGGCTGAAATACCCCTTGTAACTTGAATGCGCCGCGATCGGGTAAGCTACCGGGTGCGGTGACGGGTGGGAGCCCGCAAACCCCTGGGTCGTCCGAGACCGTGGGTGAGATCGGCGCCCCACCCGTCGTTCCTTCGAACCCGGACAGTCGCCAGGGCCGCACGAGCTCGCTTCGGCAAGGTCGGGTCATGTCGGAACAGATCACCGTCGGTATCGATGTCTCCAAGGATCGCCTCGATGTCCATGTCCGCCCCCTGGGCGAGGCGTTTGCCGTCCCGCGCGACGGCGAAGGCCTCGCCAATCTCTGCCACCGCCTGACGGCGCTCGCCCCCGCCCTCGTCGCCCTGGAGGCGACCGGCGGCTTTGAGGCGGTCGTCACCGCAGCGCTGGTTGCGGCCGGCCTGCCGGTGGTGGTGGTCAACCCCGCCCAGGTGCGTGCGTTTGCCCGCGCCCTCGGCAAGCGCGCCAAGACCGATCCGATCGACGCCGCGGTGATCGCCCACTTCGCCGCGGCCACCGCGCCGGAGGTGCGGCCGATGCCCGACGAGGCGACGCGCCGTCTCGCCGCGCTGATGGCCCGCCGCCGGCAGATCGTCGAGATGATGGGCGCAGAGCGCCAGCGCCTGCGCCATACCGCCGTCGCGCGCGTGCGCCAATCGATCGAGCGCCTCATCCAGGCCCTCGAAAAGGAACTCGCCGAGATCGACCGCGACATCGACACCGCCGTCCGCAGCTCGCCCGCCTGGCGCGAGGCCGAGGACCTTTTGTCCTCCGTTCCCGGCGTCGGGCCAATCGTGGCGCGCTCGCTCCTCGCCGAGCTGCCCGAGCTGGGAACGCTCGACCGCAAGAAGATCGCCGCCCTCGCCGGGCTCGCCCCCTTCACCCGCCAGTCCGGGTCCTGGAAGGGGCGCAGCTTCATCGGCGGCGGTCGCTCGACCGTCAGAACAGTGCTGTTCATGGCCGCGCTGGTCGCCAGCCGGTACAACCCCGTCCTGAAAACCTTCTACCGCCGCCTCCTCGACGCCGGAAAGCCCAAGATGCTCGCTCTCGTCGCCGTCGCCAGGCGCCTCCTCGTCATCCTCAACGCCATCCTCAGAGACAAACAGCCATGGCGAACCGCTTGACCAGAAAGACAGTCGCTCACCCGCCTCGCGATCTTTGCGATCGCTCGGCACCCTCTCCCGCAAGGGGAGAGGGAAAAGACGCGCCCCTCGGCCACCGGCCAGTCCGAGCGGATCAACCGGAAACCGTATGAGACCAAAACACCGGCCGATCAGGCCGGTGTTTTGCATTCACGTCGCCGGAAACCCCGTTCGACCAAGGGGGTTCAGCGGGGCGGGGTCACGCCTGATCGTCCGGATTTCGAATGCGCGATCGCACTCTCATTCGCAAAACTGGGATCCACCTTGCGGAGAGTGCGCTGGCCGGCCAAGTCGGCGTCCACGTTCGCGCAAAATACCGCTGACTGTTGGCCGAACAGAACGCGCCCGAATCCGGTTGCCTTGCCCGACGCGCGCTTTCACCCCCGGCGGGTACGAAGGCCGATGGACCTCAAGACAAGGCCTCGGCCACCGACATCCGGCCGCATTCCTCGGCAGCGTCGGCTCCGACGTCCCGCGCAGCAACCGGCCCGGCCAGGCCTCAGCGGGCGAAGCTGCTGGTGCCCAGCACCGGCGCGGCACCGACGATCACGCCGATTGCTGGCGCAGTGGCGGCGGTGTCAGCGACGGCGCCCGGCCGGGCCTGCGTCGTCGGCTGGGCGGTGTGCGAACCCGGCTGGGTGACCGGAACCGCGCCCGGCCGCGCCGGCGGCGGCGCCGAGGTCAGCGCGTAGCCGCTGCTCGGACTGTGCGATGCCGGCTTCTCGGTCGGACGGATCGGCGGCTGCGGTGCTGCCGCCCGTGGCGGGCTGGCAAGCGCCTGGGTGGATTCGGTATGATTCGCCTGCACCGACGCGGTCGTCGATGCCGTCGTATCCTCACCGCTGCCGAACAAGCGGTTGAACCACGACCCGGAGCCGGTGGCCGACGCCGCGGCGACCTCGTTCGGCTTACTCTCCAGCTGAGATTTCTCGGGTTTCAGCGTGTCGGGCTGCACCGCCTTTGCCACGCTCGGCTCGCGCGGCGGCACGACATGGGCCGGAATGGTTCCGGGCAGACGATAGGGTTCGGTGCGGATGACGTCGCCGGACGCCGGGTCGCCGATGCCCTTCACCGCTGCCAGGAACACCGGGTGCATGCCGCCGTCGGCACCGGTCTTGACCGGAGCCGGGGTCACGCCATCGTGGAGCAGAGCCGCGACCTTGGCATCGTCAGCGGCGCGCTTCTGCGCGGTGGCGGCGGCGATGTCCTGCGGCACCTCGTAGGACGGGCACAATCCGACCGGATCGAACTTCGCCCCGCCCACCGGAGTGGCGTTGAACACGTACTTCTTCTCGCAAACGTCGACCTTGAGGGCCTTGCGCGACACCAGGAACTGGTCGTTGCCCTCCTTCAGCATCCGCCAGAACGCCATGTTGGGGTTGCTGCGGTGCTTGGCGAGGTTCTCCGGTGTCATCCGGAACGGATAGGCCTGGACCTGGAACGAGCGCTGTCCGCCTTCGAAGCTCTCGCGGCCCAGCGTGTAGATCTCGGCAATCTGCTCGTCGGTCATCGCATAGCAGCCGCGCGAGGAGCAATCACCGTGCACCATCAGGTCGCCACCGGAACGGCCGTGGGCGCGGTCAAACGCATTCGGGAATCCGGTATTGAAGGCAAGATAGTAGCTCGAGCGCGGGTTCATCAGGCCGGGCACGATGGTATAGAACCCCTCGGGTGCCTGGCGATCGCCTTCTTTGACCTTGGGTCCAAGCTCGCCCGACCAACGGCAGATCGGGTAGCTCTTGAACAGCTCGTAGCGGCCTTCGCGGGTCGGCTTCCACACCTCGAGTTCACTCTCCTGCTTGAACAGGCGAATGACCATCGGGCTCGATTTCGACATGCCCTTTTCTTCAAGCAGGGCAAGCGTCGCCGGCTTGAGCGGTTGCTGGGCGCGCGAGGGCAGGCGCGAGGACACCTCGTCGCTGACGCATCCGGCAACGGAAGCGGCGATAGCGGTGGCGAACGCAGCGGCGAGGAATCGAGAGGAGAGCGGACGGTTCAACGCGAGACCCTTCATTGAAAGCGTCATCGTCATGGCGCCGGCATAATGAACCGCGATTATGAATCGTTAGCGTTACGGTTCAGTTAGCGCAAGAGCCCGGCTCGACTCAAAGCCAAGCGACCCGCCGGCTGTACCGTCGACGACGAATAGGGCGATCGCATGGCTGTGGAAAGAACAGCCTTACCGAAGCGTTAATGGCGCCGGGCGTCTAGAGCATTATCCGACCTGCCTGCATCAGGTCAGATGCTCTAGGTCTTTGTTATTTCGCATTTTCTTTCGCACAACCGGATCCCACTTGTGCGGAAAATGCTCTAGAGCGTTCGCCCGATCGCCAGGAACTTGGCGTAGCGCTGCTCCCGCACTTCGGTGGCGGAGAGCCCCTTCAACTCAGCGAACGCTTGCTCCACCGCATCGCCAACGGTGGTGAACATCGCCTCGGCGTTGCGGTGGGCTCCCCCCGGCGGCTCCGGCACGATCTTGTCGATCACCCCGAACTTGATGAGATCCTGGGCGGTGATCTTCATGTTGGTCGCGGCGTCCTGGGCCCGCGAGGAATCGTGCCACAGAATCGAGGCCGCGCCTTCCGGCGAGATCACCGAATAGATGGCGTGCTCCAGCATCAGCACGCGGTTGGCGGTGGCGATGGCGATCGCCCCGCCCGAGCCACCCTCGCCGATCACCACCGCGACGTTGGGCACACCGAGGCCGAGACAGGTGTCGGTCGAGCGGGCGATGGCTTCCGCCTGGCCGCGTTCCTCGGCGCCGATGCCGGGATAAGCGCCGGCGGTATCGACCAATGTCAGCACCGGCAAGCCGAAGCGGTCGGCCATTTCCATCAGCCGCACCGCCTTGCGGTAGCCCTCCGGGCGGGCCATGCCGAAATTGTGGCGCAGCCGCTCCTCGGTGGTGGAGCCCTTCTCCTGGCCGATCACACACACCGGCTCGCCGCGGAAGCGGCCGAACCCGCCGAGGATCGCCTCGTCCTCGCCGAACTTGCGGTCGCCGGCGAGCGGGACGAACTCGGTGATCAGGCTGCGGACGTAGTCGGAAACGTGCGGACGCTGCGGGTGCCGCGCCACCAGCGCCTTCTGCCACGGCGTCAGGCTGGCATAGAGGTCCTTCAAGGCCTGATTGGCCTTGGCCTCCAGCTTGGCGATCTCGTCGCCGATGGCGACGCCTTCCCCGTTGGCGGCGAGGGCGCGAAGCTCCTCGACCTTGGCTTCGAACTCGGCAACGGGCTTTTCAAAATCGAGATAGCTGCGCATCGAACGACACGGGTTGGCCAATGAATGGGGGGGGGCGAGCATCGCCCGGGCCGTCCCCGGGGCGGCGGACATCACTCCGCCACGCAGCGGAAGTCAAGATCTGCCCGGCCTTGGCGCTCGCGACAGGCGTGGCATGGGTCAATCTTCGGCCAGAGGATGCAAATCGCGCACCATTGCCGCCAGCCGCTCATCCAGCACGTGGGTATAGATCTGGGTGGTCGAGATATCGGCGTGGCCGAGCAGGGTCTGCACCGTGCGAAGGTCCGCGCCATTCTGCAGCAGGTGGCTGGCGAAGGCGTGGCGCAACACGTGCGGCGACACCAAGCGGTGGTCGAGCCCGGCGGCAGCGGCCAGCGCCTTCAACTCGCGGGCCACGTGCTGGCGGGTGAGGTGCCCGCTGTCGCCGAACGAGGGAAACAGCCATCTGCCCTCGCCCGCAGCGATGCCGGCCTGCCTGTGCAGCATCCGGTAGTGAGCCATCGCCCGTTTGGCCGCCTCCGTCAGCGGCACCAACCGCTCCTTGCCGCCCTTGCCGCGCACCACCAGCGCCTCGGCCGCGCGCGCCGCCGAGGCGGGCAGCGCCACCAGCTCGGAGATGCGAAGCCCGGTGGCGTAGAGCGTTTCGATCAGCGCGGCGAGCCGCGCCGCCCTGAGTTGGGACGCCCCCCCCACGCCGACACCGGCCGCGGCGGCATGGGCGGTCTCAAGCAGGGTGTCGACCTGGGCGACGGAGAGCACCTTCGGCAGGCCGCGGCCGCGCCGCGGCCCTTCCAGCACCGCCGCCGGGTCACCGCCGGCGAGGCCCTCGGCGTAAAGAAAGCGGTGGAGCTGGCGAATCGCCGACAATCGGCGCGCCACCGTCGAGGGCTTCAGGCCGCGGTCCGACAGTTCGGCGAGAAAGGCGCGGATATCGTCCGTGTCGGCGAGGGCAGCGACGCGCCCACGCCCGGCCAGGAAGCCGACATAGTCGTCGAGGTCGCGCCGATAGGCCTCGACGGTGTTGCCGGCTGCGCCGCGCTCGGCGACCTGCATGTCGAGAAACAGCGCCACCGCCCCCCGGTCGCCGCGGCGGGAGGCGGGCGCCATGACGCGCCGGCCCGCCACCGTCAGTTGGCCCGGTGGAAACGGTCGGGCGAGATGGTGACGGTCATCTCGCGCTGGGTCGGCTCGACCATGGTCGCCAGCGCGAATAAGCTGCCATAGCCCGCCGCGCCGAGCAGGAGGATGGTCATCAGGAACCGGATCAGAAAGGGCATGGCCGCGATTCCAGCTTGGTTGCGTTTGCGGCAGGGCACCACGTCCGTCTGCCGCTGGCAAGGCTGGTCGCGCGCGCCTCTATTCTTTGGGCCAATTCCTGCCATTCGCGCGCGGCATGCTATAGAGCCGGCCGGGGGAGAGACGCCATGACCGCGCTGGCCAGGACCGAGACCGACGACCGTCCGTTCAAGCTGCGCGCCGGGTTGGGCTCACGCTCGGTGGTGCTGATCGGCATGATGGGCGCTGGAAAATCGACCGTAGGCAAGCGCCTGGCCACCCGGCTCGGCCTGCCATTCGCCGACGCCGACACCGAAATCGAGGCCGCCGCCGGCATGACCGTCGCCGAGATCTTCAAGAACCACGGCGAGCCCGCCTTCCGCGACGGCGAGGCTCGGGTGATCCGCCGGCTGGTCGAGGGCACTTCGCAGGTGATCGCCACCGGCGGCGGCGCCTATATGCGGCCGGAGACTCGCGCGATCATCCGCGAACGGGCGATCTCGGTCTGGCTCAAGGCCGATTTCGACGTGCTGATGCGCCGTGTCCGCCGCCGGGCCGACCGCCCGCTGCTCAAGGCGCCCGACCCGGAAGGGGTGATGCGGCGCCTGATCGAAGAACGCTACCCTGTCTATGCCGAAGCCGACATCACCGTGCTGTCGCGCGACGTCTCCCAGGACGTCATCGTCGAGGAGATCCTCGCCGCGCTGACCGACCATGTGACCTCTTCCGTGTCCCTCGATAGCGCCAACGCCGATCCATGCTGATGAGCCAGTCCGCAATGCCCGTCCCGACCCGCAAGGTGCAGGTGGACCTCGCCAACCGCAGCTACGACATCCTGATCGGCCCCGGCCTGATCGAGGCCGCCGGGGGCGAGATTGCCGCCCGCCGCCCCGGCGCGCGCTGCGCCATCGTCGCCGACGAGACCGTGGCCGGGCTCCATCTGAAAAGGCTCGAAGCCTCGCTCGCCGCCGCCGGCCTCGCCGCAACGCGGTTCCTGGTGGCACCCGGCGAGGCCTCCAAGAGCTTTGCGGTGTTCGAACGGGTGGTCGAGGCGCTGATCAATGCCAGGATCGAGCGCGGCGACCTGGTGGTGGCGCTGGGCGGCGGCGTGGTCGGCGACCTCACCGGCTTTGCCGCCGCCGTGGTCCGGCGCGGCGTCGACTTCGTCCAAGTGCCGACCACCCTGCTGGCGCAGGTCGATTCCTCGGTCGGCGGCAAGACCGGGATCAACTCCGCGCACGGCAAGAACCTGATTGGCGCCTTCCATCAGCCGGTGCTGGTGCTGGCCGATTCCGCCGCGCTCGACACCCTGCCGGCCCGCGAGTTCCGCGCCGGCTACGCCGAGGTCGCCAAATACGGCCTGATCGACGATGCCGCGTTCTTCTCCGAGCTGGAGAGCAACTGGCGCGAGGTGTTCGCCGGCGGCCCGGCGCGGCTTAACGCCATCGAGACCAGCTGCCGCGCCAAGGCGGCCATCGTCGGCCGTGACGAGCGCGAGAGCGGCGAGCGCGCGTTGCTCAATCTCGGCCACACCTTCGGCCACGCCCTGGAAAAGGCGACCGGCTTCTCCCAGCGCCTGCTGCACGGCGAGGCGGTGGCAATCGGCATGGCCCAGGCCTTCCGCTTCTCGGCGCGGCTCGGCCTGTGCGCCCCTTCCGTCGCCGCCCGCGTCGAGGATCACCTCGCCGAGGTTGGCCTGCCGACCCGCATCCAGCACATCCAGGGCGGCGTCAGCCCGGTCGAGGGGTTGATGGCCGCGATCGCCCAGGACAAGAAGGTGTCTCGCGGCGCGTTGACCTTCATTCTGGCGCGCGGCGTTGGCGGTGCCTTCGTCGCCAAGGACGTCGACCCGGCCGCGGTCGAGGCCTTCCTTAAAACCGAGGCCGCGCCGGCATGACCAACGGCGACAGCCTCGCGATCGCGGCGATCGCGCTCTGCTTCCTGGTCTCGGTGGCGCTGCTCGCGATGGAAAGCGCGCTGATGCGCGCCTCGCGCGCCCGTCTTTACGCCCAGGGCGAGGATGGCGACCGCAAAGCCGCCGCCGCGGCCGCCCTGCTGGAGCGGCGCGATGTCGTGGTGTCGGCACTACGGCTTGCCAATCTCGGCGCCACCATCTTTGCCACCGCCAGCGCCACCACCGTTCTGGACGACCGCTGGGGCAAGCCCGGCGTATTGGCCGCGGTGGCGATCGGCCTCGTGGTGTTCGGGCTGGCGCGCGGGCTGTCGCGGGCGATCCCGGCGCGCGATCCCAACCGGATCGCCAAGATCATCGCCGGCCCGATGGCAAAAGTGGCCGCGTTGATCGTGCCGATCGCCGCGATCCCCGACGCGGCGGGCCGCTTCGCGCTGTTTCCCTTTCATGACCGGACACCGGTGTCGACCAATGACGACACCGGCACCGAGGAACTTCGTGCCGCCGTCGATCTTCTCCACCGCGAGGGCTCGGTGGTGAAGGAGGACCGCGACATGCTCGGCGGCCTGTTGGCCCTCAAGGTTCTCGAAGTGTCCGACGTGATGATCCACCGCACCAAGATGATCGCGGTCGACATTGCGACGCCGCCGGCCGACATCGTCCATCAGGTGCTGGTCTCGCCGCACACCCGGTTGCCAGTCTTCCGTGAGCGGCCGGAAAACATCGTCGGCGTGCTTCACACCAAGACCCTGCTGCGGGCGCTGGCCCAGGCCGGCAACGACATCGACCGGATCGACGTCGCCAGCCTGCTGATGCCGCCGTGGTACGTACCCGACACCACCACGCTCGAAGAGCAGTTGCGCGCCTTCCGCAAGCGGCGGATGCACCTTGCCTTCGCCGTCGACGAATACGGCGAGGTGATGGGCATCGTCACGCTGGAGGATATTCTAGAGGAGATCGTCGGCGACATTTCCGACGAGCACGACCTGCCGGTCGCCGGCATCCGCCCGCGCTCGGATGGCTCGGTGACAGTGGAGGGCGCGGTGCCGGTGCGCGACCTCAACCGCCGCATGGCTTGGCGGCTGCCCGAGAGCGCCGCCACCACCATTGCCGGCCTCGTCATCCACGAAGCCGGCATCATTCCCGAGCCAGGGCAGACCTTCACCTTCCATGGCTTCCGCTTCCGCATCCTGCGCAAGAGCCGCAACCGCATCACCCTGTTGCGGGTGGCACCGCTGCCAGCGGTGGCTGGCGCAACTGGAAACCGGGCTGCCTGACCGCACCCGGCAAAACCCTGACCCAGGCGGTAGCATCCGACGCCCTGGCGGTGTATCGCCATGCTCAGGCTCATCCCACAGGTTCGCCATGCTCCGCCGCCTCTACGACGCCGTCATTACCTTGTCCGAGAAGAAGTCCGCGCCCTGGTACATGGGGGCGGTGTCGTTCGCCGAGAGTTCGTTCTTCCCGATCCCGCCGGACGCGATGCTGGTGCCGATGGCGCTGGCGCGGCCCGACCGCGCCTATTTTTTCGCCCTGGTGTGCACCTTGGCGTCGGTGGCGGGCGGCCTTGCCGGCTACGCCATCGGCGCGTTGCTGTATGACTCGGTCGGGCTGTGGATCGTCTCGCTCTACGGCTACCACACCAAGCTCGAAGCCTTCCGCGCCGCCTATACCGAATGGGGCGCCTGGATCATCCTGATCAAGGGCCTGACGCCGATCCCCTATAAGCTGGTGACCATCGCCTCCGGCTTCTCCGGGTTCAATCTGTTCTGGTTCGTGGTGCTGTCGACGATCACCCGCGGCATCCGGTTCTTCCTGCTGGCGTTCCTGCTCAACCGTTGGGGAGACGCCGCGCGCGAGTTCATCGAGCGCCGGCTCGGGCTGGTGACGGCGGCGTTGGCGGTGATCGTGGTGGCCGGCTTCGTGATCGCCGTGAAAGTGATCTGAGGTCGAGCCCGGCGACCTCGGGCCGTGCGTCCTCCCGTCACCGCAAATCCCCTCGCGACGACCGGCGGGGCACGCTGGGGTCACAACGTGATGCTGCCGAGCCACCTCATCCCGGCACCCCTGCCAGGACCTGCATCGCCAGCTGGACCTCGGCGTCGTCCGGCGCGACCTGGAACGCCGCACCGGCGTGACGCTTGGCGCCTGTCAGATCCCCGGCAGCCAGCGCCAGCCGGGTCAGGCCGGTCAGGGCGCGCGTCTCGATAAAGGTCTGCGCCGGATCGCCCGGCGCCAGTTCGAGCGCCCTGGCGAAGTGCCCGGCGGCGGCCGAGCTGCCGCGGTCCTCCAGCAGCGAGGCGACCGCGAGGTGATAATGGCCGGTGTGGCCGGCAACCGGCGCCATCGCCGTCAGGAAGGCCAGCCCCGCCGCAGCCTCGCCGGGATACAGCGCCGCCCGCATCATCTCGACCAGGTCGCCCGCGATATGGGCCGGCGCGAGAGGCACGCCGCGCTCGATCAATGCACGGCACTCGGCGGCGACCGGCGCCATGCTCGCGGCGTTCCCCCAGAACCGATAGAGTTCGAGCAGCTTGTAGCGGCTGTAGAGGTCGCTGGGATCGTCCGCCACCGCCAGCCGCAGCAGCCGCTCGTCGCGCGCCGCCTTGTCCTTGGCATCCATCCGCTCGGCCCGATAGCCGACGTGGCGCACCGGCGTCGACAGCCGCCCGATCGCCTCCCCGCGCCGCGCCAGCATCGCCTTGATGCTGTCGGAGGCATCCTCGTGGATGCGGCAGCGGTAACGGATGTCCGGCGAAGACCGGAACAGCCGGAGCGTCCAGGGGGTGCGCACGATGCCGTTCTTCTGCTCGTCATGGCGCAGGATGACGCCGGCGCCGAGCCCTGGGCGTTCGACGAAGGCGCGCAGCTCATGGCGGAAGCCGGCGGTTGGAAACTCGTCCGCGTCCAGCACCAGCACCCACTCGCCGGTGGCATGGCGCAAGCTCTCATTGCGGGCCGCGGCGAAATCGTCCGGCCACACCATGTCATGCACCTCGGCGCCGGCGCCGCGGAGAATTGCAACGGTGCCATCGCGCGAGCCGGTGTCGACCGCGACGAATTGGTCGAAGCAGCCGGCCACGCTGCCGAGGAAGTCCGGCAGCATGGCCTCCTCGTCGCGCACGATCATGCAAAGGCTGATGGTCGGCATCGGTCCCAATCCTGGTGTCCTGTGTCTTCGAACGGTCGGCGGCCGGAAAACCGCCGCGACCGCAGCCCGCACCTTTTGCCGGGCAGCGCTTCAGCGCAACCATGTCGATGCGAGCCGGCGCGACGCGGCCGATGTGCCCGTGCGGCGACCTTGACCAGCGCCGAGTGCGCCCGCCACCGCCGCGGCCCATGCTTTGCTCGCCTGTTTAACGATTTTTTAGCCATGAAATGACGGACTGTGGCCATGGTCCGTCGCATTCGCGGCAACGGGTCTGTCGCGGCGCGTTGCGTTGTCGGCTTGCCTGCAGCCCCTCCCCAGACGCGATTCGTAACGTCGAGCTGGGCAGCTTCCCGAGAACAGTCCGCTTGGGGTACCGTGTAGCGCAGCAAACTGTCATAACTACGTAATATTCGTCACAGAAAAATCGAGAGGTTCTCCGGCTCAATGATTTTTTACTTGATTAAAACAGGTGGGCAAAAATTTCCCGGTGCAACTGGGAAGATTTTTCCTAGAGATATTTCAAAAAAGCTTCGATCGGCAACGTTTTTGTTCGCCCGAATTCGCTAGCTTGCCCGTTCAACTGTCAGACGCCCGAATTGGGTGGCCACGACGTCGTAGGTTTGGAGATCTGGTATGGCGTACGCATCGGTTTTGACGACGCCTTCCTCTTCGGAGACGGACCTGGAGCCGCAGCCGAGTGGAAATGTCACGGCGCAGGCTGCGGTTACGCGGGCCACGCCCCCGGCGTCCGACCTCGACAGCGACGACGAGTTGCTGCGCCGCATTGGTGAAAACGACGAATCTGCGTTCGCCCTGCTCGTTCGCCGCCATATCGACCGCGCCTACGCGCTGGCGCTGCGCATCCTCGACAACCCGGCCGATGCCGACGACGTCGTGCAGGACGTGCTGCTGAAGGTGTGGACCCACCGCGGCCGCTGGGAAGGCGGCCGCGCCAAATTCTCGACCTGGCTCTACCGGGTGGTGACCAACCGCTGCATCGACCTGCGCCGCCAGCCGCGCAACGACGACCTCGAAGCGGCACCGGAGGTGCCGGACGGCACACCGGGCGCCGAATCCCAACTGCACCGCAACGAGGTTCTGAACGCGCTCGAGAGCGCGATGGGCCAGCTGCCCGACCACCAGCGCGTCGTGCTGATCCTGTCCTACCACGAGAACCTCAGCAACGCCGAGATCGCCGAGGTGATGCAGACCACGGTGTCGGCGGTGGAGTCGCTGCTCAAGCGCGGACGCCAGCAGCTGCGCAAGCTGCTGCGCCGCCAGGAGCACTCGATCCGGCAGTCATTAACCGAGGACTAACCAAAGCGACGCGGTCCGACCGACGGGTTCGCCAGTTTCGGTGTCCGGCTTTCGTTGAACCTACAGACGCAAGCGCGTCAACACAGCCGGCCGGCAGCAAATCGGCACCGGCTGTTCAACAGAAAGGCTGACTCCGATGCCCGTTATCACCACCAACACCGCCGCCAACTCCGCCGTCCGTTACCTCAACATCAACTCCTCCGACCAGTCGAGCTCGCTGTCGAAGATCGCCTCCGGCTCGCGCATCACCAAGGCGTCGGACGACGCCGCCGGCCTCGCCATTTCGACCCGCATCTCCTCGGACGTCGTTGCTCTCGAGCAGGCTGCCACCAACGCCTCGCACGCCACTGCGATGCTGCAGACCGCTGACGGCGCTGCCTCCAACATCTCCGACATCCTGATGCGTATGAAGGCGCTGGCCACTCAGGCGAGCTCCGCGACGGTGACCGACACCGAGCGCTCGTACATCAACGCGGAATTCACCAACCTCGCCGAAGAAATCACCTCGGTCGCGACCGGCGCCCGCTACAACAACGTCTCGCTGCTCGACGGCACCGGCTCGTTCGGCGCGGTGATGGTCGGCTCGAACTCGTCCGACACCATTTCGCTGTCGTTCACCGACCTCGACGCTACCGCTCTCTCGTTGAACGCAACCACCATTTCGGACCAGACGACCGCGACCGCCGCGCTGACCGCGATCACCAGCGCGATCGGCTCGGTTTCGGCCGCCCGCGCCTCGCTCGGCGCCCAGCAGTCGCGCTTCGAGTTCCAGGCTGACACGATCGCGACCTCGATCGAGAACCTGAGCGCCGCCAACTCGGCGATCGAAGACGTCGACGTGGCGTCCGAGCAGGCCAAGCTGTCGTCGGCGGAAGTGAAGGTGCAGGCGGCCGTCGCGGCGCTGGCCTCGGCGAACCAGATGCCGCAGGCGCTGCTCAAGCTGCTGCAGTGACGTGACACATGGCCGGGTGAGCGCGGACCTTCGCCTCACCCGGCCCGCGTCGGCGGCGCGCGGTCCTCATCACCGGGGTGTTCCCGGCGAAAGATCGCGCGCGGTCGGCGGGGCTCGAAGCCGGGTGCACCGGACGTCAGTCCGGGACGACACAACGTGTTTCGCGCCGGCGACGGGGCGTCTCCGGCAGTTCCGTGCCGGAAGCAAACCAACGCGATACCGGCCAGTGGTGTGGCGCTGCCGGCTGACTGAGCAATTGGCTCCCCGCCTGTCGGGGGCGACCGGCCCGCGATCCGTGGCGCGTCCGCTGATGAAGGAGAGCTTCGATGAGCACCATCTCGAGCACAAGTTCCTCGACCTCCAGCACCTACTCGAGTTCGGCGCTGAACTCGGACTGGAGCGCGCTGATCGAAGAGGTGGTGGCCGCCAAGCTGGTCCCAGCCGATACGCTCGAGACCAAGATCACCAAGAACGACACCAAGATCTCCGCCTATGAGGAGTTGCAGTCGCTGCTGTCGGACATTTCCGACGCCGCTTATGTGATGAGCGCGCCGTCGGGCTACCTGGCGAAGAGCGACGACATCTTCAACAGCCGCACTTCCTATCTGAGCACGACCGGTAGCTACGACGCCGGCGACGTGCTCGGCGTCGCCGTCGACAGCAGCACCGATCTCGGCACCTACGACATCCAGATCCAGCAGGTCGCCACGGCGCACAAGGTTTCGAGCAAAACCGTCACCTCGAAGGACGACGACCTCGGCTACACCGGCACCTTCACCCTTGGCGTCGAAGGCGGAACCGCGGTGACGATCGACGTCTCCAGCACCACCAGCCTGTCCGAGCTCGCCACCGCCATCAACGCGTCCACCAGCACCAGCGGCGTCAAGGCCACCGTGCTGAAGGTTTCGGATTCCTCCTACCAGCTGGTGCTGACGGCGAGCGATACCGGCAAGGCGATCACCGCGAGCACGGCATCCGGCGACGACGTGCTCGGTGGCCTTGAGATTCTTGACAGCTCCGGCGACTTCAAGACCGTGCTGCAAGAGGCGAAGGATGCCATCATCTCCATTGACGGCGTCACGATCACCCGCGACTCCAACACCATCTCCGACGCTCTCAGCGGCGTGACCTTGTACCTCTACGGCACGACCACCACGGGAACGTCCATCGCTGTCGAAGTCGGCACCGATCTCACCAGCATCGCCGATACCATCCAGTCGCTGGTTGACGCCTACAATGCCTATCGCGAATTCGTGATTACCCAGCAGGCAACCGCGGCGGGTGGCGGCGCCGCCGAGAGCGCGGTCCTGTTCGGCGACAGCACGCTGCGGCAAGTCAACTCCGACATCATGGACGCGCTCAACACCATGATCGACGACAATACCATGGCGCTGCTTGGATTGAGCTTCGATTCCTCGAACAATCTCGTCCTCGACACCACGACGCTGCAGGATGCACTGCTTGAGAACCTCGACGAGGTCAAGGCGCTCCTGACATTCAGCTTCGAATCATCGTCGAGCGAGCTGGGCATCCTTGCGCGCGGCTCGTCCGCACCGTCCTCGTTCACCCTCGACATCACCGTCGACGGCAGCGGCAATGTCACCTCGGCATCAGTCGGCGGCGACAGCTCGCTGTTCACCATCAGCGGCACCAGCATCAAGGGTGCCACCGGCACCGCGTACGAGGGCTTCACATTCCTGTTTCTTGGCGATGCATCGGAATCGATCAACGTCACGCTCGGCTATGGCCTCGCCGACAAGCTCAATAATGCGGTAACCACCGCGAGCGAAGATTCCATCCAGACCGTGATCGATAACCTGACGGAAAAGAATTCCGATTACGAAGACGATATCTCGACGATCGAAGACCGGGCCGAGGCGTTGCGCGAGCGTTTGACCGCCCGTTACGCCAAATACCAGGCGGCGATCGCCCAGGCCGAGTCGACCCTCGCTTACCTCAAGGCCATGCTCGATGCTTCAAGCTCCGATTGATGCCAAGCCTGAGTTACCGACGACTGCCGCGGTGATGGTGTCGGCAGCCTATCGCAACGCATCCACCACGGTGGCGCCGCAGACCGCGATCGTGATGGCGTTCGACAGGGTGTTGCTGAATCTCAAGCGGATCATTGCCGCGACCGAAGCCAGGAAATTCGACGAGGCGTTCAACAACATTTCGCACTCCGCCCAGATCCTGCGCGGGCTGGCGCAGCACCTCGACGCGGAGCGCGGTGGCGCGATGGTCGAGCGCCTGCGGTCGCTTTACCACCGCCACATCATGGCGATGTATCTGGCGATGGGAAAACCCGACGCCATTCGCCGTTACACCAAGCTTGCCGAGGGCCTTGCCGAGTTGCGCGACGCCTGGGCCGTGGTGGCGAAGGTGCCGACGCGATTCTCGCCCTCGACGCCGCAGCAGCCACAGTAACCGACATATTCGCTGGCCGGATCTGACGTTCCGCGCCAGCGTTGTCATCACGCAATCTCAAGCATCACCCGATGCCGCGTGCGGCGGGCGATGCTTCTGGTCTCGGCGCTGTTGCGGTGTCTCTGCAACACCCAACCCCCAATCGCGGAAGCGAGGCGTATGCGCCTGGCACCTCGCGCTGCGCTCGCGTTTTGATGCCGCGATGAGTCGGGGCGGCGGCACGCGAGCATTCTTGCGCAAACGTGCATACCGGGTTTGCGAGAGGGAACGCGATAACTCAACGGCTCAGATCGACCGCCTGCCGCAATCAGATCGGCGGGATGGTCCGACGCCGCGCGTCACGGGTCGCCTGCACGAAAACCCCTTTCACGCTTGTCGTTCGCCGCTTCGCCTCGCCGACATTGGCGATCGGCGCGATGCGGTCGCTTGGCCGCGGCGCGCGGTGGATCGTGACCCGCGCGCCACCGGGGTCGGCCCCAAGTGATTTCGCGATCACTGCAGAAAACCTGCCCGGAAAATCGGGCAGCGCCGTTCAAATTGCAGATCGCCATTCACGACGAAGACAACAACGCTCCCGCCGCCGGGACCGTCCGAGATATTGGTCGAGTATTGCCATGACAACCGTCTCATCGGCCACATCGACAACCTACTCCTCGAGCACGAGCTCGAGCTCGAGCAGCCTCGATCTGGACACATCGGACTTCCTCACGCTGATGTGCGTGCAGCTCCAGAACCAGAACCCGCTCGATCCCAGCGACCCCACCGAATACATGAGCCAGCTGGTGTCCTACGCCAGCCTCAGCGAGCAGTCGGAGGTCAACGACCAGCTCGGCAACATCACCACCGCGCTTGCCAGCCTGCTTGCGGCGAATGCCGTCGGCTATGTCGGCCACACGGTGGAAGCGGCGGGCTCGACCAACGCACTCGCCGATGGCTCGGCGAGCTGGAACTACACGCTCGCGTCCGACGCCAGCAAGGTCACGATCAAGATCACCGACGAAAGCGGCAAGACGGTCTACACCACCACCGGCGAGACCGCTGCCGGCGAACATTCGTTCGTCTGGGACGGCACGACCTCCTCCGGCACCAAGCTGACCGAGGGCACCTACACCATGTCCATCACCGCCACCGACGCCGATGGCAACGCCGTCACGACGTCATCCACCGTTGTCGGAGTCGTCACTGGCGTCGACAGCTCGAGCGGAACCGTGATGCTGCAAATCGGCGATGCGGAAGTCGCATTCGCGAACGTCATCGCCATCAAGTCTTGAGGAGTACCCAATGAGTCTGTCCGGCGCCCTCAACTCGTCGGTTTCCGCGCTCAAGGCCCAGAGCACGGCGATCGCGACCGTCTCCGATAACCTCGCCAACTCCAGCACCTACGGCTACAAGACCACCGTCGCCAGCTTCGAGAGCCTCGTGACCGGCAGCTCGTCGTCGTCCTATTCGTCGGGCGGCGTGCTCTCGAACACGCGCTCCAACATCAGCGCGCAAGGCCAGCTTGCCAGCACCTCGAGCGATACCGACCTTGCGATCCAGGGCAACGGCTTCTTCGTGGTGTCGCCGGAGAACAGCACCAACCGTTACTACACCCGCAACGGCGAGTTCTCGACCGACGAGGACGGCTACCTCGTCAACAATGGCTACCAGCTGCTCGGCTGGCCGACCGACACCAGCGGCAATGTGATCGGCAGCGCGACCTCCGGTACCCTCCAGGCGATCTATACCAACATCAAGCCGAGCTGCGCCCAGGCAACCACCACCGCCACCATCAGCGCCAACCTTCCGTCCAATGCCGCCGCCGGCGTGGTCGGCTCGATGGACGTCGAAGTCTACGACTCGCAGGGCAATGCCCACAACGTCACCCTGTCCTGGACCAAGGACGCAGCGGACAACACCTGGACCGCGACCCCGACCGCGACCGGTGCGACCATCTCGCCGGCAACGTTCACGATCGAATTCGACGCCAACGGCGCGATCGTGTCGACCGACGCCACCCAGTCCCTGAACATCGATTGGGGCAACGGCACCAGCACTTCGGACATCGCGTTCAATCTCAGCGGCCTGTCGCAGCAGTCGGTCGAAGGCGCAACGATCGACCTGAAGACCATCAACCAGAACGGCCTGTCCTACGGCTCGCTGACCGGCATCACCGTCGAGGACGGCATGGTCAACGCCTCCTACAGCAACGGCGCGAGCATTCCGATCTATCAGATAGCGGTTGCGACCTTCACCAACGCGAACGGCCTTACGGCCGAAAGCGGCGGCCTTTACCGGGAATCCAGTTCCTCGGGCACCAGCACCCTGCATGTGTCCGGCGAGGGCGGCGCCGGAACGGTCTACGGCTCGACGCTCGAGTCCAGCAAGACCGACACGTCCGAGGAATTCAGCGTGATGATCACCGCCCAGCAGGCCTACTCGTCCTCGGCGCAGGTGATCAGCACCGTGAGCAGCATGTACGACACCCTGATTTCGGCGCTGAGGTAATCTCATGGCCCGCCGCCGCCAAGCGCCCGATCTGCTCGATGAGGAGCCGCTGCTGCGCGAGGCAAAGCGGCTGATGCTCGAAGCCGACCGCATCGCCCAGGCGCCCGATGGGCCCGCCCATCGGGTTCGGCTGCTGGCGCTGATCTCGGACGTCGAGGAAGTTCGCCGCGCCATGGCCGAGCGGCGTGACGCGCTCGGACTGAAAACCGACACCGTGGTTCGCCAGATGACCGCAGTGTCTGCCTACAACCGCATCGCCCAGACGCTGGTCAACGGCCGCAAGCGCCCCTGACCCGAACCGCGAGAGTGCTATGACCGTTTCAACGCAAATGATGCCCAGGATGACCGCCTCGGACGTCGATGCGGCCGTCACCGACGCGATCACCCTGATCGACCAGTTGGTCGAAGTCCTGGTGTCCGAGAACAAGACGCTGAGCCGGGGCTTTCCCGCATCGCTGATCGACACCACCGCCCGCAAGAACGAGCTGGGCGAGGCGTTCGAGCAGTGGGTCGCGGCGGTGCGCAATCAACGCATCGACCTCACCGCGGCCAATGACGAGCTGCGCGATGAAATGATCTCCCGTTCGCACACGCTCCATGCCGCAGTGGACGAGAACATCAACCGGCTGCGCGGGGCAATCGACGCCAGCCGCCGGCGCCTCGATGCGGTGCTGCGGGCGGTGCGCGATGAGCGGGCGGGCAATTCCCCCTACGGCGCGGACGGCCGGCCGCAGTGCGGCGCCACGGCGATCCCTTCCCTGCGACCGCCGTTGAGCATCTGAGCATCTGATCGGAGTAGATTGTCATGTCCTTCGCGGCGATTCGAAGCATCGCGACCAGCTCGCTGATGGCAACGTCGGTCCAGACGGCGCTGGCATCTTCGAACATCGCCAATGCCGACGTCGACGGCTACACCCGAAAGCTGGCAACCCAGGTTTCGACGGTCACCGGCGGGGCGGGCTCGGGCACGGCGATCACCGGCATCACCAGCAAGATCAACAAGTTTCTGGTCCAGGCGGTGGTGGAATCGCTGTCCGACGCGAGCGCCGCGGAGGTCACCGCAACCTATTCCGACCGCCTGCAGAGCATGTTCGGCCAGACCATCGGCGGCGACGACAGCGACAACGGCACCTCGCTCGCCAACACGCTCGCCTCGCTGGAGACCGCGCTCAACAATCTGACTGCGACGCCGGAAGGCGAAAGCCTGCAATCTGCGGCGGTCGACACCTTCAACTGGGTCGCGACGCAACTGCGTGAAGTCTCCCGCGGCATCCAGGATCTGCGGGCGGAGGCCGACGGGCAGATCAGCAGCGCCATCACCGAGGTCAACGCCTCGCTCAAAGAGATCAACGATCTCAACACCGAGATCTGCGCTGCGGCAGCGCGCGGAGATTCCACCGCCGACCTTGAGGACAAGCGCTACACCGCGCTGCAGTCCGTCGCCGAGAAGATGAACGTGACCTACTTCATCAACTCGTCCGGGGCGATGAACATCTATTCCTCGACCGGCCAGGCGCTTCTCACCAGCACGGTGCACGAGATCTCCTACGTGGCGGCCGGCAGCGTCACCGCATCGACGACCTTCAACCCCATCACTGTCGACGGCGTCGACATTACCGCATCGTTCCGCAGCGGCGAGATCAGCGCGCTGATCGAGCAGCGCGACACCGCGCTGCCGGCGGTGCAGGACGAGCTCGACGTCTTCGCCAGCACCTTCATCGACGCGATCAACGCGGTCCACAACACCGGAACCTCGCTGCCGGCGCCAGACACGCTCACCGGTACGGAGACAGTTGACGCGACCGACTCGTTTTCGGCGACCGGCATCGTCCGCTTTGCCGTCGTCAATGACGACGGTACGCTGGTCGATTATTCCGACATCGACCTCAGCAGCTTTACAACGGTCGGCGACGCCGTCGCCGCCATTGATGCCATCAACGGCCTGTCGGCGAGCATCGACGCCGACGGCCACGTGGTCGTGACCGCCGACGCCACCGGAACCGGCGTCGCCGTCAACGAGATGACCAGCAGCGTCGGCGCCGATGGCCAGGGGCTGTCGGACTATTTCGGCCTCAACGACCTGCTGGTCGGCACCAGCGCAATCACCATCGGCGTCCGCAGCGACCTGAAGGCAACGCCCGGCCTGCTGTCGAGCTCGACGCTGTCGTCCGCGACGTCGCTGACCACGGGAGCGACGGTGCTCACCAGCGGCGACGCCACCGTCGCCAATGCGCTCTACGCGACGCTGACGACGTCACAGGACTTCGCCGCAGCGGGACGGATGGGCGCTTCCTCCACCTCGTTCGCGAGCTACGCCGCGGACGTGATCGCCGACGTTGCCGCGGTCGCCGCCAACGCGGAAACCGCCTACTCTGCGGCAGAAAATGTTCAAACCAACCTCGCCGACTCGCTGGCCTCGCAGTCCGGCGTCAACATCGACGAGGAAACGGCGCGGCTGAGCGAACTCGAGGATCTCTACGCCGCCGCTTCCCAGATACTGTCGACCCTCAGCGCGATGTTCGACGCGCTGCTGGAGGCGGCGCGGTCGTAAGAAAGGGCGGTCCATGGCGATCCGGGTGGCAACATTCCACACCTCATCCCGCATCCTGACCGAGACCCTGCGCACGCAGGCTCGGCTCAGCGAGTTGCAGTTGCAGGAGGCGACCGGCAAGGTCTCCACCGATTACGGTGGACTTGGTACCTCGGCCAGCCGCCTGCTCAATCTGGAAGTCTCCAAGTCTCGGGCGCAGTCCTACGCCACCGCCGCCTCGCTCAGCCTCGGCCGGGTGGAGGAGATGTACGACGTCTGCGGCTCGATCGTGACCGTGTTGACCGAGTTGCGCTCGAAGATCTCGCAGGCGACCGGCACGCTGGACTCGACCTCCGCCGCGGCCATTCAGGACGTTGCGCGGAACCTGCTGGGCGAGACCATCTTGGCGATGAACCGCCAATACGAAGGGCGCTACCTGTTCGCCGGCGATGCGGTCAATTCGCTGCCGGTCGATGAGGCCAGCCTGCCGGCCACCGAGTCGGTGCCGATCAGCACCGACACCGCCTACTACCAGGGCGGCAGCCAGAAAGCCTCCGTGAGGCTGTCCAACGACGAGGTGCTTACCTACGGCTACCTCGCCAGCGACACCGCGTTCAGCAAAGCCCTGCACGTGCTCAATCTGGTCGCGACGGTCGACATTTCCAGCGACGATGCGGCCGCCGCCGAGGCCAACACCGCGGTTCTTGAAGCCATCGACGCGATGACCACCGTGCAGACCATGCTGTCACTCCACGCCCAGACACTGGAGCGCGTCCAGCAGGACCAGCTCGACTACATCGACTATGCCGACTCGGCGGCAAGCAGCATCGGCGAAGTGGACATCGCGGCGGTACAGGTCAGCATCTCGACCTATACCGCACAGTTGCAAGCGTCCTACTCGGCGATCGCCAAGGTCGCCGCGCTCCGGTTGTCCGACTATCTGAGCTGATGGACGACCGGCGCTCACAGCACCATTCTATTGCGCGGCCATCTCGGCGGTTTCGCCGGACGGCCCCGTCGGCCCGGAGCCAGACCCGCCCCGGCGGCCGCGTTCGCGCCGGAACGAGCACACACCGGAGCGGATGACGTGCGGATTCTACTCATTCGCATGATGGGCCTTGGCGACGTGGCGGCGATCCTGGTGCCGGCCGTCCGCCTGATCCGCCGGCGCCACCCCGAGGCGCGCATCGATGTCATGACGTTCGCGGCCGGCTCCGAGTTGATGGCCCTGATGCCGGAGGTGGCGGACATCCTCCACGTCGCCCCGGAGCAATGGCCGGACCCGATTGAGCCGGCGCTGCATAGCGCCTCGGCGCTGGCCTGCACCATCATCGCCCGCAGCTACGACCGGGTGATCAATTTCGACACTTGGTTCTTTCCCTGCCTGATCGCCCAGTTCGCCCGCGAGTGCGGTGTTGCGATCGAGGGCAACCACCTGAACTTGGCGATCCCGGCACTGGTGGACGGCCTCGCCACCGGCCGGCTGCCGGCTGCCTATTTCAGGCACAGCGATCTGTTCATCGCCAGCACGTTCCCCAACATCAGTGACTGGAAGCTGCCGTGGTGGGACCGCTTCCCGGACTGGCCGCGCTACCCCGACTTCTACCTCAGCCACTGCTGCGGGCTGGCCGGACCGCTCGACATGAGCTTGGCGGTCGCGGCCGATCCGGATCTGATCGCCGCCGCAGCGGGGCGGCCGGTCGTCTCGATCTCGGCTTCGGGCCGTCGGCTGCACTATCGCGGCCAGGCCGCCTTGACGGCGGCACTGACGCAGGCCGGATTCCATGTCTGGAGCCAGTTCGACGGCAGCGCGCCGATCGCCGCCACCCTGGCCCGGCTCAGAGCCACCGACCTGCTGATCACCGTGCCGACCTCCACGCAGTGGCTGGCGCGCACGGTCGGCTGCCCGACGCTGCTGGTACCGGGCTCCCAGCCACCGCCCCACCTCGGCGCCGACGTCGTCGCCGACCCGGTGATCGAATGCCAGTACTGCGGCTCGATGACCTGTCCGAAGGCGCTCGACTATCCCTGTCTTGCAGTGCCGGCGGCAGCGCTGATCGCCAAGGCCGAAGCCTTCCTGGCGGAGCGCCCGAGACGCGCCGATGCCGTCGCGGCCGAACATTCAGCCGCGGACGAGGTGCGCCCGAAATAAATGGAGTGGTGCCCCTGGCCGGGATCGAACCAGCACTCCTTGCGGAACGCGATTTTGAGTCGCGCGCGTCTACCAGTTCCGCCACAGGGGCCCGGCGCGGACTATAATCAGCCGCAGCGTCCGGTCAACGCACCGTGACGAAGAGGACGTGGACAGCGTCGACCGGCTGGAGTAATCGCGCCGAATGTCCTCCGCAGCATCCCAAACCCCAGCCGCCGGTGATCGGAGCCACGCACGGGCGACGGTGGCGGCGGCGACGGTGGTTGTCGTCGGCGCCAGCGCACTTGCCGCCGCCTGGGGGATGGAACTCATCGGCGGGCTGCCGCCGTGCCACCTCTGCCTGCTCCAGCGCGTGCCCTATTATGTCGGCCTGCCGGTGGCGGCCGCGGTCGGGCTCGGCGCGTGGCGGGGACTGCCGCTGGGCTGGCTTCGCCTCGGCCTCGCCTTGGTGGCACTGGCCATGCTGGCCACCGCCGGCATCGCCGGCTACCACGCCGGCGTCGAGTGGCGCTGGTGGCCGGGGCCGAGCGACTGCTCCGGCCCAGCCTTGGCACCGTTTGGCTCGGTCACCGACCTGATGGCCCAAATGCAGTCGGCGCACGTCGTGCGCTGCGACGAGCCGGCGCTGGTGCTGTTCGGCCTGTCGCTTGCGGGCTGGAACGCGCTGCTGTCGCTGGCGCTCGCGATGGTGGCGCTGCGCGGCGCGCTGGCGCGGCCAGCCTGACCGGCCGGGAGATCGCTGGAGCATACGCCCACCGATTCGGTCACGGATCGAGTTCGGTGTCCCAGTAGAGGTAATCCAGCCAGCTCCCGTGCAAATAGTTGGGCGGAAACAGCCGACCATTGCGATGGAGGTCGTGGACGGTGGGCGCGAACGGCATCTGTGTCGGCCACATCCCGACGTCGCCGGGCATCTGGCCACCCTTGCGCAGATTGCAGGGCGAGCAGGCCGCCACCACGTTGCCCCACGTGGTCTGGCCGCCGCGCGAGCGCGGAATGAGATGGTCGAAGGTCAGATCTTCGCGCGTGCCGCAATATTGGCAGGAGAATCGGTCGCGCAGAAAGACGTTGAACCGGGTAAAGGCCGGCTGGCGCGTGGCACGGACAAATGTCTTTAAGGAAACGACGCTGGGAAGGCGAATTTCGAAGCTGGGACTTCGTATGTACCGGTCGTATTCCTCGACCACGCTGACCCGGTCGAGGAATACGGCACGAACCGCATCTTGCCAGGACCACAGCGACAGGGGGTAATAGCTCAGCGGACGAAAGTCCGCGTTGAGCACAAGGACGGGCCAGTTACCGGGCGATACGGCCGCGTTCACGACGGCTTCCTCACTCCCTCACCCGCAGCGGCAAGCGCTGCGATGCACTACCATGCTGCCCCTAATCTACCGACTTGGCGTCATTAATGTGAAGGCCCTCGAAGAAAATGCACGATTTTCGTGCAGGGCGACGCTACGCCCCGCTCAGGCCGGCACGCCCTCACGACGTTTGTCAAAGCGATAATAAGCCCATAGCAGCTTGGCGGCCACCCCGCGGCGTGGCCGCCAAGCCTCGGCGATCTCGGCCAGCGCCCGCGCGCTCGGCCGCGTTGGCAGGCCGAACCCAAGCCGCGCCGCTTCCTGCAAGGCGAGGTCGCCGGACGGGAACGCGTCGGGATTTCCCAGCGCGAACAATAGATAGAGGTCGGCGGTCCACGGCCCGATGCCAGGCACCGTACACAGGATGGCGCGGGCCTCGTCGGCAGGCAGCTCCGCCAACGCGTCGAGCGGCACCCGGCCCGATTCGACCGCCTCGGCCATGGCCGCCAGCGTGCGCATCTTGGCGGCGGACAGGCCGCAGGCCCTGAGAAGGGCAGCGTCGGCGCCGAGCGCCCGCGCTGGCGTCAGCGGATCGAGCTTGTCCCGCAGCCGGCCGAGGATGGCGGCAGCGCTGGCGGTGGAGAGCTGCTGGCCGACCATGATGCCGACCAGCGAGGAAAAGCCCGGCGGGTGACGGCGCAGCGGCACGGTGCCGACCGCGCCGAGCAGCGCGGCGAGCCGCGAATCACCCGCCACCAACTCGGCGAGGTGGTGGGCGAGATCGGCCTCGGTATCGAGCCGGTCGGGACCTGGAGTGGATAAAAGATCCATCGCGATGCTTGACCTCACGCGCGGCACTGTCGCGGTTTGCTGCGCCATGATAGCCGGCCTTCATGCGCCCCGTCTTCCGGTTCGCCCCCAGTCCGAACGGCCCGCTCCACCTCGGCCACGCATTGTCGGCGCTGCTGAATCACACCGCCGCGCGCGCCAGTGGCGGGCGGTTGCTGCTCCGTATCGAGGACATCGATTCGGCGCGCTGCCGGCCGGAGTTCGAAGCGATGATCTACCAGGATCTCGCCTGGCTCGGGCTCGGCTGGGAGGAGCCGGTGCGGCGACAGTCGGAGCATTTCGCCGACTATCGCGCCGCGCTCGGCCGACTCCAGTCCATGGGGCTGGTTTATCCCGCCTTCGAGAGCCGGGCAGAGATTCGCGCACTGGTCGCGGCGCGCGAGGCATCCGGCCAGCCCTGGCCGCGCGACCCCGACGGCGCGCCGCTCTATCCCGGCTCGGCCGGACGCCTCGATGCCGCCGAACGGGCGCGCAAGCTCGATGCGGGCACCCCCCACGTGCTGCGGCTCGACACCCGGGCGGCGCTGGCGCGGATCGGCCGCCCGCTCGCCTGGCTGGAGGAAGACTACGGCGATATCCCGGCCGACCCGTCCGCTTGGGGGGACGTGGTGCTGGCGCGCAAGGACAGCCCGACCAGCTACCACATGGCCGTGGTGGTCGACGACGCTCTCCAGGGCGTCAGCCATGTCGTGCGCGGGCGCGACCTCTACGCCGCCACCGCCGTCCACCGTCTGCTGCAGGAGCTGCTCGGCTTGCCGGCGCCACGCTACCGCCACCACCGGCTGATCGTCGACGCCGCCGGCCACAAGCTGTCGAAATCGACCGGCGCGGCCAGCCTGCAGGCGCTGCGGGCCGGGGGCGCGACGCCCGCCGACGTCCGTCGCCTGATCGGGCTCGATTGATGCGGCGGTGGCCGAGAGTGCGTTCGAGGACGTTGCCGTGCCCCAGTCGACAGGTCCCGGTCCACCTGCTTTGATCGCCCGTGCCCGAATCTGCCTCATTTGGGCCGGCTTAACCCGATTTTGACCGGCTCGGCGCCATGCTGGTGTGATGGGGGCTCTGCAATGACGGTTGAACGACAAGAGGTGGGCACCGCCGGCGACGCCTGCAGGTGGGTTTTGCTGGTCGAGGACGCCCCGTTCGTGCGGGAGATTCTGGAGCGCATCCTGACAGCAGCCGGCCATTGCTGCGCGGCGGTCGAGAACGGCGCGCTCGCCCTGACTGCGGCAGCGAACACCCGTTTCGACCTCATCATCACCGATTACGACATGCCCGACCTCGACGGATGCGAGCTGATCGTGCGCCTGCGCGGCAGGCCGGGGCCAAACTGGACGACGCCGATCGTGTTGCTGTCCGGCTACGCCGGCGACAACGACCTCGCGGAGCGGGCGCTCACCGCCGGCGCCGACGCGGTGCTCGCCAAGCCGATCGTGATTTCGGAGGTGCTGGCGACTTTGGCGCGACTGATGCACCCGCGCTCGGCTCGTTGACGCCGATGGCAGGCGAGGACGCCGTAGAATCGCCGTCAGGCTTGCGCATTGTATCTGGCGCCGCCACCAAGGCCGATCTCAGCTGGGTTTTCGCGTTGGGCCGCGGGACAGGCGAAAATCCCCACAACCGACGTCCCGCGCCCGACTCGCGCCCACTTTGCCGCTCCCATCGCCGCTCGCATTTTCCGGCCGGGCCATGACCCTCCCCCACCTGATCGGCCGCACCATCGGCGCACTCGGCCCCGAGCTCAGGCTGGGCGCCCTGCTCACCCTCGCCAATCTGGCGCTGGCCTGCGCCCAGTTCGCCGAGCCGGTGCTGTACGGCCGCATCATCGACACCTTGATCAGCGCCCAGGGCGCGGGGCGGACCGCCTCGTTCAACGAACTTGTGCCCTGGCTGCTGGCATGGGCCGGCTTCGCGCTGTTCACCGTCGGCGCCGGCGTCCTGGTGTCGCTGCATGCCGACCGCATGGCCCATCGCCGCCGGCTCGGCGTGATGACGCTCTATTTCGAGCATGTGGCGCAACTGCCGCTGGCCTATCACGGCACCACCCACTCCGGCCGGCTGATGAAGGTGATGCTGGAGGGCGCCGACACGCTCTGGAGCATCTGGCTCGCCTTTTTCCGCGACATCTTCGCGGCGGTCGCGGCGGTGGCGGTGATGATGCCGGTGGCGCTGTGGATGAACTGGCGGCTCGCGCTGCTGCTGATCGGGCTCGCGGTGCTGTTCTCAGCGCTGGCCGCCTTCGTGATGCGCAAGACCGACGGCATGCAGTCGGTGGTCGAGGAGTATCAGTCCGACCTCGCCGAGCGCGCCTCCGACACCCTCGGCAACATCGCGCTGGTGCAGTCGTTCGCCCGCGTCGAGGCCGAGGTCCGCGGCCTGAGAGACGTCGCCTCCAACGTGCTGCGGGTGCAAATCCCGGTGCTGTCGTGGTGGGCGGTGGTGTCGGTGGCGACCAGAGCCTCGACCACCCTCACCGTGCTCGCCATCTTCCTGCTCGGGGTGTGGCTGCACCTCAAGGGCGAGACCTCGATCGGCGAGATCGTGACGTTCGTCAATTTCGCGGTGATGTTGATCGCCAGGCTCGAGCAGTCGGTGAGCTTCGTCAACCAGCTCACGCTCGACGCGCCGCGGCTGCGGCAGTTCTTCGAGGTGCTGGACACCGTGCCGGCGGTGCGCGATCGCCCCGGAGCCGAGCCGCTCACCGCGCCGCGCGGCGCGGTGGCGTTCCACAACGTGTCGTTCTCGTACGACGGCAAGCGCGCCGCGCTGGCGGACGTCACCTTCACCGCCGAGCCCGGCGAGACGGTGGCCTTGGTCGGCGCGACCGGCGCCGGCAAGTCGACCGCGCTCGCGCTGCTCCACCGCGCCTACGACCCGCAGTCCGGCCGCGTCACCGTCGACGGCATTGACATCCGCGACGTCACCCTGACCTCGCTGCGGCACTCGATCGGCGTGGTGTTCCAGGAGTCGCTGCTGTTCAACCGTACGATTCGCGAGAATCTTCTGGTCGGCAAGCCGGACGCCACCGAGGCTGAGATTCGCGCCGCCTGCGAGGGCGCCCAGGCCGCCGAATTCATCGACCGCCTGACCGGCGGGCTCGACGCGATCGCGGGGGAGCGCGGCCGGGCGCTGTCCGGCGGCGAGCGTCAGCGCCTGTCGATTGCTCGCGCCCTGCTGAAGGACCCGCCGATTCTGATCCTCGACGAAGCGACCTCCGCGCTCGACGCCGCCACCGAAGTCAGGGTGCAGCGCGCGCTCGACGAGGTGATGAAGGGCCGCACCACCTTCGTCATCGCCCACCGCCTCGCCACCGTTCGCAATGCCGACCGCATCTTGGTGTTCGAGGGCGGGCGCATCATTGAGGCCGGCACGTTCGATGAGCTGGTGCGGCTCGGCGGCCGCTTCGCCGCGCTGGCCAAGGCCCAGTTCATGGTGCCGGGCGAAGCGATCGACACCCGTGCGGTGGTCGAGACCTGATCGCGGCGTAGCCGCACGCCAGGGATCGCAGGAGCGATCCGCCGGAACCTGCAAATTCAGTGCAGCAGCAGCGCGGCGACGCCGATCAGAATCAGCGCCATTCCCGCCAGTTCGCGCGGCGCCACCGCCTCCTTCAGCCGGCCGGACACCACCTGCGCCATCACCACCTCGACCAAAGCGAGGGTGCGAACGTTGGCCGCGGTGGTCAGCGCGAAGCCGAGGAACCACAATTGCGAGGCGAACGCGCCGGAGAAGCCGGCGGTGACCGAGGGCCGCCACGCCTTCAGCGTTGCGACCAGGGCGGCACGGTCGGTGGCCGCGAGCCATAGGCTCAGCACCACGGTCTGGATGAACAGCGTCGTCACCAGGATGGTCGATGCCGCCAACAGCGGCGGCACCGGCGGCAGCGCCAGGATGGCGCCGCGGAACCCCACCGCCGACACCGCAAACAGCCCACCGGCGAGGAGGCCAAACCCGATCGAGCGCAGGTCGGCCTGGGTCTTTTCTCCCGCCGGGCGCGCCAGCGACACCAGAACGACGCCGAGCGTCGCCACCGCGATGCCGACGGCGGCGCCAAGGCTCGGCCGTTCACCGAGCACGGCGAACCCGGCCACCGCCACCAGCACCGGCTCGGTTTTCAGCATGGCGATGGTGACTGCGAACGAGCGCGCCCGCATCGCCGCCAGCATCAGGGCGGTGCCGCCGATCTGGGCAAGCGCGCCGCACGCCGTCAACGCCAGTGCCGCCGGGCCGGGCAGCGGCGGCACCTGCCCGGTCGCCCCGGCGATTGCGGCGAGGAACACCACGGCGAACGGCAGGCCATAGAGGAACCGGACATGGGTGGCGCCGACCGTGCCGAGCGTCGCGGTGAGGTTCTTCTGCAGGGCGTTGCGGGCGGTCTGGGCGACGGAGGCCACCAGCGTGACCGGAATCCACAGCAGTTCAACCGTCATAACGCCCTTCGGTCCCGCCGCGCTGTCGCCGCAATAGGGGTATTGGAGCAATCTCCGCAAAAGCAGATAGCGGTGTTGCAGCAGTGATTGCGATGACTCCCCGGCTTGGAGTGCCCGAGCTTGGAGCGCCCGCGCGGTGCAATCGGAACGCCGATACTCTAGTGGATTGACTCTAACGCTTGCTTCCCGCGCTTGATAGCGGCGAGGACGCGGTCGGGATTGGCTTTCCAGACGAATGGCTTCGGTTTTTCGTTGTGGTCGTCGAGGAACCGGTTGATGGCGGCCTGCAGGTCGGTGATCGAGTTGAAAACGCCGCGCTTCAGCCGACGCTTGGTGAGCGTGGCAAAGAACCCTTCGACGGCATTGATCCACGAACACGATGTCGGCGTGAAGTGGAACGTGAACCGCGGATGCCGGAGGAGCCATCGCATGACCTTGGGATGCTTGTGGGTCGCATAATTGTCGAGGATGACATGGACGATCTTGCCGGCCGGGATGTTCGCTTCGATCGCGTTCAAGAAGCGAATGAACTCCTGATGCCGGTGGCGCTGCATGCAGCGCCCGATCACCTTGCCTTCGAGAATGTCGAGCGCCGCAAACAGGGTTGTCGTGCCGTGGCGCTTGTAATCATGGGTCATGGTGCCGGCGCGCCCTTTCTTCATCGGCAATCCCGGCTGGGTGCGGTCGAGGGCCTGGATTTGCGACTTCTCGTCGAGCGAAAGCACGATCGCATGCGCTGGCGGGTCGATGTAAAGGCCGACGACGTCGGTGAACTTTTCGACGAAGTGCTTGTCCTTAGACAGCTTGAACGTCCGCACGCGATGCGGCGTCAGGCCATGCGCCGTCCATACCCGCTGGACCGAACGCAGGCTGACGCCGGCGGCCTCGGCCATGGCCCGGCCCGTCCAATGGGTGGTCTCGCCCGGCGGTTCGCCGAGCGTCAAATCGACGATGCGTTTGACGAGCTCTTGAGCCAACGCAGGCTTGCCCGGCGGGCGTGTCTTGTCGCGCAGCAGACCATCGACGCCCTCGCGCATGAAGCGCTCCTGCCAGCGCCAGACGACCGGCTTCGACAGTCCGGATTGGCGCACGATCTCCATCGTGCCGCAGCCGTCGGCGGTGGCGATGATGACCCGGGCGCGAGCCGCGTGCTTCTGCGAACTGTTGTGATCCCCGACGATCCAATCAAGGCGCGTGCGGTCCTCGGGCGTGACGTCAACAACAATGCCTGCTCTCATGCCCAGAGCATGAACCAAATCTCCGCACTCGGGAATCCTCCGAATGCGTCAATCCACTAGCAACCCGTTGCTGCGGCGTCTGCGGACATCCCGGATGGTCCGGTCTGCGCCGGCGCTGCGTCGGGCGCAGCCGCGCGGGCCCAACGTCGGGCACGAACCGAATCGCCAGGTGAAACGTTGCAGCCGGCGAGGTGGTTTGCTCGGCATCGCCAATGGGCTAGAACAGCGTGTCGCAAAACGGGCCTGCGCGGGTCTCCGGTGGCATGCGGTGATCCGCCAACCTATGCCGGGTTCGGCTTTTCTCGCCCGGAGCCGTTTTCCGTTTGGGAGTTGCGGCGAGGCGTGGATCTTGAGGGCCCGAGGCCCGATGGGTCCCAAGTCAGCACGGGGGTCGGGTGTTGCCGACGGTTTGGTTTGATTCGGCGGTGTGGCGCCGCGGCCTCGCCGGGCTCGGTTTGGCGGTGGCGGTGGCGACACAGGCGACCGCCGCGCCGACGCTGCTGGTCGATGCCCACAGCGGCGAGGTGCTGTTTCAGCGCGAGGCCGGCCGGCCGTGGTACCCCGCCTCGGTGACCAAGCTGATGACCACGTATGTCGCGTTGTCGGAAATGCGGGCCGGGCACGTTCGGCCTGAGACGCTGATCACCTTCTCCGCCAATGCCGAGGCGCAGGATCCCTCCAAGATGGGGTTCAAGGCCGGCACTCAACTGACGCTGGAGAATGCTCTGCGCATGCTGATGGTGAAGTCGGCCAACGACGTCGCCGTCACCATCGCCGAGAACCTCGGCGGCTCGGTCGAGGGCTTCGCCGCGCAGATGAACGCCCACGCCCAGCGGCTTGGCATGACCGGATCGCACTTTGCCAATCCGCACGGCCTGCCCAACCCCGAGCAATTCACCACCGCGCGCGACATGGCCGTGCTGGCGCGCGCGCTGATTCGCGACTTCCCCGAGGCCGAGGCGCTGTTCCGCCTGCCGGCGATCAAACTCGGCAAGATCAAGATGCGCAACCACAACGGGCTGCTGCATCGCTACGACGGCGCCGACGGGATGAAGACCGGCTTCATTTGCGCCTCCGGCTTCAACGTGGTCGCGACCGCGACCCGCGGCGGCAGGCGCCTGATCGCGGTGGTGTTCGGCGGCGCCACCGCCAACGACCGCAACGAGACCGCGGCGGCGCTGTTCGAACGCGGCTTCCAGCCGAGCTTCAGTTTCTTCGCGTCGTCCCCGCCCCGGCTCGACCAGCTCGACAATGTCGCCAGCGAGCCGGGCGACATGCGCGACGTGGTGTGCGGCAAGGGCCGAAAGCGCGCGACGGAGAACGATGACGACGGGCCCGCCGCAGCGGCGAGCAATTCGGACCCGGACGGCATCTACGCCGCGGTGCGCGTTGACCGGCCCACCCCGTCGCAAACCGCCGCCGCCCGTCCCAGCCTGCTCGGCCCGGTGGTGCTCGGCGATGCCGTTCCGGTCTATCTCGGGCCGGCGCGCGGCGACACCCTGCTGGCCGGAATCGCCCCTGGCGGCAGCGGCGGTGCGGTTCAGGTCGCGGTGCCCCGCCGGATCGCGCCAACCGCCATCCCGGTGACCGCCGGCGTCGCCGGCGGCCGCGGGCTTGGCTCCAGCGCCGGCGCCGTCAGTTCGCCTTCCGGCGGAAACGCCTATGCGCCCGCATCCGTCGGCGCGACGGTGCCGTTGCCACCGCCGCGGCCGCGGTTCTAGCGGCCTCAGCCGTCTCGGCCCGGCCACAGCGCCACCGCCGCCTCGATCATCGGAGCCGCGGCTGGTTTGGGGAGCCTGGCCCCTCCGGCGACAGCCCCCAACCTCGGCTGGCGCCGAATTTGACATCTTGTTTTCGAGGCGACGGCGACCGGACCTTGACTCAGCGGCCTGGGCGCCGGTGGTGGCGGGGCCAAAACGGGGGTCAGGCCCTGTCAAACGTCGTAGCCACGCCGTATTGAGGCCTTCGATGACGAACCCGCCCGCGCCGCTCCCGCTCACCGTGCTCACCGGATTTCTCGGTGCCGGCAAGACGACGCTGCTCAACCGCCTGCTTCGCGACCCCGCTCTCGCCGACACCGCGGTGCTGATCAACGAGTTCGGCGAGGTCGCGATCGACCATCTTTTGGTCGAGCATGTCGACGACGGCGTGGTGATGCTGTCGTCCGGCTGCCTGTGCTGCTCGGTTCGCGGCGAACTGGTCGGCGCGCTGGAGGACCTGCTGCGGCGCATCGACAACGGCCGTAGCCCGCAGATCGGTCGCGTGGTGATCGAAACCACCGGCCTCGCCGACCCGGCGCCGGTGCTGCTGTCCGTGCTCGCCCATCCCTATCTGTCGCTGCGGTTCCGCATCGCCGGGGTCATCACCATGGTCGATGCCGTCAACGGCGCCGCCACGCTCGACGCCCACCCCGAGGCGGTCAAACAGGTCGCGATCGCCGACCGCATCGTGCTGACCAAGACCGACCTCGTCGAGGGCGGACCGAACGGCACTGCAGCCGCGGCGCTCGCGACGCGGCTCGATCGGCTGGCGCCGGCGGCATCGCGCGTCGATTCGGCGCAGAGCAATCTCACCGCCGCGCTGCTCGGCGCCGGGTTCGACCCAGCTCACGCTGGCGACGGCCGCGCCTTGCGCCTTGCCGAGTGGCTGTCAGCCGACGCCGTCGCGGCGGCCGAGGCCCGCGACGGCGGCAGCGACACCAATCGTCACGACGAGCGCATCCGGGCCTTCACCGTCACCGCCGAGCAGGCGATTTCCACTGCTGCGTTCGAGGGCTTCCTTGATCTGCTGCGCGCCGCCCACGGCCCCAATCTGCTGCGGTTCAAGGGGGTGGTAAAGCTGGCCGAGCACCCCGACCGGCCGGTGGTTGTGCACGGCGTGCAGCACATCGTCCATCCGCCAGTGGAACTGCCGGCATGGCCGGACGGCGACGACCGCACCCGGCTGGTGCTGATCGCGCGCGACCTCGACGCCGCTGTGGTTCGGCGGCTGTTTTCGGCATTTCTCGGCACGCCGCAGATCGACACGCCGGACGCAGCGGCGCTCACCACCAATCCGCTTGCGGTCCCCGGCTTGCGCTTTTTTTAAGGCACACGCCGCCGGCACAGTGGCCGGATTTTAGTACCGTGCCGGTGCCGTCCTTCGGCCAAGCCGACGCGCGGCGGCTGGTGGCCGGGCTGGCGCCTGGGGCCGGCGGGGCCTCTCCTGCGTACGGTCCCGGCTCTCGGCTGAAGCCTCGGCCGGGACGACGGCGAACGCTTCATTTGGCGTCGGGCACCTGGAAGCGCGTGGTCCCTGCCGGGCATCGGGCGCGGCAGGACGGCGCGGTCTCTGTGACTCTCGAACTCGCTCTCCGCCCACCGGCCTGAGCCGGCTTGCGGAGGGCACCCTTCCGCCCATTCTGTTTCCGGAACATCACGCCCCTAGCCGGAAACAAACTCACCGAAACACCAAACGCCGGCCTGACCGGCCGGATTTCGTATCAAGGCCCGCAATTTCAACCCGACACGGCCCTCTGCCGTCCGCAGGAAAAGCCAACCCACTGGCTGGCCGCCCTGGTGGCGACGCGACTGCCGCTTTCGTGGAGGTGGCCCGGAATGCCTGGCCGGGCACGCTGCCGTGGCCGTCTGCTCCGATCGGACTTCCGCGTCCCAGCGCGGAAAGGCCCTTCGCTCGTCGATCTCCGGCGGCAGGCGGATATTGCGTCCGCCCGTTGAGCCTGCCCCCGGTGGGGCCGGATGCCGGCTCGCCACCCACCTTGGGTCCTTCGCGGCATCCGTCACAAACCCGGCTGGTGGTTTGGCAGCGGCGCCTGGGGGGCGAACCCTGAGGTGGTCTCGACCGTTCATTCAGTGGCGCGGCAACGATCGCCGTGTTGTCGCTCGATCTGGTCCGTCGTTCTGGTCGTCCGTGGCGCGGTGATCGGCGTGTCGTGGCTTGACGGCGGCCTTTCCGGATAGGCCCCCAGCAAATCCACGTTCCGCCTTCGCCACCCCACGCTGCGGTGTTGTCGTAGACGGCCGAGCTTCCGCTCCGCCTCGTTTTGTCCCCCGTCTTCCGGCCCCGCCTCGGGCGCCCGGGCGCTCGAGGACGGGGTGACAGAAGCTTGGGAGAACCGTTCAGTCGATCAGGCCTTGCCGGGGACGATCAAGCCCTTGACGTTCTTGTAGACGTCGGTCTTGGACACTTCCTTGGACACGTCGCGGCCCGCCGACAGGAACTCGCCGGTGACGAACTCCAGGGCGCGCAGCACGCCACGGCCGAAGTCGAAGAACATGCGGCTGAGGTTGTCGAGGGCGGAGTTCAGCGCGGAGTCGATGCCAAGACCCGAGAACATCGGGCTCTGGGAGGCAGAGCTCTTGTTGCGGCCGAGTTCGATGATCGACTCGCGAACGGTCTCCAGAGCGCGCGACATCTCGCCGATTTCGTCCTTGCGGCTGGTGTCGACGAACTTGAGGTTGGTGTCGCCCTTGGCGAGACGCTTCACGTCGGAGGTCAGGCGGGACAGCGGATCGGTGACCGAGCGGGCGACGATCAGGCCGAACATGGCGGCGAGCACCATGATGACGGCGGTGGCGCCGAGCAGGGTCGAGCGCATCTGGTCGATCGGGGCGGTCGCTTCGTCCGCGCTCATTGCCGCGGCCGAGATGAACATGATGTCCTTGCCCGGGACGGCGGTGCCGGCCGAAGCCTTGATCACGGTCGCCTCATCGGCGCCGCCGCGCACCACCAGCATGCCGACGACGCGGCCGTCCGCGCGCACCACAGGGGTGATGGCGTCGCTGGCGCTGATCTGCGCCGTATTGATGTGAGACAGGCGGGCCTGCTTCAGGTCGGTGCCGACACGACGCAAAGTCCAATCGCCAACCGAAGCGATCGCGACACCGACGAACAGAGCAATACCCAGCACCAGCAGCGTGATTTTTTCCGTCAGTCGGAGATTTGTCAGAGTCATAGTCGGTCTCCAAGCTCTGTCTGAGGGCTCTATGGCCCTGAGGTCATGTTCTGCGCCCACAAAGGGGCACGGGTAACTGATACGTCTACGTGGTTAAAAGACGGTTAACGCCAACGACTCCGCCGCGAACTTTTACGGCGACACAATCAACCCGAGTCTCTCGCCCCGGCCACACGCGGCCGACTCGAAAGAATCTGGGCATAACCACCGCGGCGCGTACCCCACGCTCGCCGCCACGCGACTCAGTGTGGTAAACATATAGGATTCCAGAGAATAAATGTCTCCTGGAAATCGCGGGCCGCGGGCTATCGGGACTGACACGCATTTGCGCCCGTTTGATGGTACCGGCGGCGGCCCAATCCGAGGACGCGCCGGTGATTGAGCGCCCTCCCCGCCGCCGGCTTTGCGAGTCGGTCCAAAACCCCTGCCGTCACACGTTCCGGCCACTGGGTGCGTCTCGGTATTAGAATCAGTCTACTTTTCGTTTTCTCGCCGTCGCCGACCGGGGAGAGGATTCTTCTATTCCCGTTGAGTCAAACGGGCCCCGGCCGCCACCGAGGCGTTCGCCGCCGCGCCGTCTGCGGCAGTGCTTAAGATTCTGCCGCAAACGCCGGCGCCTGCAGGCCTTGCGCCATCCGCACCACGGTCGTTAGCCGGCGTTTCCGTTGGAGCACATGTTGACTCAGCGGACGCTGCCGGCTCGCCCGCCGCACACACCAGCAAATAATTCCCCTGCTGCCCCAGGGTGATGGCCAGCGACGCCGACGCCAGCGCCGTGCCGGATCCCACTCCACCCGCCGCCGCCAAGGCCCCCGGAAGGCCGAGCCTCGCCCTCACCGAAGGACGTCGGAGCGAGACCGCGAAGGCCTGCCCAGGTGCCGCAGGCAGAGAATGAAGAACGTGGCAGCGCGACCGGCGGCCGCATCTTGCCGCAGCGGTGTGCGACAGTTCAGGCTCGGACACCTCCGCAGGGCGCGGCCATTCTGCCGTTGCGGAAAACAAAGGCGCCAACACCTTGCTAGCCGGCTTGTGAGGCAGGAGACTCTACGGCAAGCATCGTTGGCCACTGTCTCGGCCACCGCAGTTTTCCGCCCGGCGTGGCAGCTCCGCGAGGCGCTGCCGCCGCGCGATTGATTTGGTTTCTGCCTGATCCATGCCCGCCCCGGCCGCCGCATCCCACAAATACGCCGTTGATCAGGAATGGCTTTCCGGCGACCGGAATGCCGCGCTCCCATCCTGATCAGTTGGAAACCGTATCAATCCGTTCCGGCTCGTCGTTCCTGCCGATCGTTCCGCCAAGCCGGCCGCCCACCCGGCAAATATCGGTGTCAGGGTTGGTCGCGTAGCCGGCGGCGGATGATCTTGCCGGTGGTGGTCATCGGCATCTCGTCGATGAATTCCACCTCGCGGGGATACTCGTGCGCCGACAGCCGTTCCTTAACGAAAGCCTGTATATTGCCGGCTAATGTTTTGGTCGCTTCGACCCCCGGCTTCACCACCACGAACGCCTTGACGATCTCGGTGCGCAGCGGGTCGGGCTTGCCGATCGCCGCCGCCAGCGCCACCGCCGGGTGCTTGAGGAGGCAGTCCTCGATCTCGCCGGGGCCGATGCGATAGCCGCAAGAGGTGATGACGTCGTCGTCGCGGCCAACAAAATGAATGTAGCCGTCGTCGTCCCGCACGCCCTGATCGCCGGTGGTCATCCAGTCGCCCACGAACTTGTCGGCGCTTGCCTGCGGCCGGTCCCAATATTCCAGGAACATCACCGGGTCCGGCCGCCGCACCGCGATCTGGCCTGGTTCGGCTGTGGCGCACACCGTGCCATCGGGCCGGATCACCGCCACGTCGTGCCCCGGCACCGGCAGGCCGATCGCGCCCGGCCGCGACACCCCGATCGCCGCGCACGACGACAGCACCAGGTTGCACTCGGTCTGGCCGTAGAACTCGTTGATGGTCAGGCCGAGCGCCGCCCGTCCCCACTCGTAGGTCTCGGCGCCGAGCTGCTCGCCGCCCGAGCCGAGCGTGCGAAGCCGCAACTGGTGGCGCCCCGACGGCGGGGGCACCGCACGCAGCATGCGCAGCGCCGTCGGCGGCATGAACACGTTGGCGATGCCGTGCGTTGCCATCAGCCGGTAGGCATCCTCCGGATCGAACCGCTCCGACCGCCGCCCGACCACCGGCACGCCGAGCTTGAGCCCGGGCAGCAGCACGTTGAGCAGGCCGCCCGCCCACGCCCAGTCGGCCGGTGTCCAGAATTTATCGCCCGGCTGCGGCGAAAACTCGTGGAACATCTGCACACCGGGAATGTGGCCGAGCAGCACGCGATGGCCGTGCAGCGCCCCCTTGGGATTGCCGGTGGTGCCTGAGGTGAAAATCATCAGCGCCGGATCGTCCGGCGAGGTCTGCTCGGCCGAGAAGCGCGGCGAGCCGGCTTCCACCAACGCGGAAAAGCGCACAGCCTTGTCGGCCTCCGCCTCGATCGAGACGACCAGCTCGAGCTCCGGCAACGGCTCGGTGACGTCAGCCAGTTTGGCAAGGCCGCACCCATCGGTGACCAGCGCCTTGGCGCCGGCCGCGCCAAGGCGATAGCCGATGGCATCGGGGCCGAACAGCGCCGCGAGCGGCACCGCGATCGCCGCCAGCTTGTAGACGGCAAGGTGGGTCACCACGGTCTGAAGCGTCTGCGGCAGCAGCACCGCCACCCGGTCGCCGCGGCCGACGCCGTGCGCAGCCAGCGCGTTGGCAAAGCGGTTCGACAGCTCGGCCAGCCGGCCGTAGCTGACATGCTCGACACCGCCGCCGGTATGCTCGAAGGTCAGCGCCTGCCGCTCGGGGTCGGCAACGGCCCATCGGTCGCAGACGTCGACGGCGATATTGTAGCGTTCGGGAATGCGCCAGCGGAAGCCAGTCCGCAGGCTTTGATAATCGCACCGGTCGGGCAGCAGCGCCATCGGCACCTCCTCCTCGAGGCGGTCACGCTAGCGCATGTCGGAAACGACCGGAAATTGGTTTTATATCGAACTATTGGCCCGAATGCGGAACCGCACCCGCTCAGCCAGCCGGCGTCGCGACGATCATCGCCCAGAAGATCTTGTAAGCGGAGTTCGGCGCCTGCACCGCGGCGATGCCGATGCGGGTGACATCGCGCGTGAGCATCACCGAGCGATGTCCGGGCGACGCCCGCCAACCGCCGAACACGTCGAGCAGGGTGTCCTGGCCGGCGGCGATATTCTCCCCGGCCGAGGTGAACCGATAGCCGCCACGGCGCAGCCGGGTCGTCAGCGCGCCGCCGATCTCGTGCGACAGCTTGCCGGCCGCAACCATGGCGCGGGCCTGCTCCTCGGCCAGCGCGTTGAGCTGCGGATCGGGCGCCAGCCCGCCGAGCCCGTTGCTGGCGCGGAACGAGTTGACGAGTTCGACCGCAAGCTGGCGGTCGAGCTTGGCGCCCGGCTTGGTGAGCGAGGCGTTGTAGCCGGGCGCGTCCGGCAGTTCGACATCGGTGGTCCCGCACGCCGCGACCAGGGCACCGAGCCCGGCAGCAACCAGTCCACGCCGGGTCAGACTCACGGCCGGCGCATTCTTCAGCAACGTCATGACGTTAAAGTCTCCGGTGACGCCTCCGCCGGTCGCCGCACCAGTTCGGGCAGCGGTGGCACCACCGGCTGAACGATGCCGGCTTTGCGCAGGCGATACAGAATCGCGAAGTGAAGATCGCTGCGGACGGTTAGCGAATAATCAACGTTGCTGACGATGCAGCGCAATTCGAACTGCAGCGCGGTGTCGCCGAACTTCAGGAGGAACACCCGCGGCGGCGGGCTCTTCAGCACCTGCGGGTGCTCGCACGCCGCGGCGATCAGGATGTCGCGCACCTCGTCGGGGTCGGTGTCGTAGGGAATGTTGACGGCGATGATGATGCGCCCGGTCGGGCTGCCGTGCGTCCAGTTCTTGACGACGCCGGTGATCAGGTCGGTGTTGGGGATGATCACGCTCGAACGCTCGAACGTTTCGATCTCGGTGGCCCGGACGCTGATGCGGCGGACATAGCCCTCCTCGCCCTTCACCGCGATGGTGTCGCCAACGCGGATCGGCCGTTCCGTGAGCAGAATCAGGCCCGAGACGAAGTTCGAGACAATCGACTGTAGGCCGAAGCCGATGCCGACCGACAGCGCGCCGGCAACCAGCGCGATGTTCTGCAGGTCGATGCCGATCTGGCCGAGCGCCAGGATCACCGCGACGATGATGCCGATGTAGCCGATGATCTGCTTCACCGAGTGCTGAAGCGACGGCTCGATGCGGGTGCGCGGCAGAAGGTTGCGCTCCAGCCAGCCCTGGGTGAGGCGGGTTGCGACCAGTACGCCGAACAGAAGCGCGATGGCGCCGGCCACCGCGGTGACTGGAACGACGATGGTGTTGAGCTCAACGCCAAAGAACACTTCCGAGAAGGTCGAGGTGATGTCGACGACGTGCACGCCCCACGGCCCGACCGCCACCACCGCGGCAAAGGTGAACAGCACCACCTTGACGAGGCCGGACACGATGGTGGCGATGACTTCGAGCGTCGCCGGCGACACCCCGACCATGCCCGCCGCCCGCCGCCCGCGCACCGTGGTCGCCATCATGCCTTCCGACACCGTGGCGTCGATCATGGCAAACGCAAGGTAGACGATGCCGATCAACACGGTGGCGATCACCAGCCGACCGATGAAGAAGGCGGCAAAGCCGACATAGCCGGCCGCCAGCGCGACGACGCAAACCAGCACGACGATCCAGCCGAACAGCCGCAGCAGGCGCTGGGCGCGCGAATTGACGTCCTCGTCCGCCTCGCCGTCGGGGGCGGCATCCTCCTCGTCCGACGGCTCCTCCGGCTTGGTCGCCCACAGCGTCCAAGCGGTGAACGCGGTGATCGCCAGCGTCATCACCGCACTGGTGGCAAGCGTCAGCGACAGCGGTGCCACCACCGCCTTGTGCAGCGCGTTGACCACGATAGCCGCGGCGAACACGCGCGATGACCACACCACCAATTGATGAAGCTGCACAGCGCGGTCGGCGTCGAAGTCGAGCAGCCGCCGCGCCTTGCGGCCCGGCGCCAGCACCGCATCGCTGACGCCGTGAGCGAGCGCGGCGAGGCCGACGGCAAGAACGATGCTATGGCCGAGGTCGAGCATGCGCGGCGACAACAGCTCGCTGACCCGGAACACCGTCAGCACCACCGCGGCGACCGCGGTGGCCGGGATCGCCCCGGCCAAGAAGACGTGCCAGGCGGCGCGGGCATGCGCAATCCGCGGCGCGTCGAACGACACGTCGCTCGGGCGCCGCCGTCGCCACCACCGGGCGATCAACAGGCACACGACGCCGAACATGCCGAGCGCGATCGCCGGCGGCACCAGCGCGCTCTCGCCACCCTTGGCCTCCACCCACGCCCACCAGTCGCTGAACAGATACGCCACCCCGCGCGCCTCAAGCGCCAGCGCGGCGATCGTTCGCGTCCAGAACTGCGGGTTGAGGATGCCGGAGGTCTGCGAGAACACCTCGGCGGCAAACAGCGCGCGGCGGCGTTCGGTGACGCGGTCGGCAAGCTGCTCGGAGCGCAGCAGCAGCAGCTTGGCCTGCTTCAGCTCGCCGTCGAGCGTGCTGACACGTTTCTCCAGCTCCTCACGTTCCGCGGTGAGCTTGGCATCCTCCGGCGGCGCTTCGGCGTCCGGCTTCTTGCCGAGTTCCTTGAGGCGGACACCGACCTCCCGGACCCGCGGCTCGAGTTCGTTGACGCGCGCCTGCAGCACATCGCGCAGCGGATCGAGCTGCAGCTTGATCTCTTCGAGGTCGCGATCGCGCAAATTCTCGCGCGTCAGGTTCTCCTCCGCCTTCTCGACCTGGGTGCGGGCGTCGTCGAGCGAACCCTGGGCGAACGCCGCGGGCACCGACAGCGGCAACAGGCACAGCGCGAACACTGCGAACAGCCGGCGGACGGCCGGAACAAGGCGGATCGAGGGTTTCGGCATGGAATGGACCAAGCTGGCAACTGCCCCAAGGGGAACGGCGTCCGGTGGCCGCGCATGGCCCGAACGAGCTCTATCAAAGGTGGCCGCTGGCTTGCCGGCTCAGTCGGGCCGAAATGCGGCGCTACGGCTCCCGTCACCGCAAGTTGGCCCGGCGGCAGGCGCTTTCGGCATTCCGATGCGGAATGCCGAGGCCGCACCACCGCCGGCTTTCCTTCGAACCTATGCCCCACGCCGACCTGCCGCAGGGTGCGACAGGGGCGCTTGGTCAGTGCGACAAGATCTTGGACAAGAACGCCTGCGCCCGTTCGCTGCGCGGCCGGCCGAAGAACTCCTCCTTGTGGGCGTCCTCGACGATCTCGCCGGCGTCCATGAACACCACGCGGTTGGCGACCTTGCGGGCGAAGCCCATCTCGTGGGTCACCACCATCATGGTCATGCCCTCCTTGGCCAGGGCCACCATGACGTCGAGCACCTCGTTGATCATCTCGGGGTCGAGCGCGGAGGTCGGCTCGTCGAACAGCATGGCGATCGGATCCATCGCCAACGCTCTGGCGATCGCCACGCGCTGCTGCTGACCGCCGGAGAGCTGGCCGGGATACTTGTCGGCGTGCATCTTGATGCCGACCCGATCGAGCAGCGCCATACCCTTGGCGTTGGCCTCCTCGACCGAGCGCCCCAGCACCTTGACCTGGGCGAGGCGCAGGTTCTCGATGATCTTAAGGTGCGGAAACAGCTCGAAATGCTGGAACACCATGCCGACCCGCGCCCGGAGCTTGGGCAGATTGGTGGTCTTGGCGGACAGGTCGATTCCGTCGACGCTGATCCGCCCCTGCTGGAACGGCTCAAGCCCGTTGACGGTCTTGATTAGCGTCGACTTGCCCGAACCGGACGGGCCGCACACCACCACCACCTCGCCCTTTTCGACGCGGGTCGAACAGTCCTTGAGCACCTGGATCGGGCCGTACCATTTGCTGACGCCGGAAATCTCGATCATGGCGGACATCACAGAACTCCTCAGCGCACAACCGCGATCCGCATTTGCAGACGGCGAGCATAGGTCGATGCAGCGAACGAAATGATGAAGTAGACTACGGCCGCGAACGTGTACATCTCGACAAGACGACCGTCCCTCTGAGCGACCTTGCTGGCGGCGCCGAGAAAATCCGGGATCGACAACACGTAAACCAGCGAGGTGTCCTGAAACAGAATGATGGTTTGGGTCAGGATGAGCGGGATCATGTTGCGGAACGCCTGCGGCAGCACGACGTCGACCATGGTCTGCCAATAGGTCATGCCGAGCGCCTGGCTGGCGGCGATCTGGCCCTTGGGGATCGACTGGATGCCGGCGCGCATGATCTCGGCGAAATAGGCCGCCTCGAACGCGATGAAGGTGACCAGCGCCGAGGTGAAGGCGCCGACCTGGATCGGCCGCGACGCCCCGGTCACCCACTGCCCGATCCATGGCAACAGGAAGTAGAACCAGAAGATGATCAGAACCAGCGGTAGCGCGCGCATCAGGTTGACGTAGCCCACCGCCAGCAGCGACAGCGCCCTGTAGCTGGAGAGCTGCATCAGCGCGATCAGCGTGCCGATGAACAGGCTGCCCACCAGCGACAGCCCCGTCAGCATCAGCGTGAAGGTCATGCCGTCGAGGAACAGGTAGGGCAGCGAGCGGACGATGACATCGAAGTCGAAATTGGCAAACATCACTGCCTCACGCCCGGCTCGAACCGATATAGCCCGGCACTGCCACCGACTTCTCCAGCCAGCGCATGCCGAACGTCACGACGAGGTTGAGAACGACATAGAGCAGTGTCGCCGCGGTGAAGGCCTCGAACACCTGGAATGAGAACTCCTGCATCGAGCGCGCCCGCGCCGTCAGCTCCATCAGGCCGATGGTCAGCGCCACCGACGAGTTCTTGATGCAGTTGAGGAATTCAGACGTCAGCGGCGGCAGGATGATGCGGAACACCATCGGCAACAGGACGTAGCCGTAGACCTGCGCCAACGTCAGGCCGAGCGCCGTGCCGGCCATCCGCTGGCCGCGCGGCAGCGCCTCGACGCCGGCGCGCACCTGCTCGGCGACACGCGCCGAGGTGAAAAAGCCGAGGCTGAGCGCGGCGTTGAAGAACGGCGCGTTGGGCATCTGCTTGAGCCAGCGGCCAAGCTCGGCCGGCACCAGCTCCGGCATCACGAAGAACCACAGGAACATCTGCACCAGGAGCGGAATGTTCCTGAACAGCTCGACATAGACGTAACCGATCGCGGCGGGGATGCGGTAGGGCATCGTGCGCATCACGCCGACGACGACGCCCAGCACCAGCGCCATGATCCAGGCGACGAGCGAGGTGGCGAGGGTCCAGAACAGCCCCGACAGCAGCATGTCGGCGTAGGTGCCCCAGCCCTCCGGCGACGGCTCCCAGAAGATGGCCCAGTTCCAATGATAATTCACGCGTCACCTCGCCAGGCAGGAAAAGGAAGGCGCCAGGGCGAGCCCCGGCGCCTCGAACTCACTTGTAGTCGGCGGGATTGCCGGAATCGGTCGGGTTGGCGATCACCTTGGCGAACACCTCGCCCAGCGGCACGTCGAGGGTGACCCCGCGCGGCGGAATCGCGGTTTCGAACCACTTCTTGTAGATCGGCTCGATCGCGCCGGACTTGTAGGTTTCGACCATCGCCTTATCGACCACGGCCTTGAACTCCGGATCGTCGCGGCGGAGCATGATGCCGTAGGGCTCGACCGACAGCGCCTCGGCGGAGATGACGTAGTCCTTCGGCGCCTTGGAGCTGGCGGCGAGGCTGTAGAGCAGGATGTCGTCCATCACGAAGGCGACGGCACGGTCGGTCTCCACCATCAGGAAGGCCTCGGCGTGGTCCTTGGCCGCCAGGATCGTCATGCCGAGGTTCTGCTCGGCATTGATCTGGTTGATCTGCTTGATGTTGGCGGTGCCGGAGGTCGAGACGATGGTCTTGCCCTTGAGGTCGGCCAGCGTCTTCAGGTTGTTCGCCTTCTTCGAGACGAAGCGGTTCGCGGTCACGAAGTGGGTGATGGTGAAGCCGACCTGCTTCTGGCGTTCCAGATTGTTGGTGGTCGAGCCGCACTCAAGGTCGATGGTGCCGTTGGCCATCAAGGGAATGCGGGTTGCCGAGGTCACCGGGTTGAGCACCACCTTGAGGTCGGGCAGCTTCAGCTCCGCCTTCACCGCGTCGACGATGCGGTAGCACAGATCCATGGCGTAGCCGACCACCTGCTGCTTGTCGTCGTAATAGGAAAACGGGATCGACGAATCGCGGTGGCCGATGGTGATGGTGCCGGTTTCCTTGATCTTCTTCAGGGTTCCGGTGAGTTCCTGCGCGGTGGCCGGAGCGGCCGCAACGGCAAGGCCGAGGACGGCGGCAATGAGGCTTCTTTTCATCACGATGATCCTGTCTCGTTGACGTCGGCAGGCCGCCGTTCCTCGGCGGCTCGGTTATGTCCTTGGCACGCATGGCGCTGTCGCCACGCACGCAAAACGGTCCGCCCGCCTGGCGACGGCGATCGGACCAGCGGGAGCACCCCGGGCCAAAGCAGCGCCGGCAGCGACGCGCGGCCCCGGCTCAGTCTCCGCTGCCATCGGCGTCGCCGCAAGATCGTTACATCCGGCCCCACCGACGGTGTTGCCATCGCGCCGAACGCTGCGGCCGGGTCCAGCCGCTGCCGCAAGCAGCGGCGAACCGAACGCCCCGGTAATTGCGCGAATTTTAGGCAAATGCACCCAGACCTCGCCATGTCCTGACGAGCTTGCAAGCCATGCGCCAGCCCCGGCCGCCGCAGTGGGGCGCGCCGCCTGACCAGGCGGCGCCGGAAACCCCGACCCGAGGCGGGATGTCCGGCAACGCGCGTGGACGCGACCGGCCTCGCTCACGAGCCCATCTTGGCCATCAGCGCGTCGGAGATTTCGAAGTTGGAATAGACATGCTGGACGTCGTCGTTGTCTTCCAGCGTCTCGATGAGGCGAATGAGCTTCTCGCCGGCCTCATCGTCCACCGCGACCTGGTTCTGCGGCTTCCAGATCAGCGCCGTCTTGCGCGGCTCGCCGAAGTGCGCCTCCAGCGCTTTCGACACCGTCGCCAGCGAGTCGGCGCCGCAATAGACCTCGTGGCCGTGATCCGACGACACCACATCATCGGCGCCGGCGTCGATCGCCGCCTCCAGCATGGCCTCGGCACCGGCCTTGGCGGCGTCGAACTCAACCACGCCGACACGGTCGAACATGAACGACACCGCGCCGGTCTCGGCGAGATTGCCGCCGTGCTTGGTGAAGTAGGACCGGACCTCGGAGGCGGTGCGGTTGCGGTTGTCGGTCAGCGCCTCGACGATAACGGCAACGCCGCCGGGGCCGTAACCCTCGTAACGGATCTCGTCGAAGTGTTCGGTATCGGCGCCCTGAGCCTTCTTGATGGCGCGCTCGATATTGTCCTTGGGCATGTTCTCGGCGCGCGCGGCCAAGATCGCCGCCCGCAGCCGGGCGTTCATGCTGGGGTCGGGCAGGCCGAACTTGGCCGAGACCGTGATCTCGCGCGCCAGCTTGCTGAACAACTTGGAGCGCACCGCATCCTGGCGCCCCTTGCGGTGCATGATATTCTTAAATTGCGAATGTCCGGCCATGGGCTACTCGAAACCTAGGAGGAACGCGCCGTTCGAACGCGCTAATCCGTTGCCTCAGAAGGAGCCCGCTATAGCCGCTGGAAAGCCGGAAGAAAAGAAACCTGCGATTCGACTTGCCAGAATCAGCCCAAGGGGCCATTCCGGACGTCATTCTCTGATGAGAAAACAACGAGATACCGGAGTGGCTTCCACGGGCCGATATTTCAAGGCACTATCGGGAGGCGGAAGCGACTGACATCGCAACACGCAGCAAACGGGGGACGCTGCCATGACTGCATTGCCGAGCAATTTCGAAAACATCGTCTCGAACCTGCTATTTCGCGGGTTCCAGGGCTATTTTCGCGGATTCGTGACCGCGATCAGCCAAGTTGCGCCCAATCTGAGCCTGTTCAAGGACGACCAGACTTTCACCAACGAGAGCCTGCAGGGCCGCCTCGACGCCATCGCCAAGGCGCGGACCAATGTCGAGGCGACGCTGGAGCAGTTGGCCGAGCTGCGTCGCCAGACCGAGCAGAACCAGACCGAGCTGGCGCTCGCCCTTGAGCAGATCAAGGCCATCCAGAAGGCGAAGCCGGAATCCGCTCAGGAAACGGAAGCGCTGGAGCAGATCGCCACCATCGACACCAACAGTTTCCGCCAGACCGTGGGCGCCCCGTCCGTGCTCGACGTCTGGCGCGAGCGCGCCTATGGCTTCGGCAGCGGCTTCGTCGGCTGCATCCTTGTCTACATTATTCTCAAGATTCTCGGCGCTATCCTGTTCTGATCTGCTCAGAACCACGAAAGGCGGTGCAGCGTTCCATTCGCTGCGCCGCCTTTTGTTTTGGTGGCGCGTCCAATCCCCACCGATTGCCGCCCAAGCCGCCCCGTCGCCATGACCGGGACAGAACGCATGCCGGTGATTACCGTCCAGACCTCGGCGTTCGGCGCGAAGCATCTGCGGCGCCTGCAAATAGCGCCGGATTTCCTTATAACCTATTGGAAACTGGATCAAAATCCCATGAAGGCCCGGGCGGCGGCCACCGCGCCCCAGATCACCGCGCCGCCGACCAGCGTGGTGTAGGCCAGTCCGATCACACCGATGACGACGCCGATCGAAAACACCACGCCATCCTCCTCGACGATCGCCAGCGACATCAGCACCGCGGCCACCGCCGGCGGAAAATTCGAGCCCGGCAGCGGCAGAATGACCGATACCGCGCACAGCACGAAGAAAGCGCCGGTAAAGCGGTCAGCCAGGTCCGAGAACAGAAAGGTGTAACGCGGCTTGAGGTAGGCTTCGACCCGCTTCAACCGCGGCTCGGCCACGTCCATCAGCCGGGCATAGTCTTTCGCCTTGAGCCGGCGGTTCAGCAGCACTCCCGGCAGCCACGGCAGATGTCGCCCGAGCACCATCTGCAGCGCGACCAGGATCATCGGGAAGCCGAACACCAGCCCGACGCCGGGCGGCACCGGCACGCAGTTGGGCAGGCTGAACAGGATCATCAAGATCGCCATCGCCCGGTCGCCGAGCGCGCTGACGATGTCGCCGATGGTCAGCGTCTCGCCCTCCACATGGTCGAGCACGCCGCGCAGAATCTGACTGATCGGCGCCGACTGGGTCCGCGGCGCTTCGGTCGTCAATGGCGCATCCATTCGGTTGGCACTTTCCGGTGTTATCAACTGGCCCGGCCGGCCGGCCCGGCCTCGCGCCGCGGCGCGGGCATCCAGTCCGCCGGAACGGCGATGTTGAGCTGCCCGCCCAGCCGCACCGGCGCCACCATCTGCGCCAGCCCGGTCTTGTCGTCGAGCTCGACGGCGAGGCCGCTCAAGGTGGCCGGCCCGGCCGCCGCCTCGAAGCGCGACGACGGAATCTTGCGCAGGAACCGCTGCAGCGGCTCAGTCTTTTCCATTCCGATGACGGAATCATAATCGCCGGTCATGCCGACATCGGTCATGAACGCCGTACCGCCCGAAAGGATGCGGTAATCGGCGGTCGGTACGTGGGTATGGGTGCCGGCGACCAGGCTGACGCGGCCATCGAGCAGGTAGGCGAACGCCTGCTTTTCGCTGGTGGCCTCGGCGTGGAAGTCGACCACGATGGCGTCGCAGGCCTGGCCGAGCGGACAGGCGGCGACCTCGCGGTCGACCGCCATGAACGGATCGTCGAGCGGGTCCATGAACACCCGGCCCATCGCATTGATGACCAGCACCTGCATCCCGTTCTTGGCGGTGATGAGGTTGGCGCCGCGGCCGGGCGTGCCCGGCGGGTAGTTGATCGGCCGGATCAGCCGGGGCGCCCGCTCGATGAAGACCAGCATTTCCTTCTGGTCCCAGGCGTGGTTGCCGAGGGTGACAGCGTCGGCGCCGGCTTCGATCAGGTCATTGTAGATGGCGGCGGTGATGCCAAAACCGCCGGCGGCGTTCTCGCCATTGACGATCACCATGTCGAGCTTCCAGTCCGCCACCAGCCGCGGCAGCCTCTGAAGCACCGCCTGACGTCCGACCCGGCCCACCACGTCCCCGATGAACAACAACCGCATCAGGCCGAACTCCGGCAAGAAATCGTTTCACGCTCGGTGAGAATGTCGCCGAGCCGGACGTCATGAGGCAAGTCCGGGACCCGGAACACCTCCTGCGCCGCGAACGCCAGCCCCACCGCCGCCGGTCGCACCCCTCCCGGCCACGCCTCGCCCGAACCGGCGCCGAGGGTACGGTCGTAATACCCGCCGCCATAGCCGATGCGAAACCCCCGCCGGTCGAATGCCGTCATCGGCACGAACACCAGCGTCGGCGCCACCCTGCCGGCGTCGGCCGGTGGCTCCAGCACGCCCTTGGCGCCACATATCAGATCCTCGCCCGGCGACCAGCGTCGGAATACCAACGGCGCTGCCGGCTCGACGATCGCCGGCAGCGCCAGTTCATAGCCGGCCGCGGTCAACGCCGCGGCGAGCGGACCGGTGTCGATCTCGCCGTTCATGCTGGCGAACAGGGCGACCGCGCCACCGCCGCCGTAGCGCGCGGCCAAGGCAAGCCCGCCGAACACCACCGCCTCTGCCGCCCGTGCCCGCTCAGCCGGGTCGAGCGCCGCGCGCCGCGCCAGCGCGGCGCGGCGCAAGCTCTGCTTTTCAATGGCGTGGAACAACGACATGGAGGAACTGTGCGGAGCCACGATGGCCGTCGGAGTATCGATCCCGGGATACCTACAGAGTAGGTGGGCGCCGTTTGCCCGGACCCACGGGTCCGGACAGGGACAGCTCCCATTCGGATCGATAAGGCCCCGGGGATACGTGTCTCCTGAACGCACCTCGCAGCCCCGCTTCACTCAATCTAGGGAGCCTGCCGCCAGACAGGAAGGCCCCTTTGTCGTTTTTCCCGCCTCATCGTCACCCAGGCCACGCTTTTCCGGCCGGGTGGCGACCTCACCCCAGCCCCGGCCCGTCCTGCGGCGCGGTGGCGATGCTCCGCGCCAGCCGCTCGATCCGCTGCGCGGCGCCATGCAGCGCCGCCGCCGCCGCCCGCTCCTGGGCCTCGGCCTCGGCCGCCGCCGCCACCCGCGCCTCACGCAGCGCGGCAAGGTCAGCCTTGAGGGCTCCGACGGTGCGGTTGGCCTCGTGCAGCTCGTCGGCGACCATGATCGCCGCCATCATGGTCAGGCGCTGATCGCCGATCTCGCCGAACGCCTTGCGGAGCTGGGTCAGCCGGGCGTCGATGTCCTGCGCCAGGCCGCGCAGGTGCTCCTCCTGGCCGTCCTCGCACGCCATGCGGTACTGGCGGCCGCTGATGGTGACGTTGACCTGTCCCATGACCCTCTCGACAATTCCCGAACGCGACGTCGATTGCGCCGTCAGCGGCCGGCGCGGCTCACCGCTCGGCGTCCTCGAGCACCACACGGATAGTCTCCATCGCCGCGGTCAGGCGCTGGGAGACGTCGCGATTGGCAAGTTCGAGCCCTTCGGCGCGATGCTGCATCTGATCGAGTTCGGAGGCGAGCCGAGCCCGGTCGACGCCGAGCGCCTGCACCTGGGCCTCCAGGCCGGCGTGCCGGCGTTCCTCGCCCAGCCGGCGCTCCACCGCCGCCTCCAGTTGGTCGAGCGCGGCCGACACCCGACGAACGGCCGCTTCGAGCGGCGGGCTGTCCAGCATTCCGCAGGGCCTCCCTTTTCGCAGCCGGCCGCAGGCCCGGCGCTGGTGGAAGATTAGGGGGGGGCGCGACGGAGGGCAACCGCACGGCTCCGTTTCAGCGTGCCTTGATGCGACCGCATCTTCGCCGTTGGCGGTTTTTTACCTTTGCCGGGCCTCTTTCGCGGCCTACGCTTTTCTGCACGGGTCGGCGCCGCCGGCGCGTCGCGGCAGCCGGAAAGTACCGCACGGCACAATAACCTGACGCAATTGACTCGGGCCGCTGGCTTGATATGCCATCGGCCTGGCAAAGTACGTGACCATTTCTACGATGGGGTGAGGTCCGTGCCGGCCTGCGCTGGCGAAGTGGCCGGCGATCGCCGGCCCGCGGGGGCGACGCCGGGGGTCTTGATGCCTATTCGCCAAGGACGCCGGAGCGGCATGGGCCGCCCCGGACGCGTTGGCCGTCGTTTCGCCGCCGGCCGTGGCAGCGGGACGACGGCGAAGACGCGACCTGCGAGATCACGGTATCGCAACGGAGCGAATGCTCCTGAGAGGATGAAAACCGCGCATCGGCCGCCGCCGTTATCAAACGGCGTTTTTCCGCGGTGCAGACGTTCGGTTCGAGGATTCGGTTCCACAGAGGAGAGACCAGGATGACCCTTCGCGTTGCCATCAACGGATTCGGCCGTATCGGCCGCAATGTACTGCGCGCCCTTATCGAGTCCGACCGTCGAGACATCGAGGTGGTCGCCATCAACGATCTCGGCTCGGTGGAGACCAATGCCCACCTGTTCCGCTTCGATTCCGTCCACGGCCGCTTCGCGGGCGAGGTGAAGGTCGACGGCGACACCCTCGACGTCGGCCGCGGCCCGATCAAGGTCACCGCGATCAAGGACCCGACTCAGCTGCCCTACAAGGAGCTCGGCATCGACATCGCCATGGAGTGCACCGGCATCTTCACCGCCCGCGACAAGGCGGCGATGCTGCTCACCGCCGGCGCCAAGCGCGTGCTGGTGTCGGCGCCGTCGGACGGTGCCGACTATACCGTGGTCTACAAGGTCAATGATGCCGGCCTGACCAAGGACCACCTCGTGGTCTCCAACGGCTCCTGCACCACCAACTGCCTCGCCCCGGTCGCCAAGGTGCTGCACGATTTGGTCGGTATCGAGCGCGGCTACATGACCACGGTGCATTCCTACACCGGCGACCAGCCGACCCTCGACACCCTGCACAAGGATCTCTATCGCGGCAGAGCCGCCGCGCTCTCGGCGATCCCGACCTCGACCGGCGCTGCCAAGGCGATCGGCCTGGTGCTGCCGGCACTGAAGGGCAAGCTCGACGGCTCGGCCATCCGCATCCCGACCCCGAACGTGTCGCTGATCGACCTCAAGATCGTCGCCTCGCGCGCCACCACCAAGGACGAGATCGTGGCGGCGATGAAGGCGGCGTCGGAAGGCCCGCTCAAGGGCGTGCTCGGCTTCACCGACCGCCCCAATGTCGGCATCGACTTCAACCACGACCCGCACTCCTCGACCTTCCACGCCGACCAGACCAAGGTGATCGACGGCACCTTCGTGCGCGTGCTGGCCTGGTACGACAACGAGTGGGGCTTCTCGAACCGCATGGCCGACGTCGCCGCGGCGATGGGCAAGCTGATCTGACCGGGCGAGGATCCACATGACCGCCTTTCGAACGCTCGACGACGCCGACGTCGCCGGCAAGCGCGTGCTGGTGCGCGTCGACCTCAACGTGCCGATGGAAAACGGCGCGGTGGCCGACGCCACCCGCATCGAACGGGTGATCCCGACCATCAAGGAGATTTCCGAAAAGGGCGGCAAGGTGATCCTCCTCGCCCATTTCGGCCGTCCCAAGGGCATCGACCCCACCCAGTCGCTGAAGGTGATCGTGCCGGCGCTGGCCGACCGGCTCGGCAAGCCGGTGGCGTTCGCCGACGACTGCATCGGCGAGCCGGCAGCCACCGCCATCGCCGCCATGCAACCCGGCGACATCCTTCTTCTGGAGAACACCCGCTTCCACAAAGAGGAGGAGAAGAACGACCCCGACTTCACCAAGGCGCTGGCCGCCAACGGCGACATCTGGGTGAACGAGGCGTTCTCGGCCGCCCACCGCGCCCACGCCTCGACCGAGGGCCTCGGCCACATCCTGCCGGCTTACGCCGGCCGTACCATGCAGGCCGAACTCGACGCGCTGTCCAAGGCGCTGGAGGCGCCGACCCGGCCGGTGGCGGCCATCGTCGGCGGCGCCAAGGTGTCGACCAAGCTCGATCTGCTCGGCAACCTCACCGCCAAGGTCGATGTCCTCATCATCGGCGGCGCGATGGCCAACACCTTCCTGTTCGCGGAAGGCAAGGCGATCGGCAAGTCGCTGTGCGAACGCGAGATGGCCGACACCGCCCGCGCCATCCTCAAGACCGCCGCGGCGCGCGGCTGCACCGTGGTGCTGCCGGTCGACGTCGTCACCGCCGCCGAGTTCAAGGCCAACGCACCGTCGAAGACGGTGACGGTGGACGCGATCGGGGCGGACGACATGGTGCTCGACATCGGGCCGAAGTCCGTGCTCGACGTCACCTCCCGCCTCGCCAGCGTCAAGACCGCGCTGTGGAACGGGCCGTTCGGCGCGTTCGAGCTGGAGCCGTTCGACCGCGGCACGGTGCAGGTGGCCAAGGCCGTCGCCGAGCTCACCCAGGCCGGCAAGGTGGTGTCGGTGGCAGGCGGCGGCGATACCGTCTCCGCGCTCAACCACGCCGGCGTCGCCAGCCAGTTCTCCTACGTCTCGACCGCCGGCGGCGCCTTCCTCGAGTTCCTTGAGGGCAAGGCGTTGCCCGGCGTCGAGGTGCTGCGCAAGCGCTGACCCGGCGAGAACGCCCGGGCGCGGCATTTGCCCCGCCCGGGCGCAGCGCCGACCGCCCGCCGCGGCACAATTTCGGTCCATCGCGGCAGGTTTGCCGCTTTGGCGCCAAGGCGATGGGGCATGATGGGACGATGCGAGTGCCGGTTTTTCGAAACCATCCCATTCCGACAACACCTTAAGCCGATTTTCCGGTTCCACTGACCCAAGCGTGCTTTCGAGCCAAGGCCCGAGTATCCCGACATGCGGACGCGTCTATTTCTGATCACGGCCCCGGTCGCCGACCCCAATGCCGTCATCGAGCCGCTGGCCGCGGCGCTCGGCGCCGCCGACATCGCCTCGGTTCTGCTGCGCCTGGCCGAGGCCGACGAGCGCACGCTGATCAACCGCATTCGCGCGATCGCCCCGACCGCGCAGGCGGCCGGCGCCGCGCTCCTGATCGACGGCCGGCCCGACCTCATCGCCCGCAGCGGCGCCGACGGCGTTCATGTCGCCAGCAGCAAGGTCAAGGACGCCCGCGCCCTGGTGCCGGCCGATCGCATCGTCGGCGCCTGCGGCGGCGACACCCGCCACGACGCCATGGTCGCCGGCGAGGCTGGCGCCGACTATGTCATGTTCGGCACGCCCGACGGCAGCGGCCCGCTGCTCGACGTCATCCTGGAGCGGACGGCGTGGTGGTCGCAGATCTTCGAGCCGCCCTGCGTCGCCGTCGCCGGCGATTTGCAGGAGATCGGGGTTCTCGCCGCCGCCGGCGCGGATTTCGTTGCTCTCGGCGATGCGCTATGGAATGGCCCGGACGGAGCGGCGGCCGCCATCCGTCTCGCCGCGTCGATGCTGAGGGACCGAGTGCCGTGATCGCCCGCGCCGCTGCTGTGATGTTCGCATCCCTGATCGGGGTGGCGGCAGCGTCGAGCCAGGAAGCGCCGCTGACGCTCAATCCGCCGGCCGCGCCGAAACCGGCTGCCCCCCGCCCGGTGACGCCGAAGCCGGCGCAGCCCGCCCCTGCCAAGCCGCAGCCGGGCGCGCCGACGGCTCCGCCGGCCCAGCACGCCGACGCGCCGGCCGACGCCGCGCTCGACACCGCCTATGGCGCCTTCCAGCGCGGCTTCTATCTGACGGCGTTCCATCAGGCGACGCGGCGCGCGTCGGACGCCGGCGATCCGGTGGCGATGACGCTGCTGGGCGAACTCTATTCGGCCGGCCTCGGCATTCAGCAGGACTACCGCAAGGCCGCCGACTGGTACCGCCTCGCCACCGCCCGCAACGAGCCGATTGCGGCGTTCCAGCTCGGCGTGCTGTACCTGGAGGGCCGCGGCGTCGCCAAGGATCGCGGCGAGGCGGCCAAGCTGTTCCGCCGCTCCGCCGACGCCGGCTACGCCCCCGCCGCCTACAATCTCGCTTTGCTCTACATCGAAGGCCAGGCCTTCCCGCAGGATTTGGCGCAGGCCGCCCACTGGTTCCGGGTGGCGGCCGAGAAGGACCTTCCGGAGGCGCAGTACGGGCTCGCCGTTTTCTACAAGGACGGCCGCGGCCTCGCGCCCGACCGCGCCCAGGCGGCGCGGTGGTTCGCCCGCGCTGCCGCGCTCGACAATGTCGACGCCATGATCGATTACGCCATTGCCCTGTTCAACGGCGACGGCATCGACAAGGACGAGGAGGCCGCCGTGCGCTGGTTCCGCAAGGCGGCGCTGAAAGGCAGCGCGATCGCCTGGAACCGCTATGCCCGCCTGCTGCTCGCCGGCCGCGGCGTTGCCGCCGACCGCGTCCAGGCGGCGCGCTGGCACCTGATGGCGCGCTCGGTCGGCCTGTCCGACCCCTGGCTCGACCAGCAGATCACCAACTTGACGCCGCAGGAGCGCGCCAAGGCCGAAGCGGACGCCCGCGCCTGGCTCAAGCAGCCGGCGGCGAGCACACTGGGCCAGCGCTGAGCGGGCGGCAGCTCATCCGGTTCGGGGTGGCGCCGGCGCCCGCGGGTCTATAGAGAGCGCAACTTGCCGCCACCGAGTTCCGTCTCCCCCAATCGCAAGGTCTGTCATGCTGCGCTCACCCCTTCTAACAGTCATGGTCCAGGCCGCCCTCAAGGCCGGCCGTAGCCTGAAGCGCGATTTCGGCGAGGTCGAGGAACTGCAGGTCTCGCTCAAGGGCCCGGCCAATTTCGTCTCGATCGCCGACCGCCGGGCCGAACAGGTGGTCTACACCGAGCTCAAGAAGGCTCGCCCCGACTACGGCTTCCTGATGGAGGAAAGCGGCGCGGTCGACGGCCCGGACAAGAGCCACCGCTGGCTGGTCGACCCGCTCGACGGCACCACCAACTTCCTCCACGGCATCCCGCATTTCGCGGTCTCGATCGGCCTGGAGCGCGACGGCGTTCCGGTCGCCGGCGTGGTCTACAATCCCGCCACCGACGAGCTGTTCACCGCCGAGCGCGGCCGCGGCGCCTTCCTCAACGACCGTCGGCTGCGGGTCGGCGCCCGCCGCGACCTCGGCAACGCCGTGATCACGTGCGGCATCCCCCACCTCGGCCGCGGCGATCACGACCGCTTCCGCCGCGAGCTGACGGTGGTGCAGACCAAGGCCGCCGGCCTGCGCCGGCTCGGCGCCGCCTCGCTCGACCTTGCCTGGGTCGCCGCCGGGCGGTTCGACGGCTATTGGGAGCGCCACCTGTCGCCGTGGGACATCGGCGCCGGCATCGTGCTGGTCCGCGAGGCGGGCGGCTATGTCAGCGACATCGCCGGCGGCGACGACATGTTGGCGACCGGCGATATCCTTGCCGGTAACGAGGCGATCCAACGCAGCCTGTTGACGACGCTCAAGACGGCCTGAAAGCTCTCTATAACGCCTCGCGCTCGGACACCGCGTTCCGCCCGGCCGGTTCCGATATCGTCCGAAACACGATCGATCCGGCCGGAGTGTCGCCGTCCGGTCGCCGAAACATCCCTTTCCGGTCAAGCATTTTTCGGCGACGTTGTGTCCAAGATCGCATCGCCCGGACCCCGATCGACTCGCTCGGGCTCCGGGCGGCGTCCGCACCGCCACGCCTGCGCCATCAGCGCAGGCTAACAGTCTTAGCGACGGTTTGCGGCGGCTCCGCCGCGACAAACATACGTTGAAGCGATGGCGCGCGGAATCGACCCCTTCAAGCTCGGCTCCCCCCGCATCTATCTGGTGCGGATGGCGGTATTCCTGGCGCTGGCAGCGCTGCTCGCCCTGGTGCTGTGGCGCCAGATCTGGCAGGCCTTTCTGGCCAATCCCGGCCTCAACGGCGTCATCCTCGGCGTGCTTGCGGTCGGTCTCGTGCTGGCAGTCCGGCAGGTGACGCGGCTGTTCGCCGAGGTTCGGTGGGTCAACGGTGTCCGCATTGCCGACCCGGGCGCCGAGGTGGCGCGGCCGCCGGTGCTGCTGGCGCCGATGGCGGCGCTGCTCGGCGAGCGGATCGGCCGCATGGCGATTTCGCAAGCGACCATGCGCGCCATCATGGATTCGATCGGCAACCGGCTCGACGAGAGCCGCGACGTTCTGCGCTACCTCACCGGACTTTTGGTGTTCCTCGGCCTGCTCGGCACCTTCTGGGGCCTGATCGAGACCATCGGCTCGATCGGCAAGGTGGTGGCGGCGATGGAGGTGGGCGCCGACGCCGGCGCGATGTTCGAGGATCTGAAGGCCGGGCTGTCGCGGCCGCTCGGCGGCATGGGCATCGCGTTCTCGTCGTCGCTGTTCGGGCTCGCCGGCTCGCTCGTTCTGGGCTTCCTCGACCTTCAGGCCGGTCAGGCCCAGACCCGGTTCTACACCGACCTTGAGGACTGGCTGGCGAGCGTCGTGCGCGACATCGGCGCCTCCGATCAGGCCAAGCCCGCCGGCACGGCGGCGCTGGCCGACAGCATCCGCAGCCTGGTCGAGCAGATGCGCGGCGAACAGGCGCTGATGCGGCGGTGGGTCGAAGGCCAGGCCGCCGAACAGGCGGAAATCCGCAAGCTGCTGGAGCGCTTGGTCGCGCCCAGCGAATCGGGACGGAGATGAGCGATGGCGCTGGGGCGGGGCCGCCGGCGCGAGCGGGCGATCGACTACTGGCCGGGCTTCGTCGACGCGCTGTCGACGCTGATCCTGGTGTTCGTCTTTCTGCTCACCGTGTTCGTGCTGGCGCAGTACGTCCTCACCCAGCAGATCGCCGGCAAGGAGACTGCTCTTGGCCGGCTCACCGCCCAGATCCGCCAGCTCACCGACCTCCTGTCGCTGGAGCGCGGCAGCAAGGCGGCGATCGATGAACAGCTGACCGTGCTGCAGGAGACGTTGCGCACCAGCGAGGCCGAGCGCCGCCGGATGCAGGGCCTGCTCGATGGCCAGGGCGCGGGCGGCAGCGCCGCCGCGATCGAGGCCGAGCGCCAGCTGTCCCGCCAGCAACTCTCCCAGATCGAGCTGCTCAACCAGCAGACCGCCGCGCTTCGCCGCCAGATCGCGGCGCTGGAGGAGGCGCTCGGCGCCGCCGAGGCGCGCGACCTCGGCAGCCAGACCAAGATCGGCGACCTCGGCCGCCGCCTCAATGTGGCGCTGGCTCAGCGGGTGCAGGAGCTGGCGCGCTACCGCTCGGAGTTCTTCGGCCGGCTGCGCGAGAGCCTTGGCAACCGCCCGGACGTGCGCATCGTCGGCGACCGCTTCGTGCTGCAATCGGAAGTGTTCTTCGACGCCGGCTCGGCCCAGCTCCGGGCCGAGGGCCGCGGCGAGCTCGACAAGCTGGCCGGCCTGGTCGCAGAGTTCGAGCGGACCATTCCCACCGACCTCGCCTGGGTGCTGCGCGTCGACGGCCACACCGACCGCCGGCCGATTGCGACCGCGCCGTTCCCCTCCAACTGGGAATTGTCGGCAGCGCGCGCCATATCGGTGGTGCAGTATCTGATCGCGCGGGGCCTGTCGCCGCAGCGGCTGGTCGCCGCCGGGTTCGGCGAGTTCCAACCGCTCGATCCCGCCGACGGCGAGGACGCCTTCCGCCGCAACCGCCGCATCGAGCTGAAACTGACCGAGCGATGAGCAACGCCAACCCGATCACGCTGCGCCCGCTCGCGCCGGGCGACCTCGCTCAGATCGAGGCGCTGTGGGTGGCCGGCTGGCAGGCGACCATGCCCGACATCGATTTCGCCCAGCGCCTGCCCTGGTTCCGCGAACACATGGCCTCGCTGATGCGCGATGATTACGCCGTGACCTGTGCCGTCGACGCGGCGGATCGGGTGGTCGGCTTCACCGCCGTCTCCGAGAGCCAAGGTCACCTCGCCCAGATCGCCGTCCATCCCGATCAGTGGGGAAGCGAGGCGGCCGACCTGTTGATCGTCGCCGCCCAGCACTGCGCCGGCCAGCTCACCCTCGACGTCAACCAGGAAAATCCGCGCGCCGTGCGTTTTTACGAAAAGCACGGCTTTCGGCGGCTGCGGGCGGACGTCAATTCCGCCTCGGGCCGGCCGACCTGGTGGTACGGCTGGCCGTGATGCGGCGGCGCCAATGCCGTCCCGCGGGCCGCCGCGCCACGGACCATCTGGGCCGCCGGGCCGTCCAAACGCGAGGACGCCCGGATGGGGGTGTCCGGGCGTCCAAGGCGGGGGAACTTGACGCCATGCGGCCGCGCGGCCGCACAGCGGTTTGGCACGGTCACTTGGTTTCGGTGGCGGTCGCTTTCACCGACGACGCCGGCACGGACGATGCCTGAGCGGTGGTGATCGGCGAATAGTCGCCGTTGGAAGCTGAGGTGTTCTTCGCGCCCGAGCAAGCGGACGCAGCGAGGGGGGCGGCCAGCACCAGAGCCGCAGCAACAGCGAGCGTTTTGGTCATCGGGTCTTCCCTGATCGCCGGATCGTTTCGATCCATTGACCCGAGCATTCCCTGCTTTCCCTGAGGTGACAACTCGCAATTCCGTGAATTACTGCGACGCGTGGTCTCAGGCCCCCGCTTCAGCTGCGAGCTCTGGGATGGGCGGCGCGGTAGGCCGCCATCAGCTGGGTGGTGTCGACAGCGGTATAGACCTGGGTGGTCGACAGCGAGGCGTGGCCGAGCAGGTCCTGGATGGCGCGCAGATCGCCGCCCTTTGCCAGCAGGTGCGTCGCGAACGAGTGGCGCAACGCGTGCGGCGTCGCGGTCTCCGGCAGGCCGAGCGCGCCGCGCAGCGTGGCCATCGCCAGTTGGATGATGCGCGGCGACAGCGGCCCGCCCTTGACGCCGACGAACAGCGGGCCGTCGGGGTCGAGCGGATAGGGGCACAGCTTGAGATAATCGGTGATGCCCGCGGCGACTTTCGCCAGCACCGGCACCATGCGGGTCTTGCCGCCCTTGCCGGTGATACGCAGCGCAGCACCGGGCGCCGGCGCCTCGCGCCGCCGGAGCGACAGCGCTTCGGAAATGCGCAGGCCGCAGCCATAGCAAAGCGCCAGCACCGCGGCGTCGCGCACCAGCACCCAGGTCTCGCGCGCCTCGAAGGCACGGGTGTCGGCGTCGGCAACCGCCTTGGCGTCTAAGATGGAGAGCGGCCGCGGCAGGCGCGGCTTGGCCTTCGGCGTCGACACCGCCTTGAGGGCGCCGACCTTGCCCTGCCCGTTGCGCTCCAGGAAGCGGCCGAACGAGCGCACCCCAGCCAGCACCCGGCCCAAGGAGCGCTGGTCGAGCCCGCTTGAGCGGCGCTCGGCGAGAAAGGCGCGCACGTCGCGCGGCTCAAGGGCGGCGAGATCGGGCAGGTCCGGCGGCTCGCCGAGGTGGCCGGCGAGAAAGGTGAGAAACTGCCGCACGTCGCGGCGGTAGGCCTCGACGGTCTTCGGCGAGCACCGCCGCTCGTGCTCCAGATAGCCGAGCCAGCGTCGGACCGCGGCAATCACCGAGGGCGCGGCAGGAACCAAAGTGAGAGGGTCGGGCGTATCGGACATGAGTGTCAGCTTGGCGGGGTGGTGCCCGGAACCGCAAGTGTCACTCCCACTCGATGGTCCCCGGCGGCTTGCTGGTGACGTCATAGACCACGCGGTTGACGCCTTTGACCTCGTTGATAATGCGGGTTGCGGCGTGGCCGAGGAAGCGCATGTCGAACGGGTAGAAGTCCGCCGTCATGCCGTCGACGCTGGTCACCGCGCGCAGCGCCACCACGTTGTCGTAGGTGCGGCCATCGCCCATCACCCCCACCGTGCGCACCGGCAACAGCACCGCGAACGCCTGCCAGATCTCGTCATAGAGCCCGGCTCGCCGGATTTCCTCGATATAGATCTCGTCGGCGAGGCGCAGGGTGTCGAGCTTGTCCTTGGTGATCTCGCCGGGGCAGCGGATGGCAAGGCCCGGCCCCGGGAACGGATGGCGGCCGACGAACGCCTCCGGCAGGCCGAGCTCGCGGCCGAGCGCGCGCACCTCGTCCTTGAACAGCTCGCGCAGCGGCTCGACCAGCTTCATGTTCATGCGTTCGGGCAGGCCGCCGACATTGTGGTGGCTCTTGATCGTCACCGATGGCCCGCCGGTGAACGACACGCTCTCGATCACGTCCGGATAGAGCGTGCCTTGGGCGAGGAAGCTCGCGCCGCCGATCTTCTTTGCCTCGGCCTCGAACACGTCGATGAACAGCCGCCCGATGGTCTTGCGCTTGGCCTCGGGGTCGGTGACGCCGGCGAGTTCCTTAAGGAAAAGCTCCTCGGCTTCCACCAGGGTCAGCGGAATGTTGTAGGCGTTGCGGAACAGCGCCATCACTTTCTTGGCCTCGCCGAGGCGGAGCAGGCCATGGTCGACGAACACGCAGCTGAGCTGATCGCCGATCGCCTCGTGCAGCAGCACGGCCGCCACCGCGGAATCGACGCCGCCGGACAGCCCGCAGATCACCTTCTCGGCACCGACCTGCGCGCGAATATGCGCGATCGCCTCGTCCTTGAAGGCGCGCATGGTCCAGTCGCCCTTGGCGCCGGCAATGTTGCGCACAAAATTGCGCAGCAAAGCCGCGCCGTGCGGGGTGTGCACCACCTCGGGGTGGAACTGCACGCCGTAGAAGCGGCGCGCCTCATTGGCGATGGCGGCGAATGGCGCGTTGGGCGACACCCCGACCACCGAGAAGCCCGCGGGCAGCTTCGTCACGCGGTCGCCGTGGCTCATCCATACCGGATACTTCTCGCCCTCGCGCCACACCCCCTCGAACAGCGCCGATCCCGCGGTGACCTCGACCTCGGCGCGGCCGAACTCGCGATGGTGGCCGCCCTCGACGTTGCCGCCGAGCTGGGCCACCATGGTCTGCTCGCCGTAGCAGATACCGAGCACCGGCACGCCGGCCTCGAAGATCGCTTGCGGCGCCCGCGGCGAGGCCGTTTCGGTGACCGAGGCCGGGCCGCCGGACAGGATGACGCCGATCGGAGCCATCGCCTTGAACGCCGCTTCGGCGTGCTGGAACGGCACGATCTCGGAATAGACCCCCTCTTCGCGCACCCGGCGGGCGATCAGCTGGGTCACCTGGGAGCCGAAATCGACGATGAGGATTTTGTCGTGGGACGGGCGGGTCTGGGTCATGTGCCGTTGAAGCCTGGCCGTGAGGGATTTCAGCCGCCGGGAGGACGCCGTCGCACCGCGGACGGTTAGGACAACGCCGCGGCCGTGGCGGGTCTTGGGCGTGTTGCCCGCGTTCTTGCGGCGCGGCTTCGGTCGGGTCAAGCCCCTGTGCTGACAACGGCGGCCGCAGTGCCGGAACGGCAGGCCGCCGCACGGGCGAGGTGGACATTCACCCTCGCGCGCCTAACCTTGTTGCAGCGGTAACCGGCAGACCTCGCGCATGACCCCTGGCTCACCACCGTCGGACCCGATCCGCTCCGCCGAACTCCCCGCCGATCGCCGCGCGCGGCTGTTCCGGGAGACGCCGGCGGAATGGACGCAGCGCCATATCCTCGGCATGGCCTGGGCGCTGAAGCCCCAGCGCCTCAAGGCGGTGCCCAACCTGGCGCGCCTGGTGCTGGCGGACCTGCTGGCGCCGCCCGCCGGCTTGCCGGACCCGGACCAGGCGCTGGACCGGCCGGCCGGGCTTGCCGGCATCGCCCACGATCTCAGCGTGCCGACGCTGATGGAAGCTCACCGCCGCGGGCTTTACCCGTTCTGCCACCTCGGCCCGATGAAGTGGTGGTCGCCGCCCACCCGCAGCGTGCTGTTCTTCGACGAATTTCATATCGCCCGGCGGCTACGCCAGCAGATGCGGCAGGACCGTTACACCGTGACGTTCGACCGCGATTTCGAGAGTGTTATCAAAGGCTGCGCCGCTCGCCGCGAGGGAAGGTGGCACCTCACCTGGGTGACGCCGCCGATCATGCACGCCTATTGCGCGCTGTTCGACGCCGGCCACGCCCACTCGTTCGAGGTGTGGGACCGCGCCGGCGCGCTGGTCGGCGGCGGCTATGGCGTCGCGGTCGGCAATTCGTTCGTCGGCGAGTCGCTGTTCTCGGCCGAACCCAATACCTCGAAGATCGGCTTTACCGTGCTCAACTGGCACTTGGCGAAGTGGGGCTTTGCCTTCCACGACAGCAAGGAACTGTCACCGACCCTGCGCGGCATGGGCTTTCGCATCATTCCCCGCCGCGAGTTCCTCGACCGGCTGGCGCTGGCCGCCGCCCAGCCCGGGCGTCCAGGCCGGTGGCACGTCGAAGCCGACGTCCGGGCGGTCGCCGACTGGCGGCCCGGCGCAACCACTTGATACGCGGCCCGTGAGATCACCGCGTGATCGCGACGACGGCGCCGTGTTGAACAGACGTCTTCGGCGGCGTCGTTTCCGCGATCACGAGGTGATCGTCCGGCCGCGGCCTAGGACTTCTGAGGTGTGTAGTTGTCGCGCAGGTAGCTTTCCCGGAACCCGGCCCGCACGATGTTGGCGTAGGACTGGCGATCCTCGCCGGTGTCGGGGTCTTTGCGGGTGCAGGTGGTGATGGTGCGGCAGCCGTGGTCGAGCGCGGCGGCGATGCGGGCCGACAGCAGCGCCGAGTGGCTGCCCCGGCCGCGGAACGCCGGCACGGTGGCGCACCAGTCGAGCCAGGCGGTTTCTCCGGAAATGAACATTGCGCCGACGCCTGCCGCCTCGCCGTCGGCAAAGCTCATGAAGGCGTGCCAGCCCGGCGCCTCCGGCAGTCGCGACAGCCAGCCCTGGGCGGCCTGCCCCAGCTCGAGCGCGTCGCAGACGATGCGGGCGAACTCCGGGCCGTCGGCGGCGCCGATCCGCCGCACCTCGAAGCTGTGCGGCCGCGGCGTCGGCGGCTCGCTGCGCCCGCGCACGAATTTCATCCAGCCCGGCGCACGGACGAAGCCGCGCCCGGCGATCCAGGTCGCCGCCCGGCTGGGCGAGGCATCGGGATGCCAGTGCACGATGTAGCTGCCGACTCCGGCGCGTTGATAGGCGTCGGCCAGCGCGCTGATGGTCTCGGGCTCGGCCGGGCGGTCGAGCCCGAGGCCGATGGCGCGGTTGACCGCGGTTGCGGTCGGCGGCAGCTTGGCGGCGATCGAAACGGTCACCCCGCCGATCGTCTCAAGCTTCAGGCCGGCGGCCTTGCGGTCTTCTTCGGTTGCAGATTTGTGCAGCGATACCAATGCATCGCGTTCGACGGCTTCGATCTGGAACACCTTGATCCTCCCCATTTTTTTGAAGTCGCCGCCGTTATCGGCGGTCGTTCTTAAGTCTATCATATGCTACCGCTGTGGTTGAATCCCTGCGACATTGTGACAAGGTGACGGATTGGCTGACGGCGCCCTGGGCATGAGTCGCCGCAGAGCGTTAGCGCGACAAATAACTCGGAAATCGCCGGCCGGAGCGGCTCACCGCGCCAGGTTGCCGAGCCGCCACGCCGCCCGGTCCGCCGGATCAAGCTGTTCGGGATCAAAGGGTTGGCTGGTCGGCGCGTCGAGAACGTCGGCGGGGGGACGGATCGGCGCCCACGCCGTCGGCGGCTGCGGGCGGGGCTTGACGGCCTGACGGGGCGGGGCAGCGGGCTCGACCAGCGGCGGCGGCGGCTCCACCGGCATCGGCATCACAACCGATCCGGTCACCCCGTCGCCGGGTCGCACGCCGGCGACCGTCGGGTCCGGGTGCCGGATCTCGACCGGTTTGGCCTCGACATGGTCGGTATCCTGGCGCGTCTGGCCGAGGGCGGTCGGGCGCGGCAGCGGAACCGGCACCGCGGCCGGCGCCGCGGCCTGTGTTGCCGTTGCGGCAGGCGGCGGCCCGGCCAGCGACGGCTCGGCCGGCCCCGGCGTGGCCGGGTCGGGGCCGTCCTTGATCAGCACCGCCCTGAACGCCTCCAGCGCGTCCGGATCGACGGTGCCGCAGCTCTGCTCGAACGCCTCGACGTCGCGCCGGATCAGCCGGCGCTGGGTGTCGGGGTCGACGTTCTTGTCGATGGCGGCGACGATCGAGCCGCGCAGGCCCTTGCAGGTCGCCGCGGTCGACAGATTGTTGGAATAGACCGAATAGGCGGTGGTGATGCCGAACGGCACCGCCAGCACGGCGCCGATCGCCTGCATCACGGTGACGATACGGCCGATCCGGGCAAGCAGGCTGCGGCGGGGCGGGGACGCCGGCCCCTGGTCGAAAGGAAGATCGGTCGCGGACACCTCGAACCTCTGTCGTTGACGGCAGGACCCTCCAATCACTCTCCCGCGGTGACCATTTCGCGCCCGGAATTTGGCAATGGCCGGCGAAAACCGGCCGGCTTTGCGGCAGGGTTCAATCCCCGGCCGGAATCAACCCTCGCGCGTGATCAGCGCGACGAAAAAGCCGTCGGTGTCGGTGCGGGCCGGGGTCATGGTCAGGCCGACCTCGCTGGTGCGCACCGCCTTCAGGAACAGCATCGCCCGCTCGCCCAAAGCCGCGGCGACCTCCGCCGGCGGCCGCGCCCGCCAGCCGGGGTGGCGGGCGAGAAAGGCCTCGATCTGGCCGTCGTTTTCCTCCGGCAGCAGCGAGCAGGTGACGTAGGCGATCCGCCCGCCCGGCTTGACGAAGCGCGTCGCCTGGTCGAGCAGCTCGGCCTGCTGCTCGGTGCGCTGGGCGAGTGCGCCCGGCCGCAGCCGCCACTTGGCGTCGGGGTTGCGCCGCCAGGTGCCGGTGCCGGTGCACGGCGCGTCGATCACCACAAGGTCCATGTGGCCGGCGAGGTCGGCCAGCACGTCGCGCGGCCCCTTCGGCGCGCGCACCTGGACATTGCGGGTGCCGGCGCGCTCCAGCCGCGGAAAGATCGGCGCCAGCCGCCGGCTGTCGGTGTCGAACGCGAACACCTGGCCGCGATTGGCCATCGCCGCCGCCAGCGCCAGCGTCTTGCCGCCGCCGCCGGCGCACAGGTCGAGCACCTGCTCGCCGGGGGCTGCGCCGCTGAGCAGGGCGGCGAGCTGGGAGCCCTCGTCCTGGATCTCGATCAGGCCCTTGACGAAGCACGGCTCGGCCTGCACCGCCGGGCTCTTGCCGTCGGCGGCGACTTTGATGCGCAGGCCGTCCGGCGACCACCGCGTCTCGGTCGCGCCGAAATGGGCGAGCGCCGCCATCGCGTCGTCGCGGTCGGCCTTGAGGCTGTTGACGCGGAGGTCGAGCGGGGCGCGGGCGGCCAGGGCGCGGCCTTCCTCGACCCGCTCGGCGCCGAACGCCGCGGCCAGCGGCGCGTCGAGCCATTCCGGATAATCGCCCGCCACCCACGGCGGGGCGCCGTCGAGGCTGGTGCTGGCGAGGCGCTGGCGCTCGTCGTCGGTGAGCGGCGCCGGGCCGTGCGCGACACCGTCGAACAGCCGGTCGATGGCGGCGACGTCGAGCTCGCGGGCGAGCCGCAGCATGCCGATCATCGCCGCGCGCGGCGTCTCCGCTGCCATCAGCCACGCTGCCGAGGCTTTGCGCCGCAGCGCGTCATAGGCCAGCCCGGCGATGGCGGCGCGGTCGCCGGAGCCGGCGAAACGGTGGGACAGTCCCCAATCCTTCAGCGCATCCGCGGCCGGGCGGCGGCGGGCGTCGATATCGGTGAGGACGGCGATGGCGGCTTCGATGCGGGCTGAAGGGGTCATGTCCCTCTGTCGCGGCGCGGGCGCGAAAGATCAAGGCAAACATCGTGGCCAAAGATCGCAGGCAGTGCGCCAGGGGGCGGGGTTTCCACGCCGGCCATTGTCCCGGACGGCGCGAAGCGCCGCGAACCCCCGGTCGTTCCGGGCGAAGCGAAGCTGAGACTCCGAACCCATGATCCGCGACGTTTCCGGCACCGGCAGCGCCAGCGATGCCGCACCGCTGCGGACGACGGCGCCAGGTCTCCCGCCGGGGGCCGGCCGGCTTTGGACGCCGGACGGCGCAAAGCGCCGCGCCGGGACCGTTGGCGGGAGAGGTGACGTGTTCTGCGCACGATCCCGGGTCGCGGGCCTTCGGCCCTTACCCGGGACGACGAGAGCACGCCGGGGTATCAACGCATCACCATCACCTTGGCACCGAGCCGCACCCGCTCAAAGAGGTCGATGACGTCGGCATTGTGCATGCGGAAGCAGCCCGACGACACCGCCTGCCCGATGGTGCCCGGCTCGTTGGAGCCATGGATGCGGTAGAGCGTCGAGCCGAGATAGATGGCGCGGGCGCCGAGCGGATTGTCCTCGCCGCCGGCCATGTAGCGCGGCAGATCGGGACGGCGCCGCAGCATCTCGGACGGCGGGCGCCAGTCCGGCCACTTCTCCTTGCGGCTGACGCTGTGGGTGCCGCGCCACTGGAAGCCGTCGCGGCCGACGCCGATGGCGTAGCGCAGCGCAGTGCCGTTCGGCTGCACCAGATAGAGCTGGCGCTGCTCGGTCGAGATCAGGATGGTTCCCGGCGCCTCGCGGCCGGAATAGGGCACCACGGCGCGGGTCACCGAGGCCGAGCCGCGTTCGCGCTGCGGCTCGAACGGCCAGAAATTGCGGTCCGGCTCCCGCGTCGCGAACGGGTCGCGGTAGACCGCCCGTTCGCGATAGCTGTCCTGCCCGCGATAGACCGGCGGGCGGTTGAAGGTGTCGAAGAAGGCGAGCTGGCGATAGCTGCCGGGGTCGAGCGGCAGCGGCGTGCCGGCGGTCCCGGGGGCCGCGCCGGCGGTGGCGATGGTGGCCGCCGTGACGGCCAAAGCGAGAGCGAAACGACGCATGACTGTCTCCCTGTCATTTTATGCCGTCCCAACTTGGTCGCTTCGGCTGCCGGGACGGTTCACACGTCCAACGCTGGCCAAGCCTGGGTGGCGCCGCCTCACCGATCACTTCGCGATCACGCGCGCGTGATCGCCTGTACGTGGCTGCCGCTGCCGGCGGCCCGACACCGCCGCGACGGCGGAAAACCCGGCATAAACACGCCGAGGAAACCCGGCCGGCGGCTTGCCCGCAACGGCTGAGGCGAGGGCCGGCAGGCGCGCGGGCGCGGCGATGAACGCCGTCGCCCCGGCTGGCCGCCGGATGCCCGATCACACCCGCGTCGGGTAGTTCGGGCTCTCGCGGGTGATGGAGACATCGTGGACGTGGCTCTCGCGCAGGCCGGCGCTGGTGATGCGCACGAACTCCGCCTTTTCCTGGAACTCGGGGATGGTCTTGGCACCGACATAGCCCATCGCCGCCCGCAGCCCCCCGGCGAGCTGGTGCACCACGTTGGCGACCGGGCCCTTGTAGGCGACCTGGCCCTCGATGCCCTCCGGCACCAGCTTCAGGGTATCGCCGACGTCCTGCTGGAAATAGCGGTCGGCCGAGCCGCGCGACATCGCGCCGACCGAGCCCATGCCGCGATAGCTCTTGTAGGAACGGCCCTGGTAGAGAAACACCTCGCCGGGGGTCTCGTCGGTGCCGGCGAGCAGCGAGCCGACCATGGCGCATTCGGCGCCGGCGGCGAGCGCCTTGGCGAGGTCGCCGGAAAACTTGATGCCGCCGTCGGCGATCACCGGCACGCCCTTGGCGGAGGCGGCGTCGACCGCGTCCATGATGGCGGTGAGCTGCGGCACGCCGACGCCGGCGACGATGCGGGTGGTGCAGATCGAGCCCGGGCCGATGCCGACCTTGACGGCGTCGCTGCCAGCGTCGATCAGCGCCCGCGCGCCCTCGGCAGTGGCGACGTTGCCGGCCACCACCTGCACCTTGTTGGACAGCCGCTTGATGCGGTCGACCGCCTCCAGCACCCGCACCGAATGGCCGTGGGCGGTGTCGATCACCAACAGGTCGACGCCGGCGTCGATCAGCTGCTCGGAGCGGGCGAAGCCGTTGTCACCCACCGTCGAGGCGGCGGCGACGCGCAGCCGGCCCTGCTCGTCCTTGCAGGCGTTGGGATTGGCGACCTGCTTTTCGATGTCCTTCACCGTGATCAGGCCGATGCAGCGGTAGTCCTCGTCGACCACCACCAGCTTCTCGATGCGATGCTGGTGGAGCAGGCGCTTGGCCTCGCTCTGGTTGACGCCCTCGCGCACCGTGACCAGCTTCTCCTTGGTCATCAGCTCGGACACCGGCTGGTCGGGATTGGTGGCGAAGCGCACGTCGCGGTTGGTGAGGATGCCAACCAGCCGGCCGGCGAGGCCGGTGCCGCCGCCTTCCACCACCGGAATGCCGGAGATGCCGTGGCGCTTCATCAATTGCAGCGCGCTGGCCAGCGGCGCCTGGGGGTCGATGGTGATGGGGTTGACCACCATGCCGCTTTCGAAGCGCTTGACCTGCCGGACCTGCTCGGCCTGCACCTCGGGTTCGAGATTGCGGTGGATGCAGCCGATGCCGCCGGCCTGGGCCATGGCGATGGCCATCTTGGTCTCGGTGACGGTGTCCATCCCCGAGGCGATCAGCGGCAGATTGAGGGTGATCGAGCGGGTGATTCGCGACCGGATGTCGGCCTCGCCCGGCATCACTTCGGAGCGGCCGGGCTTGAGCAGCACGTCGTCAAAGGTGAGCGCTTCGACGATCGGTCCTTGGAATGAAATGCGCGACATGCCAACCCCCTGATACGGCAAAGGGCGCGCAGCCGGTGCGTCTTGCGCGCCCTGAATTTCGAGTTGACGTCGGCTCCTATCACGGCTGGGTGGCGATTCAAAGACGGAACCGCGGGTCAGATCCGATCCATACCGGATCGTGATCGCGGGCGCCTCGCCTCGGCACGCCGAAGCGGGCATATAGCGGTGTCGCCCCACAGCTTTCCCCGTCCATCGCTGCCCCGGCTACCCGTGCCCCGCGAACGCCTCGTCCCCCTCATCGTCGCCGTCGCGTTGTTCATGGAGAACATGGACGCCACGGTGATCGCCACCTCGCTGCCGGCGATCGCCGCCGACCTCGGCGAGAGCCCGATCGCGCTCAAGCTGGCGCTGACCTCCTATCTGCTGTCGCTGGCGGTGTTCATCCCGGCCTCGGGCTGGACCGCCGACCGCTTCGGCGCCCGCACGGTGTTCCGCCTCGCCATCGCGGTGTTCACCGTCGGCTCGGTCGCCTGCGGCTTCGCCGATTCGCTGGCCGGGCTGGTCGCCGCCCGCGTGCTGCAGGGGATGGGCGGGGCGATGATGACGCCGGTCGGCCGCCTGTTGCTGGTGCGCTCGGTCGACAAGAGCGCGCTGGTCAACGCCATGGCGTGGCTCACCGTGCCGGCGCTGATCGGCCCGATGGTCGGGCCGCCGCTGGGCGGCTGGATCACCACCGCGTTTGCCTGGCAGTGGGTGTTCTGGATCAACGTGCCGATCGGCCTGATCGGCATCGTGCTGGTGACGCGCTATATCGAGGACGTGCGCGAGCCGAGCCCCGGCCCGTTCGATACCACCGGCTTTTTGCTGTCGGGCGTTGGCGTCGCCGGCCTCGCCTTCGGGCTGTCGGTGGCCGGGCTGGAGGTGCTCTCGCTGGCGGCGACCGCCGCCATCCTGGTCGCCGGGCTCGCCGCGGCCGTGCTCTATGTCCGCCATTCCCGGCGGACGCCACAGCCGATCCTCGATCTGTCGCTGCTCGCCATTGCGACCTTCCGCGCCAGCTTCGTCGGCGGCTTTCTGGTGCGGGTCGGCGTCGGCGCCCTGCCGTTCCTGCTGCCGCTGATGCTGCAGCTCGGCTTCGGCCTGTCGCCACTGCAATCGGGCCTCATCACCTTCGCCGCCGCGGTGGGCGCGCTCAGTATGAAGACGGTGGCCGGGCCGATCCTGCGCCGGTTCGGCTACCGCACCGTGCTGACGGTGAACGCCCTTTTGTGCGCCGGCTCGGTCGCGGTGTGCGCGCTGTTCGAGGCCGCAACGCCCTATTGGGTGGTGGTGGGGCTGCTGGTGGCCGGCGGCTTCGTGCGCTCGCTGCAGTTCACCTCGATCAACACCATCGCGTTCGCCGACATCGAGCGGGCGCGGATGAGCGCGGCGACCAGCCTGTCCAGCGTCGGCCAGCAGGTGTCGCTGTCGAGCGGGGTCGCCATCGGCGCGCTGGTGCTGGAGACGCTGCTGCGCCTGCGCGGCGACACCGTGCTGCGGGTGGAGGACTTCCACGCCGCCTTCCTCGCGGTGTCGCTGGTGACGGCGGCGGCGGCGCTGGTGTTCTTCAGGCTCACGCCCGACGCCGGCGCCGCCCTCACCGCCCGCACCGCCGAGGACCGCGCCGAGATCGAAATTTCGAAGAGCAGCGAGCCCGGCAGCCGTTGACAGTCCGGCGCGTGCGCGTGTCACTGGACACACGCCGCCGCGCACGCGAAAACACCGGCATGTCGGGTTCCACCTTCCAATTTCTCCACGCCGCCGACCTCCACCTCGACAGCCCGCTGCGCGGCCTCGCCCGCCGCGGCGAGATCGCCGACGCCTTCGTCGAGGCCTCGCGCCGGGCGCTGGAAAACCTGGTCGCGGCCGCCATCGCCGAGCAGGTCGCTTTCGTCGTCATCGCCGGCGACCTCTACGACGGCGACTGGAAGGACTACGCCACCGGCCAGGCGTTCGTGCGCCAGATGGGGCGGCTGGCGCGCGCCGGCATCCGGGTGTTCGTGCTGCGCGGCAACCACGACGCCGAGTCGGTCATCACCAAGAGCCTGCCGCTGCCGACCAACGTCCACCCGTTCTCGGTGCGCACGGTGGAAAGCGTCCGGATCGATGAGCTGGGGGTGGTGCTGCACGGCCGCGGTTTCGCCAGCCGCTCCGTCACCGACAATGTCGCGCGCCAATACCCCGCCGCCGTGCCGGGCTGGTTCAACATCGGCGTGCTGCACACCTCGCTCACCGGCCGCGACGGCCATGACGTCTACGCGCCGTGCCAGCTCGAGGATTTGCAGCGGCCCGGCTACGACTATTGGGCGCTCGGCCACGTCCACGCCCGCGAGGTGGTGGCAACCGAGCCGTTCATCGTGTTCCCCGGCAATCTGCAGGGCCGCCATGCCCGCGAGACCGGGGCGAAGGGCGCGACCTTGGTGCGGGTGGTGGACGGCCGCGTCGCCGGGCTTGAGGCGCTGACGCTGGATGCGGCGCGGTTCGATCACGTCGCGCTCGACCTCACCGGCATCGCCGCGCCGGCGGCGTTCGAGCGGCTCGCCCGCGAGGCGATCGCCAGCGCCCGCGCCGCGGCGGACGGCCGGCCGCTGGCGCTGCGGCTGACGCTCACCGGCGAGAGCGCGCTTCACGCCCACTTCTCGACCCAGTCCGCCCAGCTCGGCGAGGAGCTGCAGGCGCTGGCATGGGAGGTCGGCGACGTGCTGATCGAGAAAGTCCGCGTCGCCACCCGCGGCCCCTGCCGCGCACCGGCGATGGCGGCGATCACCGGCTTCGACGACATCGTCGCGGCGGTGGCAGCCGACCCGGCGTTCCGCGCCGACATCGCCCGCGTGCTCGGCGAGCTGCGCGCCCGCACCCCGGACGAGGCGCTCCATCTGCTCGGGCTGGGCGCCCTGGACAGCGACGCCGCCGACGCGGTCGAGGCGGCGGCCGACGCGGTACTCGCCGCGGTCGACGGCGCCGGCGCGATGGAGCCCGGCGCATGAGGTTCAAGACCCTCGGCCTCGATCGCTACGGCTGCTTCACCGACCGCCGGCTGGCGTTCGGCGACGCTCGCCTGACCGTCATTCTCGGCGCCAACGAGGCCGGCAAGACCACCGCGCTCGCTGCGGTGGCCGACGCGCTGTTCGGCATCGAGGAGCGCTCGCGCTTCAACTTCCTGCACGACTACAAGGCGATGCGCCTCACCGCCACGGTGGCGGGCGGCGATGGCCGGGAGTTGTCGTTCACGCGGCTGAAGCGCCGCGCCGCCGCGCTGGTCGATCCCGTCAGCGAGGCGCCGCTCGCCGACGATTGCCTGGCGCCGTTCCTCGGCGCCCACGACCGCCGCGCCTTCCTCGACATCTTCGGCCTCGACCAGGCCCGCCTGCGCGAGGGCGGCCGCAAGCTGCTGGCCGGCGGCGGCGACCTCGCCGACACCCTGTTTGCCGCCGCGCCGGGCCTCAGCCGCATCGCGGCGCTGCGCGAGCGCTTCCGCGAGGCGGCGGCCCAGACCTTCAACCCCGGCCGCAGGACCGCCAGCAATGCGTTCTACCGCGCCCTCGACAAGCGCGCCGCGGCGCAGCGCCGGGTGCGCGAGACCGAGCTCAAGGTCGACGAGGTCCGGGCCGAGCGCGAGGAGGCCGAGCGGGCGGCGCAGGCGCGGGCGGTGGCGGTGGCGGCCGAGATCGAGGCCGGGCTGGCGCTGCGGCGGGCGCAGGCGTTCGCGCGCGCCGCCAAGGAGCTGCGCATCATCGACGCCGAGCAGGCCGTGCTCGACCGGCAAGGCGCGCTGCCGCAGCTCGCGACCGGGTTCTGCGAGGAGACGCAGCGCCTGCTCGCCGCGCTGGCCACGGCGGGCGAGACCTGCGCCCGCGCCGCCGGCGAGGAGGCGGACGCTGCGGCGGCGTGCGCGGCCATCGCGGTCGACGACGCCATTCTCGCCGTCGCCGCGCCGATCGCGGCGTTGGACGAGGAGCGCGCCGCGGTCGAGAAGGAGGTGAAGAGCCTGTCCAACCGCCGCACCGAGGCGGCTGAGGCCGGCGCCAGGCTCGACGCCATCGCCAAGGGCCTCGGCCTCGCCGAGGTCGCCGCGCTGCGCGCGCGCCTGCCCGGCCCGCCGCTGCTGGCCCGGGCCGAGCGGCTGGTCGGCCGCCTCGCCGCCACGGCCGCGCTGGCGGAGACACTGGCGAGCGACCGCGCCAAGCTCGCCGAGGAACACCGCAAAGCGGCCGCGGCGCGGGCCGGGCTCGGCCACGTCGCCGACCCCACGCCGGCCCGCCGCCGGCTCGATGCGCTCGACGGCGCCGAGGAGCGCGAGCGCGCGCTGCGGCTGGCCGACCACCGCCTCGCCGCCGGCCGCGACGCCCTGGCCGAGCGGGTCGGCCGGCTCGGCCTCGGTACCGCCGACGCCGCGGCGCTGGCCGCCATCGCGCTGCCGGCGACTGCGGCGGCCGAAGCGGCGCTGCGCGCGGTGCGCGCGGCAGAGGAGATCGTAAGCCGGCAAACCGATAGCCTGCGCCAGCTGGAAGACCAGCTCGCCCAGGCAACGGCGCGGCTGGCGGTGCTGACCGGCGGCCGGCCGATGCCGACCGAGGCCGCCATCGCCGCCGCCCGCCGCAGCCGCGACCAGTTGTGGATGCAGGTGCGGCCGCTGGCGTTGGGCGAGCGGGCAGCGGCAGCGGCCGACCGCGACGCCGCCCGCGACCTCGACCATGCCATGCTCGATGCCGACCGCCTGGCCGACGAGCGCCAGACCGAGACCCAGAGGCTGGCCGAGCTGGCCCAGGCCGAACTCAAGATCGCCGACCTCGGGGTCCAGCTCGACGCGGCGCAGCGGCGGCTCAAAGAGGCGGGCGCCAGGCTCGCCGCCACCGGCGCGGCGTGGCGGACGCTGTGGGCTGGCGGGCCTGTTTTGCCGGCTGACGATGCCGCGCTTGCCGTGCTGCGCGAGGCCCAGGCGGTGCTGGCGGCCCGCGAAACCCTGCGCCAGGACGCGGCGGCGGCCGAGGCCGCCCGCGAGGCGGTGCGGTGGGACCGCGCCGAAGCCGAGCGGCTGCGGGCCGAGCTTGGCCTTGCCGCGCTCGGCGAGGCGCCGCTGCGGATGGCCGACCTGCGCGCGGCGGTCGAGGCGCTGGAGCGCCGTTTCCGCGACGCCCGCGAGCACGAACGCGACCTCAAGCTGCTCGAGGCGCGCGCGGCGGACGTCACCACGCGCGAGCGCGACCTCGCCGACCAGCAGCAGGCGGCGGCGGCGGAGGCCGCTGACCTCTTTCCGCGCCTTGCGGTGCGCGCCGACGCCGCCGCCGAGGAGGCGCGCGCCGCGCTCGATCTATGGCGCGAGGCGCCCGCGCTCGCCACCGCGCTCGCCACCGCCGAGCACCGCATCGATGGCATCGAGCGCGACAAGGCGGCATTCGCGGCGCGGGTCGACGACCTGGTGGCACAGACCGGCGGACGCCAGGCGGACGAGGATGGGTTTGCCGCGGTGCGGCGGCTCAAGGCGCGGCTGGAGATGGCCAAGCAGGCGCGCGCCAAGGCCGATGCCGCCGCCGAGGCGCTGGCGGCGCGGCGCGGCGCGCTGATTGCCGCCGAGGCGGCGCGGACGCGCGCGGAGAGCGCGGTGGCCGCGGTGGTGGCGCAGGCCGGGCTCGACCGGCCGGAGGCGCTGCCGCCGCTGATCGAACGGCTCGCAGCGGCAGCGGCCGCGACCCGGCGCCTGACCGAGGCGCGGGCCCGGCTCGCCGAGGACGCCGGCGACCGCGGCGAGGACGAGCTGCGCACCGCCGTCGCCGGCCACGACGACGAGGCGCTCGCCCGCCGCGCCGCCGAGGCCGACGCCGCCCACGCCGCCGCGCGTGCGGCGCGCGATCAGGCGATCGAGCACGATACCAGAGCCCGCGGCGCGCTGGACGCGCTGGAGCAGCGCGAGGGCGCCACCCGCGCCGCGCAGGAGGAACAGGATGCGGTGGCCGAGATCGCCGCGGCGGTCGAGCGCTTCACCCGCGATCACGTCGCCGCGCGGCTGCTCAGCGTGGCGATGGACCGCTACCGCGAGCGCCACCAGAGCCCGATCGTCGAGCGCGCCTCGCGGCTGTTCGCGGCGCTGACCGACGGGCACTGGAGCGGCATCGGCGTCGATTACGACGCTGATCCGCCGCGGCTGGCAACGCTGCGCCAGGGCCGGCCGGTGGCGGTCGAGGCGTTGTCGGAGGGCACCGCCGACCAATTGTTCCTGGCGCTGCGCATCGCCGCCATTGAGGAGCACGCCCGGCGGGCGACGCCGCTGCCGTTCATCGCCGACGATCTGTTCGTCAGCTTCGACGAGCGGCGCACCGAATGCGGCCTGAGGGCGCTGAGCGAACTGGGCGCGCTGACCCAGGTGATCGTGTTCACCCACCACGAGCACGTCGCAGGCTGCGCCGAGCGGGCGCTGCCGGGCGAGGTCGCGATCGTCCGGCTGTGAGTCCGACGGCGCAAAGCCTTGCCTCGTCACGCCTGCATTCGTCGCGGGCATCCTGTTCCGACCGCCCCGGATGCTGGCGCAGGGGCCGCTGACGGAATCCGGCCGACCGGCCGGTGTGTCGCCGTCCGTTCGCCGAGACGTCGCGTTTCTCTATTTCGCCAGTTCCTTGAGGCCGAGGCGGATCAGCCTGGCGGTTTCGGCGCCCTCGCCGGCCTCCTTCACCGCCGCGGCGATGGCCGCCGCCGCCTGCGGCTGGCCGTAGCCGAGATTGACCAGCGCCGACACTGCGTCGGCCACCGCCGCCGGCGCGCGGGCGTCCTCGAGCGCGCCGGAAAGCCGGCTCACGGCGGGGTCGATGCCGGCGAAGGCCGGCGCCCGGTCCTTCAACTCGGCGCAGATGCGCGCGGCGACCTTGGGGCCGACGCCGGGGGCACGCGCGACCATCGCCTTGTCGCCGAGCGCGATGGCGCCGGCGAGGTCGGACGCCTTCAGGGTCGACAGGATGGCGAGCGCCACCTTGGTGCCGATGCCCTGCACCGTCTGCAGCAGCCGGAACCATTCGCGCTCGCTGTCGGAGGCAAAGCCGAACAGCCGGATCTGGTCCTCGCGCACGAAGGTGTCGATCGACAGCGTCGCCGCCTCGCCGACCGCCGGCAGCGCCTGCAGGGTGCGGGTCGAGCAGTGGACCTGATAGCCGACGCCGCCGACGTCGACGATGACGAAATCCTCGCCGTAGGAATCGATGGTGCCCTTGAGCTTGCCGATCATCCTTGCGCCCCGCCGGCCGAACCTGGTGGCGTCGTCCCGCGCCGCCCTCGCGCCGCCGGAGACGACGCGGCATCAATGCCACCGCGGCCAGGCCGCCGGCAAGCGTTCACCCCGCCAGCTTGCGGGCGGTGCGGTGGTGGGCGTGGGTCACCGCCACCGCCAGCGCGTCGGCGGCGTCCGCGCTCGGCAGCTCGGCCTTCGGCAACAGCACCTTGATCATGGCCTGGACCTGGGCCTTGTCGGCGTGGCCGACGCCGACCACCGACTTCTTGATCAGGTTGGGGGCGTATTCGGCAACGCTGAGCCCGGCCTTCGCCGGCACCAGCAGCGCGATGCCGCGGGCCTGGCCGAGCTTCAGCGTCGCCACCGCGTCCTTGTTGACGAAGGTGTCCTCCACCGCCGCCTCGTGCGGGCGGTGGGCTTCGATCACCTCGACCAGGCCGTCGTGCAGCATGGCGAGCCGCTCGGCCAGGCTGTCGTTGCCGTCGGAGGTGATGGTGCCGCAGGCGATGAAGCTGAGGCGGGAGCCGTCCACCGCGATGACGCCCCAGCCGGTGCGGCGCAGGCCAGGGTCGATGCCGATAATCCGGATCATGACCGCACCGGCGCGGCGGCGCGCCCACCGGCGCGGTGACGTTGGGTGCGCCCCAGCGCCGGCCGAAAACGGCGGGCCGGCGCTGTCACCGGCAATTGCGAAAACATGGCGCAATCCCTATAGTGACGGCAAATCCCGACTATCGAGAACGATGCGGGGCTCCGTCCGGAAGGGCGGTCGGAGCGCAGACCCCTTTTGAGTCCGGCACAAGCCGGGATCGAGTCCAGGAGATCGTGTGATGGCCAACGCTCCTCTGATGCCGAAGGCGACCGCGGTTTGGCTGGTCGAAAATACCTCGCTGACCTTCGACCAGATCGCCGACTATTGCAAACTGCATCCGCTGGAGGTGAAGGCCGTCGCCGACGGCGAGGCCGCCCAGGGCATCAAGGGGCTCGACCCGGTCGCCAACGGCCAGCTGTCGCGCGAGGAACTCGACCTCGCCGTCGCCGACCCGAGCCGGCGGCTGAAGCTGTTGGAATCGAAGGTGCGCGTGCCGGAGGTCAAGACCCGGCGCGGGCCGCGCTACACCCCGGTGTCCAAGCGCCAGGATCGCCCCAACGCCATCCTGTGGCTGGTGCGCAACCATTCCGAGCTGAAGGACGCCCAGATCATGCGGCTGGTCGGCACCACCAAGTCGACCATCGAATCGGTGCGCGAGCGCACCCACTGGAACAGCGTCAACCTGCAGCCGATGGACCCGGTGACGCTGGGGCTGTGCTCGCAGATCGACCTCGACCTCGAGGTGCAGCGCGCCGCCAAGGAAAAGCCGTTGCCGACTGTCGGCGGCACCACGCTGCTGCCGGCCGAGCTCACCACCCGCGTGCCGGAACCGGAGCCGGAGCCGGTGGCGCCGACCACCGCCAATGTCGACCTCTCCAAGGTGTTCGCCAAGTTCCAGGACCGCAGCGAACCGGACGACGACGAGGCGTGAGGCCAAATCCGGCTGATCAGGCCGCGTTCGCCTGATCAGCCGGCAGCGACCGCGCAGCTCACGCCGGTGCCGCCCAGGCCGCAATAGCCGCCCGGATTCTTCGCCAGATACTGCTGGTGAACGTCCTCGGCGAAATAGAACGGCCCCGCCGGCGCAATCTCGGTGGTGATCGGGCCGTATCCCTTGGCCTTCAGCGCCGGCGCGTAGGCGGCCTTCGCGGCTTCGGCGGCGGCGCGCTGGCGCTCGTTCGCGGTCAGGATCACCGAACGGTACTGCGTGCCGACGTCGTTGCCCTGGCGCATGCCCTGGGTCGGGTCGTGGGCCTCGAAGAACAGCTTGAGCAGGCGCTCGTAGGTGAGCTGGGCCGGGTCGTACGCCACCAGCACCACCTCGGCGTGGCCGGTGCGGCCGGAGCACACCTCCTGATAGGTTGGATTGGGCGTCAGCCCACCGGCATAGCCGACCGCCGTCACCCACACGCCGGGGGTTTGCCAGAACACCCGCTCGGCACCCCAGAAGCAGCCGAGCCCGACCAGCGCGGTCTCGATGCCGTCGGGGTAGGGCCCGGCCAGCGGCCGGCCCGACACGACATGGCGTCCGGGCGTCATGATCGGGCTGGCGCGGCCGGGCAGCGTGGTGGCGTTATCGGATTTTTTGAACGGGAACATCGGCGCACTCGGGTTTGCTAGAGCATTTTCCGCACAAGTGGAATCCGGTTGTGCGAAAGAAAATGCGAAATAACAAAGACCTAGAGCATCTGACCTGATGCAGTCAGGGCGGTCGATGCTCCAGCCCCGATATGGGGCGCCGGCCTCGCGCCGGCCAACGGGCGCCGGTCAAAACCTCGCGATGATCAATCCCGCGACGACCAGCCGATCGCGCTCGCGCGCGGCCGCGCGATCACCATCAGGGCGAGGCCGACCACGCCGAACAGCACGAACACCGGCACGAACAGCACGCTCACCAGCACCGGGTCCCACAGCCAGGGCGCGACATAGCGCTCGGTGGCGGCCTGCACCAGATTGAGCGTGGCGGGCGACAGCGCGTACCAGGCATCGCCCGCGCGCGTCACCGTCACCGCCGACACCGCGATCGAGCGGGTGCCGTCGATCACCAGTGACGCAAAGCCGCCGGCGAGCAGCAGAAAGCCGATGAGACGAACCAGAAACCGGATCATGGCGAACCTCGCACGCCGGAGGTACCGGTTCCGCACCCCGCGCGCAAGCTGTCGCCGCGTGCCGGCCGGCAGCCGGATTACAGCGCGACGCCGTTCTCCGCCGCAAGCGCCTTGAGATTGGCCTCCGGCCGGGCGCCCATGTGCGAGATCACCTCCGCTGCGGCGATGGTGCCGAGCCGGGCCGAGGTGGCGTGGTCGAAGCCGCGGGCGAAGCCGTAGAGGAAGCCGGCGGCGAACAGATCGCCCGCCCCGGTGGTGTCGACCACCCGCTCGATCGGCACCGCCGCCACCTCGACCGAGCCCTGCGCATTCACCACCACCGCGCCCTTCTCGCTGCGGGTGACCACCGCCAGCTTGACGTCGCGGCGGATGGCGCGCAGCGCCGTCGCGAAGTCCGACGTCTGATAGAGCGAATGCAGCTCGGCCTCGTTGGCGAACACGATGTCGACGGTGCCCGAGCGCATCAAATGGATGAACTCCTCGCGGTAGCGGTCGACGCAGAACGCGTCCGACAGCGTCAGCGCGACGTGGCGCCCGGCGGCGTGGGCGTGGGCGGCGGCGGCGCGGAAGGCGTCCTTGGCGTTCGGCGGATCCCACAGATAGCCTTCGAGATAGGTCACCGCCGCCGCGCCCACCACGTTGGGGTCGATGTCGCGGGGCGACAGATCCTGGGCGGCGCCGAGATAGGTGTTCATGGTGCGCTGGCCGTCCGGCGTCACCAGGATGAAGCAGCGCGCGGTGGCAGGTCCCGCCTCCGCTGCCTTGGTGTCGAAGGCGACGCCGAGCGAGCGGATGTCGTGGCCGAAGCTGGCGCCGAGCGGGTCATTCTTGACCTTGCCGATGAAGGCGCCGCGGCCGCCGAGCGCGGCGACCCCGGCGATGGTGTTGGCCGCCGAGCCGCCGGACACCTCGATCGCCGGGCCCATGGCGGCGTAGATCGCCTCGGCGCGGGCCTCGTCGATCAGCGTCATCGCGCCCTTGGCCATGCCGTGCTGGACCAGAAAATCCTCCTCGCAGCGCGAGAGCACATCAACGATGGCGTTGCCGAGGCCGAGCACGTCGTAGCGAAGGGTCATGGGTCAGGATCCACTGGCGAGCGTTGGCGCGGCCTACCATCGCCACTGCGCCGACGCAACGGCTTGGCCGGCGCAGGCTGCCCGGTGACGGCGCTGGCGCCGCCGGCTAGGGTCGGGCAAAGGCGATTCCGATGGCCGCTTCCAGATCCCTCGCCCGCAAGGTCTCGACCGTCGGCGCCTTCACGCTGCTGTCGCGCCTGCTCGGCTTTGCGCGCGATGCCCTGATGGCGGCGGTGCTGGGCGCGGGGCCGCTGGCGGACGCCTTCGTCGCCGCGTTCCAGCTGCCCAACCTCGCCCGCCGCCTGCTGGCGGAGGGCGCGCTCAACGCGGCGTTCGTGCCGGCCTGGCTTCGCCTGCGCGCCGAGGGTGGCGCCGCCGCCGCCCGCACCTTCACCGGCGCCGTGCTCGCGAGCCTCGCCGTGCTGCTGGCCGCGGCGGCGGCGGTGGCGGCGGTGGCGATGCCGCAGCTGATCGGCCTGATCGCGCCGGGCTTCGCGCCGGACGACGCCCGCTTCGCGCTGGCGGTGACGTGGGGGCGCTGGACGGTCGGCTACGCCGTGCTGGCGGGGGTGGTGGCAGTGCTGGCCGGGGTGCTGAACGCCGAGGGCCGGGTGGGCGCGGTGGCCGGCCTGCCGATCGCGTTCAATCTGGTGATGATCGCGGCGCTGGCGGCGGCGCTGGGCGGCGGCCTCACCGGCCAGCCGGCCGCCGGTGCGCTGCTGGCGGCGGCGGTGCTGGCGGCGGGGGCGGTGCAGGTCGCGGTGGTGGCGGTGGCGGCGGCCCGGCTTGCCGAGCCGCCGGTGGGACGTCTCACGCCGTCGCTGGCGCCGGAGGTCAGGCGGTTCTTCCGCCGGGCCGGGCCGGGGCTGATCGCCGCCGGCATTCCCCAGCTCAAGCTGATGGCGGCGGTGGCGGTCGCCTCCGGCGTGCCGGGGGCGGCGTCATATCTGTGGTACGCCGACCGCCTTTACGAGCTGCCGCTCGGCGTGGTGTCGGCGGTCGTCGCCGGCGTGCTGGTGCCGGTGCTGGCGGCGCACGCCCGCGCCGACGACGGCGTGGCGCTGGTGGCGGCGCAGTCGCGCGCGGTCGAGCTTGCCGCCGGCCTGGCGCTGCCGGCGGCGGTGGGCCTGGTCGTGCTGGCCGGGCCGATCGCCCGCACCTTGTTCGAGCGCGGCGCGTTCGATGCCGCCGACAGCGCCACCACCGCCGCGGTGCTGGCGGCACTGGCGTTCGGCCTGCCCGGTCACGTGCTGGAGAAGGTGTTCGCCGCCGGCGCCTATGCCCGCGGCGACACCGCGACCCCGATGACCACTGCCTTGATCGGGCTTGGCGTCGCCATCGGCGGCGGCGTGCTGTTGCTGCCGGCGTTCGGCGCCAGCGGCGTGGCGGCGGCGGTGGCGGCGTCGGGCTGGCTCAACGCGGCGACGCTGGCCGGGGCCGAGGCCTGGCGCGGCCGGCTGCGGCTCGACCATCCCGCCAGGGTGGCGCTGGCCAAGATCGTCGCCGCCGCCGCCGCGATGGCGGTGGCATTGACCGCGGCGCAAACGCTGGCGGCACCGCTGGCGGGCGGCACCGCGGCGCGCGCCGCCGTGCTGGCCGGGCTGATCGCGCTTGGCGCCGCGGTCTACGGCGCGGTGGTGCATCTCACCGGCGCGCTCGATCTGCGCCGGCTGGCAAGGCTCGGCGCGGGGGCCGGGCGGGACGGTTGACGCCCGTGGTTTGACAACGGCGCCAACATGGCCTTGATGGCGCTCGTTCCGGTCCGGTGGCCGCCCTGGCGTGCCGGCCGGGCCGCCGCGACGCGACGCGCGTCGCCAAAATCGCACGGAACGAACCAAGTGACCGACCGGACGCTCCAACAGGCTGGCCAAAGCGAGGCCGGCCGCGGCGAGGCTGGCCATGATGGCGACGCCGGCCGCGCCGCCGCCTGCCGGCTGAGCGAGCACGTGCTCAGCTCGCCGACCGCCACCGAGGGCCTTCTCACCTGGTGCGAGGCCCATGGCCTGTCGCACGGGCCGATCACCGTGCGCCTGCTGCGCGAGGTCGCGCCGCGGCCGCTCGACGAGGAATGCCGCGGCGAGCTGAGGCCGGAGGCCGGCGAGGCGGTGATCTACCGCCTGGTGGTGCTGAAGCGTGGCGATCTGGTGCTGGCGGAGGCCGACAACTGGTTCCGGCCGCGCCTGCTCAGCCCGGCCATGGTGGCGGCGCTGGAGACCACCGACATTCCGTTCAGCGGCGTCATCGAGCCGCTGCGGCCGGTGCGCCGGACCTTCGGCGTGTCGTTCGACACCCCGCGCCTGACCGCCGGCTTCGCGTTCGAGCACCGCGCGGTGCTGGTGGGCGAGGACGGCCGGCCGATCGCGGTGGTGCGGGAGCGCTTCCGCGCCGATTTGCTGGCACCCGCCGCCGGCTGATGCGAATTGCGGCCGGGCATATGAAATCCGGCCGGTCAGGCCGCAGTTCCGAATTCCTGTCGCCGAAAAAGCCCGCTCCAATCAAGGCGTTTGCGACGATGGTGCTTCGGGAGATCCGGCCGGCCATCGTATCGCTGGCGGGCGTTCGGATCACCGCCGCGGAAACAGCCGCGCCTCGACCAGCGTCGGGTCGGCCGGGATCTGGCGGACGCGGTGCTGGGCGATGGCCTCGTCGATCAGCTTCGACAGCAGCTCGGTGAACAACAGCGGCTCGGCCGCCGCCTCCCACAGGAAGAACGCGAACGAGCCGGGGCAGGGATTGACCTCGTTGAGGAACACCGCCCCGGTCTCGGCATTGCCGAGGAAGTCGATGCGCGGGGTGCCGGTGCCACCCACCGCCAGGAAGGTCTGCTCCGCCCATTTGCGCAGCTTGTCCGCCAGCCCGTCCGGCAAGGTGGGGTTGATGTCGCGGGTGAGCGACAGCATGCCCTCGCTGCGGGCGCCGGGGGACTTGCCCCCCTTCGCGCCGCCGGAGAGGTATTTCTGCTTGAAGTCGAGCAGGTCGGACGCCCGCTTCGGCCGCTCGACCGCCGAGGTGCGCACCTTGCCCTCGAAGCCGGCCACCGCGATGTTGTACTCGACCAGGTTCTCGACGAACGGCTCGACGATGGCCTGGTTGTCGAGCTTGAAGATCGGCGGCAGCACCGCCCGCAGTTCCTCGACGGTGGCCACCTTGGCGACGCCGATCGAGGAGCCGAGGTGGGCCGGCTTCACGATCACCGGGAAGGCCAGCGCCTTCGTCAGCTCGGCCAGCGCGGCGAGCGAGGGCAGCATGCCGGTCGCCGGCCGGTCGATCACCTCGCACGGCAGCAGCGGAATGCGGGTCTCGGCCAGCAGGCGCTTGGTGGCCGCCTTGTCCATCAGCACGGCGGAGGCCAGGGTGCGCATGCCGGTATAGGGCACGTTGGCGGTCTCGAATGCGCCCTGGATCTGGCCGTCCTCGCCGATCAGGCCGTGGAAGGCGGGCAGCGCGACGTCGAAGGCGATCTCCTTCGCCCGCGAGAACAGCCCGCCTTTGTCCTTGGGCAGCAGCACGCCGTGGCCAAGGTCGTTCGGCGTCAGATCGAGCGTGACCTGGGTCAGCTTCTTCTCGGCGTCGGGGCCGGGCAGGTAGAAGCTGCGCTCGCGGAGCTGCTCGCCGACGAACCAGCGCCCGGTGGTCGAGAGATAGACCGGGAACGCCTCGAACCGGCCCTGGTCGAGCGCGTCCAGCACCTGAAGCCCGGTGACGATCGACACGTCGTGCTCGGGCGAGCGCCCGCCGAACAACACCGCGACCCGCGTTTTCATGACGACGTCCCCCAATGCTCCGCGTCGGCGACGATGGCGGCCGTGCTCCGCGGCCGCGTCCGAACCGGCCTCCGGGCCAAGATTGTTTTGCCCGGGCCAAGCCGTCGTCCTACAACGCTCAAGTCATGGCAATAGTGAGTCCCGTTTGGCTGAAAAGCCATCCCGACGCCAGCCGCCCCGTTCCCAAGGTCGGGCGGGGCGCCATGGTTCGCGCGCGCCAGGTGCCGTTCGACGGCACCGACGGCCGCAGCCGCGAGCCGCTGGTCGAGGCCCGCGCCTTCGGCCTCGTCGGCGAATGCTATTACGCGATTCGCGACGGCCGCAACCCGCCCTATGGCGGGCCGATCGAGGGCGCCATCCCGGACCTGCTGGTCCGCCAGGGCGTGGCCGAGGCGCTGATACGGGTCGAGCGCGCGCTGGCCCCCCACGGCCTGGCGCTGTGGCTGCACGACGGCTGGCGGCCGCTCCTCACCCAGCGCGGGCTGTGGACCTTCTACGAGCGCAAGGTCCGGCGCGACAACCCGTCCTGGCCGGACGTGCAGATCGCCCACGAGGTCGCGACCTTCATCGCCGACCCGCGCGGGTTCGACCTCAACGATCCGGGTTCGTGGCCGCCGCATCTGACCGGCGGCGCGGTCGATCTGGTGCTGCGGCTGCGCGAGACCGACACGCTGCTCGATTTCGGCGCCGGCTTCGACCATGCCGGCGAGCGCAGCGAGACCGATTTCTTCGAGCGCGAGTTCGACGCCGGGCGGGTCCGCGCCGACGACCCCCGCCTGCTCGCCCGCCGCATCCTCACCCACGCCATGGCGGCGGAGGGCTTCACCAATTACGCTGAAGAATACTGGCATTTCGACCTCGGCACCAAGCTGTGGGCGGCGGTGGTCGGCAACGGCGCGCGCGCCTTCTACCGGCCGGTGCTGGCGCCGTGATAAGGCCACCTCATGACCGCTGAAACCGTTGTGATGGCCGGCGCGCCGGTCCACCTCGTCCATCTCGGCGATGCCGGCGAGGGCGGGCTGCACCTGATCTGGGCGCACGGCTGGGGCCACTCCGGCGCGGCGATGGCGCCGCTGGCCGAGAGCGCGCGCCGCTGGGGCCGCTCCACCCTGATCGACTTTCCCGGCTTCGGGTCGAGCCCGCCGCCGCCGGCGACGTGGACCACCGCCGATTATGCCGACGCCGTCGCCGGCTGGCTGGCCACCCTGCCGCCCGGCCGGCGGGTGTGGATCGGCCACTCGTTCGGCACGCGGGTCGGGCTGCAGCTCGCCGCCCGCCACCCCGATCTGGTCGACGCGCTGTGCCTGATCGCCGCCGCCGGCCTCAAGCGGCGGCGCTCGCCGCAGCAGCGGGCGTGGATGTGGCTCAAGGTGCGCACCTTCAAGGCGCTGAAGCTGTTGGTGCCCGAAGGGCCGGCGCGCGAGCGCCTGCGCGCCCGCTTCGGCAGCGCCGACTATGCCGGCGCCGGCGCGCTGCGCGCGGTGTTCCTCGCCGCCGTCCGCGAGGACCTGGCCGAGGTGGCGCGCCAGGTCCGGGCGCCGACGCTGTTGATCTACGGCAGCGCCGACACCGACACCCCGCCCGAGCTCGGCGAGCGCCTCAACGCGTTGATCCCCGCCTCCAAGCTGGTGCTCCTGGAGCGCCAGGACCACTTCACCGTGCTGGGCTCGGCCCGGCCGCAAACCCTGTTCCAGATCCAGACCTTCCTGAAGGGGCTCGGATGGTTGTCCTGACCGTGATTGCCCAGTTCGTCCTCGCCGGCGGCTTCGCCTTCTTCGCTTGGCGGCGCGCGCTGACCTATCTCCACGTCTTCCAGCAGGAGGAATACGACGGCGCCCGCTTTCTCGGCTGGCTGCTGCGCACCTTCACCGTCGACATCCGCGCCACCGTGGCGATGGCGGTGCTGGGCATCGCGTTCTACGCGCCCGAGGACGAGCTGGTCGCCGCCATCGGCGCCGTGCTCGGCGCGGTGACGTTCGTGGTGCTGGGCCTGCGCGAGTCCGATCCGCGCCGCGTCGCCAAGAAGACGCTGGCGATCACCGAGCGCGCCCGCCGCATCCTGATCGCCGCCGGCGCGGTGCAGGCGGCGGTGGTGCTCGCCATTGTCGCCGCCGGACTGCCGCTGCTGGCCTGGATCGCCGCGGTGCAGGCGATTCCGTTCGCGCTGATCGCCGGCAATCTGATGCTGAAGCCGTTCGAGGCGCGGGTGCAGCGGCGGTTCTGGACCGAGGCCCACCACAAGCTCCAGACGCTGAAGCCGACCACCGTCGGCATCACCGGCTCGTTCGGCAAGACCTCGGTCAAGCACATCCTCGGCCACCTGTTGTCGATGCAGGCGCCGACCCTGGTGACGCCTGGCAGCATCAACACCCCGATGGGCATCGCCCGCATCGTGCGCGAGCAGCTCGCGCCGCACCACCGCTTCTTCGTCTGCGAGATGGGCGCCTACGGACCGGGCTCGGTCGAGCGGCTGTGCAGGCTGGCGCCGCCCGATCTCGCCATCGTCACCGCCATCGGCCCGGCCCATTACGAACGCTTCAAGTCGCTCGACACCGTCGCCCGCGCCAAGTTCGAGCTGCCGGCAGCGGCGCGCGCCCGCGGCGGCATCGCCGTGCTCGCCGGCCAGGTGCTCGGATTCGACGCGGCCAAGGCGTTCCTCGCCGGCGGCACCGACAAGGTGATCGTGGTCGGGCCGGAGACCGAGGCCCGGCTCAAGGTGCTCGCCACCCGCGAAAGCCGCCAGGGCGTCGAGGCCGACGTGGTGTGGGAGGGCAAATCCTACGCCCTCAAGGCGCCGCTGCACGGCCTGCACCACGCCGGCAACATGGCGCTGGCGTTCGCGGCGGCGTGCGCGCTCGGCGCCGACCCCGACGACCTCGTCACCGCGCTGAAATCGACGCCGCAGATCGCCCACCGCCTGGAGGTGAAGCCGCAGCCCGACGGCTCGATCGTGGTCGACGACGCCTACAATTCGAACCCGGTCGGGTTCGCGGCGGCGCTGGCCTCGCTCGACCTCATCGTCGGCAAAACCGGCCGGCGCATCCTGGTGACGCCCGGCATGGTCGAGCTCGGCACCATGCACGACGAGGAGCACGCCCGGCTCGGCGGGGTGGCGGCCGACCACGTCGACGTGCTGCTGCCGGTGATCCCCGACCGCATCGACAGCTTCATCGACGCGTTCCGCCGCGCCGCGCCGGACCGCCCGGTGGTGCCGTGCGAGACGTTTGCCGACGCGATGGGCTGGCTCAAGGCCAATCTGCGCGCTGGCGACGTGGTGCTGTTCGAGAACGACCTGCCGGACCTCTACGAGCGCCGCATCCGGTTGTAGCGGCCGCGCCGCGGCGCCGGCCGGACCGACCTTTCGTTCACCAACTCGCGCGACGCCGGCCGCCGCCGAAAAGACACTCGCCTAGGAGTTGCCGGCAGGTTATCTCTGCATGGTCCACGAAGGTGGCTATGTTCGGGACGTCGTCGCGCAAACTTCTGTTCGAAACGGCGCTCACCGCGGACGGGTGGCAGCGCGAGGTGCTCGTCACCGTCGCCGATGGGCACTTCGCCACGGTTGAACCCGGCGGGGCAGCCGACGGGGCCGAGCGCATCGGCGGCGTGGCGCTGCCCGGCCTGCCCAACCTGCACTCCTGCGTTATCGAGCGCGCCCTGGCCGGCCTGCTCGAGCGCGACGGCGAGGCCGCCGCTGCCGAACTTGCCGCGCGCGTCGTCGCCGCTTTGAACCCGGACGACGTCGAGGCCATCGCCGCGCAGGCCTATGCCGAGATGTTGGAGGCCGGCTTCACCGCCGCCGGCGAGTTCCAGACCCTGCACCTCGATCCCAACGGGCGGCCCTATGCCGACGTTGCCGAGATCAACGCCCAGGTGGTGGCCGCCGCCGAGCAGACCGGCATCGCATTGACGCTGCTGCCGGTGCTGCAGGTCCATGGCGGCTTCGGGCCGTGCCCGGCCACCCCGCGCCAGCGCCGCTTCCTCCACGACCTCGACGGGTTCGCCGAGCTGATGCGCGCGACCCGGCTCACCGTGGCGTTCTATCCCGGCACCCGGCTCGGCCTCGCCTTCCACTCGCTGCGCACCGTGACGATCGGCGACATCCGCAGGTTGGCGCGCGAGGCCGCCGCCGGCCCGATCCACATCCAGCTCGCCGCGAGCGACCGCGAGGTCGCCGAGTGCCTCGCCGTCACCGGGGCGCGGCCGGCGAGCTATCTGCTCGACTGGGTCGCGGTCGACGAGCGCTGGTGTCTGATCCATCCGCTCCAGCTGTCGGCCGAGGAGCGGCTGCGGCTCGCCAAGGCGGGCGCGGTCGCCGGGCTGTGCCCGGTGGCGGAGGCGCACCGCGGCGAGGCGGCGTTCGACGCCGTGCCGTTCCTCAACGAGGGCGGGCGGATCGGGGTCGGCACCGGCTCGAACCTTTGCACCTCGCCGGCCGGCCTGTTGCGGACGCTGGAATACAGCCAGCGCCAGCGCAACCGCGCGCGGCCGCAACTGGTCCGGCCCGACGCCTCCGCCGGCCGGGCGCTGTTCGACCTGGCGCGCCTCGGCGGCAATCAGGCGCTGGCGCAGCCGGTCGGCGGCATCACCGCCGGCGCGCCGGCCGACGTCGTGGTGCTCGACACCGGCCATCCCGCGTTTGCCGGGCGAAGCGGCGATCGCGTGCTCGACGTCTGGGTGTTCGTGGCGGGCGCGGCGGCGGTGCGCGATGTCTGGGTCGGCGGCCGCCAGCTGGTGCGCGAGGGCCGCCACCGCGATCGCGACCGCATCCGCACCCGCTTCCGCGCCGCGATGGAGCGGCTGTCCGGCCGGGTCTAAGCCGGGTCTAAACAGAAACCGTGCGCGCTGCGCGCCACGGCGCCGTGGCGTCCGACGTCCAAGGCCGGCCGACCGCCCGGCCGCGGCGGAGACCTTGCGCCGTCGTCCGCATCGCCCGTAGCGGCGCGACCTTGCTCGCGTTGCCGTTGCCGGAAACGTCGCGGATCATGGGTTCGGAGTCTCAGCTTCGCTTCGCCCGGAACGACCGGCGGCTTCATCCCCGGCGAATCGGAATTCCGGCGGCAAAATTATACCAACGGCGGCGGCAGCGGCCGTTGGTACCGATGGCATATTCCCGTGGAATCATACCAACGGCCTTTACATTTGACCTTTGGCCGACGTCGGCTCGCCTCATCCTGAGGAGCGGTCGCAAGACCGCGTCTCGAAGGATGAGGCGACGCTGACGTCGGCCTTCGGCCCATGCTTCGAGACGGCTGCGGAGCCTGGCATCGGGCGCGCCTGCGGCGCGACCCGGTGGCAGCCTCCTCAGCATGAGGCCACGAAAGGTCGCCCCTCAGGGCCACCGGTATCATCCGGCCGATAACGCCAAATGGGCCAGAGCGGACTGACGTACGGCCTCGGCGACGGACGCGAACTGCTCGGACAGCGGGGTGGTTTTGCGCCAGACCATGCCCAGCCTACGTGTCGGACACGGCTGCGCGAGCCGCGCCACCGAGACCGCCGCGGACCGGGTTTCGATCGCGACGGCGATTTCCGGGATCAGGGTGACGCCGATACCGGCGCCGACCATCTGCACCAAGGTGGTGAGAGAACTGCCTTCCATGAGATTGCGCGTCATCGACGACGGCATCTTGCAGAAGGACAGCGCCTGATCGCGGAAGCAATGCCCCTCCTCCAGCAGAAGAAGGCGCATCTCGCGCAGCGTTTCCGGATTGGGCACCGGCTTTGAAGCATCCTCCTTCGGGCGCACCAGAACGAACTCTTCCTCGAACAGCGCGTGCTCGTGCAGGCTCGGCTCCGACAACGGCAATGCGACTATGGCGGTGTCCAGCCGGCCTTCGATCAGCCCCTCCACCAGCGTCTGCGTCACCGCTTCGCGCGGCCTGACGTCAAGGCCCGGAAAATGCTCCGTCAGGCTCTGGATGATCGCTGGCAGCAGATACGGGGCGACCGTCGGGATGATGCCGACGCGAAAACGCCCGCGCAGCGGGCCGAGCGACGCGCGGGCGAGGTCGCCAAGGTCATCCGCCGCCCTGAGGATGTCGCGCGCGCGCTCGGCAAAGACCTCGCCCAGACCGGTCAGCCGAATCTGCCGCGTGCCGCGTTCGATCAGCGGCGCGCCGAGCAGGTCTTCCAGCTCCTTCATCTGCAACGACAGCGCCGGCTGCGAAATGGCGCAGGCCTCGGCCGCACGCCCGAAATGCCCATGCTGGGCGAGCGCCTCGAAATAGCGTAGGTGTCGCATCGATAGTCCAGCCATAAGCGATACCTATCGTATCAATAAGTAAATGAAAATTCGCTTTATGGAGCAGTGCTGCTATGCAACCACGAGGCAGCGGGAGACTGCAGGCGGCGAGTCGTCCCTGTGCGAGGACAACACGGATACGTTTCGCACCAACGCTGTCGCCAGATGAGGGAGAATGGCATGGCTGAAAATAAAATCGTGGGCGCCGGGAAATGCCCGGTGATGCATGGCGCGAACACCGCAATCGGCACCACCGTGATGGATTGGTGGCCAAATGCGCTGAACCTCGACATCCTCCACCAGCACGACACCAAGACCAACCCACTCAAGGGCTTCAACTACCGCGAAGAAGTCAAAAAGCTCGATTTTGCCGCGCTGAAGCGGGATCTGACCGCGCTGATGACCGACAGCCAGGAGTGGTGGCCGGCAGACTGGGGCCATTACGGTGGGCTGATGATCCGCATGGCCTGGCACGCCGCCGGGTCCTACCGCACGGCCGACGGTCGCGGCGGCGGCGGCACCGGCAATCAGCGGTTTGCGCCGCTGAACTCGTGGCCGGACAACGTCAACCTCGATAAGGCCCGCCGCCTGCTGTGGCCGATCAAGAAAAAATACGGGAACAGGATCAGTTGGGCCGACCTGATCATCCTGGCCGGCACCATCGCTTACGAGTCGATGGGTCTGAAGACCTTCGGTTTCGGCTTCGGCCGCGATGACATTTGGCACCCTGAAAAGGACGTCTATTGGGGATCGGAGAAGGAATGGCTGGGCTCCACGCGCTATGTCGGCGAAAGCCGCGAAGGCCTTGAGAACCCGCTCGCCGCCGTGCAGATGGGCCTGATCTACGTCAACCCTGAAGGCGTTGGCGGCACGCCCGACCCGCTGCGCACCGCGCAGGACGTTCGCGTGACGTTCAAGCGGATGGCGATGAACGACGAGGAAACCGTGGCCCTGACCGCGGGCGGCCACACCGTCGGCAAGTGCCACGGCAATGGCATCGCCACCAATCTGGGCCCCGATCCGGAGGGCGCCGATGTGCAGGATCAGGGCCTCGGCTGGATCAACCGCACCAGCCGCGGCGTGGGCCGCGATACAGTGACCAGCGGCCTCGAAGGCGCATGGACCACCCATCCGACGACGTGGGACAATGGTTATTTCTATCTGCTTCTGACCTACGACTGGGAACTGAAAAAGTCTCCGGCCGGGGCTTGGCAGTGGGAGCCGATCAACATCAAGGAAGAAGACAAGCCGGTTGACGTCGAGGACCCCACGATCCGCCGCAACCCGATGATGACCGATGCCGACATGGCCATCAAGATGGACCCGGACTATCGCAAGATTGCGGAGCGGTTCTACGCCGATCCGGATTACTTTTCGAAAGTCTTCGCCCGCGCATGGTTCAAGCTGACCCATCGCGACATGGGGCCGAAGGTGCGCTACGTCGGGCCGGACGTGCCCGGCGAGGACCTGATCTGGCAGGATCCGGTGCCCGCCGGCCGCACCAACTATGATGTCGCGGCGGTGAAGGCCAAGATCGCCTCGAGCGGCCTCACGGTATCCGAACTGGTGTCGACCGCCTGGGACAGCGCCCGCACCTTCCGCGGCTCGGACATGCGCGGCGGCGCCAATGGCGCACGCATCCGCCTTGCCCCGCAAAAGGAGTGGGACGGCAACGAGCCCGCCCGTCTGGCCAAGGTGTTGAACGTGCTGGACGGCATCGCCAAGGAGGCCGGAGCGAGCCTTGCCGACGTGATCGTGCTTGCGGGCAATGTCGGTGTCGAGATCGCCGCCAAAGCGGCAGGCTTCGACGTGACCGTGCCGTTCGCGCCGGGCCGCGGCGACGCCGTGCAGGACGAAACCGACGTCGAATCCTTCGCCGTGCTGGAGCCGGTGGCCGATGGCTATCGCAACTGGCTGAAGGGGGATTACGTCGTCAGCGCCGAAGAGCTGATGCTGGATCGCACCCAGCTGATGGGCCTGACCGCGCCTGAGATGACAGCGCTGGTCGGCGGCATGCGTGTGATCGGCACCAATCACGGCGGCACCAAGCACGGTGTCTTCACCGACCGCGAGGGCGCGCTGACCACCGACTTCTTCGTCAACCTGACCGATATGGCCAACCAATGGGTGCCCACCGGTCCGAACCTCTATGAAATCCAGGATCGCAAGTCGGGCACGGTGAAGTGGACGGCGACGCGCGTCGATCTTGTGTTCGGATCGAACTCGATCTTGCGCGCCTATGCCGAGGTCTATGCCCAGGACGACAACAAGGAGAAGTTCGTGACGGACTTCGTCGCCGCCTGGACCAAGATGATGAACGCAGACCGCTTCGATCTGCTTTGATCTGAAACGCCCCCCTGCGCGGCCAACGGGTTGCGCAGGGGGATCGCGTCCCGTTTGATGGTTTATACCCGAGGCCCTGAAGGCTGACCTTTCTCGGACTCATGGTGAGGAGGCTGCCACCGGGTCGCGCTGCAGGCGCGCCCGATGACAGGCTCCGCAGCCGTCTCGAACCATAGGGCCGACCTCAGCTCTTAAGTTCGCCTTATCCTTCGGGACGCTCACTGTCGCGGGCTCATCAGGATGAGGCGAGCTGGCGTCGGTGGAAGGTCAAGCTCAAAGGCCGCGGCTATGAGACTTTCCGCAGTCCCGAAACCGCCGTTAACCTGACGTCCAGGCCATGGCTCCTAGCCGCTCCATCCTTGACTCCGCCCCCCGCTGCGCTTAGCTAGCCGGTCTTTCCAGCCGGCGTTCGTAAAGAGCCGCCGACCGGGCCAGCGACACCCGCGTCCCGCGTGCGTCCGAAGCCCGGAGGTCAACACCCGACAGCGCGATGCGCCCTCGGGTGCGTTTTGCGTTATGGCCGGTCGCCCCGGCCGCAAGGCCCGAGTCTGCCGGCCCCGGCAGAGCATGCCGCATCCCGCGGCGGAGGTGACGATGTTCGAGACGCTGACGGACCGCCTCGGCGGCATTCTCGAAAAGCTGACCAAGCGCGGCGCGCTCTCCGAGAGCGACGTCAACGAGGCGATGCGCGAAGTGCGCAGAGCCCTGCTGGAAGCCGACGTCGCCCTCGACGTCGTGAAGAGCTTCACCGACCGCGTGCGCGTCCGCGCCGTCGGCGCCGAGGTGCTGCGCTCGGTGACGCCGGGCCAGATGCTGATCAAGATCGTCCACGACGAGCTGATCAAGACGCTGGGCTCCGACGCCCAGGCCATCGACCTCGACGCCCCCGCCCCGGTGGCGATCCTGATGGTCGGCCTGCAGGGCTCGGGCAAGACCACCTCCACCGCCAAGATCGCCCGCCGCCTCACCGAGCGCATGAAGCGCAAGGTGCTGATGGCCTCGCTCGACACCCGCCGCCCGGCGGCGATGGAGCAGCTCGCGGTGCTGGGCGAGCAGAACGGCATCGCGACGCTGCCGATCGTGACCGGCCAGCAGCCGGTGCAGATCGCCAAGCGCGCCATGGAGGCCGCCCGCCTCGGCGGCTTCGACGTGGTGCTGCTCGACACCGCCGGCCGCACCACGGTCGACGAGGCGCTGATGGCCGAGGTCGCCGACGTCAAGAAGCAGGTTTCCCCGCACGAGGTGCTGCTGGTCGCCGACGCCCTGACCGGCCAGGACGCCGTCAACACCGCCCGCGCCTTCGAGGAGCGGGTGGGCATCACCGGCATCGTCTTGACGCGCGTCGACGGCGACGGCCGCGGCGGCGCCGCCCTCTCCATGCGCCACGCCACCGGCAAGCCGATCAAGCTGCTCGGCACCGGCGAAAAGGCCGACGCGCTGGAGGATTTCGACCCCGCCCGCGTCGCCGGCCGCATCCTCGGCAAGGGCGACATCGTCGCGCTGGTCGAGAAGGCGGCGCAGGCCATCGATGCCGAACAGGCGGCCAAGATGGCCGCCCGCATGCAAAAGGGCGCGTTCGACCTCGCCGACCTGCGCGACCAGCTCACCCAGATGGAAAATCTCGGCGGTGTCGGCGGCGTGCTCGGCATGCTGCCCGGCGTCGCCAAGATGAAGGACCAGATCGCAGCCTCCGGCATGAGCGATGCCACCTTCCGCCGCCAGCGCGCCATCATCGATTCGATGACGCCGCAGGAGCGCCGCAGCCCCGACCTGCTCAAGGCCAGCCGCAAGCGCCGCATCGCGGCCGGCTCTGGCACCAAGGTCGAGGAGGTCAATCGGCTGCTGAAGATGCACCGCGGCATGGCCGACATGATGAAGGCGATGGGCGGCGCCAAGCGCGGCCCGCTGGCCGGCATCGGCCGGGCGCTGGGCTTCGGCGGCGGCGGCATGCCCCAGCCGACGCCGGAAATGCTGGAAGAGTTCAAGCGCCGCGGCCCGGCGGCGTTCGCCGACAAGATGCCGGAGCTGCCCAAGGATTTCGGCAAGGCGCTGCCCGGCGGCATGCCGGGCGGCCCGCCCTCCGGTCTGCCGGGGCTGCCGGGGCGCTTCCCCGGCCTGCCGTTCGGAACGAAAAAGAAGTGATTTCCTGGACTTAACGTTCGAGATTGGAAAGGACTGCCAACATGTCTCTCAAGATCCGCCTCGCCCGCCGCGGCACCAAGAAGCGCCCGCACTACGCGATTGTTCTCGCCGACGAGCGCGCGCCGCGCGATGGCCGCTTCCTGGAGAAGCTCGGCACCTATGACCCGCTGCGCGGCAAGGACGAAGGCACCCGCGTCCAGTTCGACGTCGAGGCGGTGAAGGCCTGGCTCGCCAAGGGCGCCCAGCCGACCGACCGCGTCGCCCGCTTCTTCGACGCCGCCGGCCTCCTGACCCGCAAGGCCCGCTCGAACCCCGAGAAGGCCAAGCCGAAGAAGAAGGCCCAGGAGCGCGCCGCCGCCGAGGCCGCCGCTGCGGCGGCCGCTGCCGCCGAGTGATCCGAAATCCGGCCGATCAGGCCGGAGTTTCGGTCTCCGGTCGCCGAAATATCCCTTCTGATCAAAGGGGGTTCGGCGAGGTTGTTTTCGGACATCACGACGTGATCGCCCGGAAACCGTCTAGAGCGTCCGCCGATCCGATTGAAACAAGCGGACGTTCTAAGTCTTTGAGTTGTCGCATTCTCTTCCGCAATACCGGTTCCCACTTTTGCGGAGAATGCTCTAATGCCCAGCTGTCGTCCCGGGTCACGGCAAAGCCGCTCGCCCGGGACGCCACGTTCGATTGACGGAGGCTCCGCGATGTCCGGCGACATCCCGCCCCGACCGGAGCCGGCGGCCGGCGAATCCCGCGTCTGCGTCGCCCGCATCGCCGGCACTTACGGTGTGCGCGGCGAGGTGCGTCTGCTGGTCTTCACCGAGGACCCCGACGCCCTCCGCACGCTGGGACCGTTCGAGGACCAGGCCGGCACCCGCACCTTCTCGCTCACCAGCCTTCGCCCGCACGGCGAGGGTTTTGTCGCCCGCCTGGCCGAGATCGCCAGCTGCGACGACGCCGAGGCGCATCGCAATACCGATCTGTTCGTCCCCCGCGCCCGCCTCCCCGCCATCGACGACGAGGAGACGTTTTATCACGCCGACCTGATCGGCCTTGAGGCCCGCACCCCGTCCGGCGATATCGTCGGCAAGGTGGTGGCGGTGCAGAACTTCGGCGCCGGCGATATTCTCGACATCGCGCCGACCGGCAGCAAAACCAGCCAGATGGTGCCGTTCACCAAAGCGATGGTGCCTTCGGTCGACCTCGGCGCCGGCTACCTCACCCTCGCCTCAGCCGACGTCGTGGTGCCGCCGGCGCCGCGCCGATCCCGGAGCCCCCGCCCGTGAGCGTTTCGCCCTCCCCCGTCCGCGCGCTGATCTTCGACATGGATGGTACGCTGGTCGACAACATGGCCGCCCACACCGCGGCGTGGGGCGAATGGCACGCCCGCCGCGGCCTGCCGTTCGACCAGCCGAGCTTCTTCGACCGCACCGCCGGCCGCACCGACCTCGACATCCTGGCCGACCTCGAGCCGCAGCGCTCGCGCGCAGACTTGGTCGCGCTCGGCGAGGAGAAAGAGGCGATCTACCGCGAGCTGTTCCTGCCGCAGCGCCGGCTCACCGCCGGCACCGCAGCGCTGTTGGCCGAGGCCGGCCGTCGCGGCCTGCCGATGGCGGTAGCGACCGCGGCACCGCCGCCCAACATCGATTTCATCCTCGATGGCTTGGGCATCCGCCGCCATTTTCGCGCCGTGGTATCGCCGGCGCTCGGCCTGCCCGGCAAGCCGGCGCCCGATATGTTCCTGGAGGCGGCCGAGCTGATGGCGGTCGAGCCCGCTGCCTGCCTGGTGTTCGAGGATGCCCCGCTCGGCGTCGAGGCCGCCAGGCGCGCCGGCATGCGCGCGGTGGCGCTGACCACCACGCTGCCGGCGGCGGCGTTCGCCGGCAATCCCCACGTCATCGAAACCCGCCCTGACTTCGCCGGCTTCGATCTCGCCGCGTTGACCGGGCCCGGACTGGCAGCATGAGCTGGCGCGCCGACATCCTGACGCTGTTCCCCGAGGCGTTTCCCGGACCGCTCGGGCTGTCGCTGGCCGGGCGCGGGCTCAACGACGGCAAGTGGGCGCTCGCCGCCACCGACATCCGCGGCTTTGCGCTCGACCGCCACCGCTCGGTCGATGACACCCCGGCCGGCGGCGGCGCCGGCATGGTGATGCGCGCCGACGTGCTGGCGCGGGCGATCGACGCGATCGCGCCCGAAGGCGATCCCAGGCCGCGCCTGTTGATGTCGCCGCGCGGCGTGCCGCTGACGCAACAGGCCGTGCGCGCGCTCGCCGCCGGCCCCGGCGTCGTGGTGGTGTGCGGCCGGTTCGAAGGGGTCGACCAGCGCGTGATCGAGGCCCGCGCCCTTCAGGAGGTCTCGATCGGCGACTACGTGCTGTCGGGCGGCGAGATCGCGGCGATGGCGCTGCTCGACGCCTGCGTGCGGCTGATCCCCGGGGTGATGGGCAACGCCGAGTCGGGCACCGAGGAGAGCTTTTCGTCCGGCCTGCTCGAATACCCGCAATATACCCGCCCGCAGCTGTTCGAGGGCCGCGGCATCCCGGAGGTCGTCACCTCCGGCGACCACGCCAAGGTGGCGGCGTGGCGGAAGGCGGAGGCCGAGCGGCTGACGAAGGCGCGAAGGCCGGACCTGTTCGCTGCCTACGTGGCCGGAAACGCATGACAGGCGCGGCCGCTTCGTGTATGGACGCCCGTCCCAACTGAAAACAGCGTGCCAAAGCGCTCGCGGTCCTTGGGTGACCCAAAGGTCCGCGCACGGAGTCATGTCATGAACATCATCGAACAGCTCGACCAGGAACAGATTGCCAAGCTCTCCGCGAGCAAGGAGATTCCGACGTTCCAGCCGGGCGACACCGTCATCGTCAACGTGAAGGTGGTGGAAGGCGACCGCTCGCGCGTGCAGGCCTATGAGGGTGTCTGCATCGCCCGCAACGGCGGCGGCCTCAACCAGAGCTTCACCGTCCGCAAGATTTCCTACGGCGAGGGCGTCGAGCGCGTGTTTCCGCTCTACTCGCCGCTGATCGACTCGATCAAGCTGGTCCGCCGCGGCAAGGTCCGCCGCGCCAAGCTCTATTATCTGCGCGATCGCCGCGGCAAGTCGGCCCGCATCGCCGAGCGCACCGACAACACCGACAAGGCCAACAAGGCCAAGAAGTGATCGAGCCCGTCCGCTGGCCGGCGGGGCTCGCAGCTCCGCCTCCAGCGCCTTGACGATCAAACGGCCCGCTGCCTCGGCAATGCGGGCCGTTTTCATTTTTCGTGCAACGGGCCGGGGGCGTCGGCAGCCCGGAGGACCGCGTCGTGCCCGCGGCAACGACTACCTGGCTTCGTTGCGCGCCTGCAGGATCCAGCGGTGGCCGAACGGATCGCGCACCGCCGCGAAGCGCAGCCCCCAATAGGCGTTGGTCGGCGCCATTTCCGGCGCCGCGCCGTTGGAGACCGCGCGCGCGTACCAGGCATCGACCAGTTCGATCGACGGCAGCATCAGCCGGAGCGACACCGAGGCACCCTCGCCGGGCAATGGCGGCGCCGTCGTCTCCGCCTCGCTTTCGGTATCCGACAGCACGATCAGGCCGCGATTGATGGTCAGCTCGGCGTGGGCCACCCCGCCGGCGCGACCGGGCAGGCAGCGCCGCTCCACCGCGTCGAACACATTCCGATAAAACGTCATCGCCGCGGCCGCGTCGGTCACGGTCAAGTGCGGCGTCAACGGCGGGTAATCCCGCCCGACTGCGAGCATTCCTGGTCCTCGTCGCCTCGCCCGGCCTAGGGGCCGCGAAGCTCTTCCCTGCATAATTTTGGCCGGAGGATTTCCGGCTCCGAGCCCGGCGGGCTCGGAAATCCTGCGGCCGGTGTGGTCCTGCAGGATTGCATTGGCCGGACTCTGAGCACGTCAAATCCGGCAAGACTGTGTGGGCCGTCCCGATCCGCGTAGTCTTACTAAAGCCCGCGCGGCGGTCCGGAATGTCCCTTGGGCAATCCTGCGCAAGGCGGCGCCGGCAATCAAACCCCGGAGGACTGCCTACGGCCATGCTCGCGCGGTAAATTGCTCCGGCGACGCGGGCGCAGCGCCGCGGCGCGGCGGCAGGCCACGGCCATCGCACCATGTTGATTCGTGCCACGTTGCGCCCGCCGAAGCCGCGTGATACCCCGCGCCACTCCGTTCATACTTGCGGCGCGGTGCGCCCGTTCACGAGTTCGCGATCCGATGACCAAGCCCCGTACGCTCTACGACAAGATCTGGGACGACCATTTGGTCGAGGTGCAGCCGGACGGGACCTGCCTGCTCTATATCGACCGCCACCTCGTTCATGAGGTGACCAGCCCGCAGGCGTTCGAGGGGCTGCGCGTCGCCGGCCGCAAGGTGCGCGCACCGCAGAAGACCCTCGCCGTGGTCGACCACAACGTGCCGACCTCCGACCGCACCAAGGGCATCGACGATCCCGAGAGCGCGCTGCAGGTCGCGACGCTGGCCGACAACGCCCGCGATTTCGGCATCGAGTATTACAGCGAGATCGACGTCCGCCAGGGCGTGGTCCACGTCGTCGGCCCCGAGCAGGGCTTCACCCTGCCCGGCACCACCATCGTGTGCGGCGACAGCCACACCTCGACCCACGGCGCGTTCGGCGCGCTGGCCCACGGCATCGGCACCTCCGAGGTCGAGCACGTGCTCGCCACCCAGACGCTGATCCAGTCGAAGGCCAAGAACATGCGGGTCACGGTGGACGGCCAACTACCGGCCGGCGTCACCGCGAAAGACGTCGTGCTCGCCATCATCGGCGAGATCGGCACCGCCGGCGGCACCGGCTCGGTGATCGAATATGCCGGCGAGGCGATCCGGGCGCTGTCGGTGGAAGGCCGCATGACGGTCTGCAACATGTCGATCGAGGGCGGCGCGCGGGCCGGCATGATCGCGCCCGACGAAAAGACCTTCGCCTATATCAAGGACCGCCCCAAGGCCCCCAAGGGCGCCCACTGGGACGCCGCGCTGCGCTACTGGGAGACGCTGCGCAGCGACGACGGCGCCCACTTCGACCACGAGCTGAGGCTCGACGGCGCCAATTTGCCGCCGATCGTGACCTGGGGCACCAGCCCCGAGGACGTGGTGTCGGTCGCCGGCGTGGTGCCGAACCCCGACGACATCCAAGATGAGAACAAGCGCGCCTCCAAGTGGCGGGCGCTGGACTATATCGGCCTGAAGCCCGGCCAGAAGATCACCGACATCGCCGTCGACGTGGTGTTCGTCGGCTCCTGCACCAATGGCCGCATCGAGGATCTGCGGGAGGCCGCCAAGATCGCGAGCGGCAAGACCGTGCATCCGGCCGTGCGGGCGCTGATCGTGCCGGGCTCGGGCTTGGTGAAGGCGCAGGCCGAGGCCGAGGGGCTGGATGCGATCTTCAAGGCCGCCGGTTTCGAGTGGCGCGAGCCGGGCTGCTCGATGTGCCTCGCCATGAACCCGGACAAGCTCAAGCCGGGCCAGCGCTGCGCCTCGACCTCCAACCGCAATTTCGAGGGCCGCCAGGGCTTCAAGGGCCGCACCCACCTGGTCTCGCCGGCGATGGCGGCAGCGGCGGCGATCGCCGGGCGGTTCGTCGACGTGCGCGAGTGGGCATAACGACAAAAGCCACGCGGCCTTGCCGCGTGGCTTTCAACGTCGATGACCGGCGATAGGTCAGCGTTCGGCTGCCGCCGCTGGAATATTACCAGCGGCTGCGCCAGCCCCAACCGCCGCCGCCGCCGCGCACGAGGCTGATGAGAAACAGCAGCACCAGCGCGCCGATGGTGGCGTTGACGATGGCGGCGACAATGCCGGCGCCGAGGTGAACGCCAAGCTGCGGCAATAGCCAGCCGCCGAACAAGGCGCCGAGCAGCCCGACCACCAGGTCGCCGAGCAGGCCAAACCCGGTGCCGCGGAAAACCTGGCCGGCCAGCCAGCCGGCGATGAGCCCGACCACGAGGATGACGAGCAGGCTTTCGTTGGATAAATTCATGGTGGCCTCCGCCAGCGCGGAATGCGCCGATCACCAACGCGCGCCGGCACTGTGAAGTTCCGGGCGCAGGCTCAGCCGTAGCGGCGCTGCGCCTCGACGGCAAGGCCGGTGCCGACCGCGCCGAAGCGGTCGCCGTCGACCACCGCGGCCTGCGGCACCAGACCCCGGATCACCGAGCGCACCGCCGGGATGGCGCTGGTGCCGCCGGTGAAGAACAGCGCGTCGACGTCCGCCGCCTCAAGGCCCGCCGCTTTGAGGCAGCGCCGGACGGTGTCGGCAAGGCGGCGGGTGAGGCGTGCCGTGGCATCCTCGAAGCCGGCGCGGCTCGCTTCGGCGGCAAGGCCCGCCTCCAGCCAGGACAAGTCGATTGCGGCGCGCTCATCAGCTGACAGCGCGATCTTGGCCGCCTCCACCGCCATCAGGATGCCGTGGCCGCGCCGCGCCTCAATGACGTGCAGCAGGCGCTCGACCAGCTCCGGCTGCGCCGCGTCGCGGCGGGTGGAGCGGATCTGCGAAATCGCCTTGGCGTCATAGAGCCGATTGACCTGCGACCAGGTAGCAAGGTCCCAATAGGGCCCGCCCGGCACGTCGATGTCGCCGCGCGCCATGCGCGAGCCGAAGCCGAACTGCGGCATCACGCTCGCCATGGCGAGGCGCTGATCATAATCGGTGCCGCCGATGCGCACGCCGTCATTGGCCAGGAGGTCGGCGGCGCGGTCGGGCGCCTTGCGCCGCTCCGGGCCAAGCCGCACCACCGTAAAGTCGGCGGTGCCGCCGCCCAGATCCGCGATCAAGGCCAGCGTCTCGCGCCCCACCTCCTGCTCATAGGCCAGCGCCGCCGCCACCGGCTCGAACTGGAACGACACCTCGCTGAAGCCGACCTGATGGGCGACCTCGGCCAGCGTCGCCTCGGCGCGGGCGTCGGCATCAGTGTCGTCGTCGACGAAATGGACCGGGCGACCCATCACCACCTTGCCGAGCGGCTGGCCGAGCTGGTGCTCCGCCCGTGTCTTCACCTCGCGCACGAAGGCGCTGACGATGTCGCGGAAGGCAACGCGGCGGCGGTGAACCTGGGTGGTCTCCTCGATCAGCGCGGTGCCGAGCACCGACTTCAGCGAGCGCATCAGCCGCCCGCCATGGCCCTCGACATAGGCGGCGACCGCCGCCCGCCCGATCAGGAAGCGGGTGTCATGCTCGGTGCCGTAGAACACCGCGGTCGGCAGGTCGGTCGCGGCACCTTCCAGCGCAACGAGGCGCGCGGCGCCGTCGGCAATGCCGAGGGTGGAGTTGGAGGTGCCGAAATCGATGCCGCAATGACGGCCAGGCGGGAGGCGGCGGGGGGTCGGTGTCATCGGTCTTTCGCAGGCGAAACGGCCACCCGGCGCAAAGCGCCGGCCGTGGGCCGAAGCGGGGCAAGGACGGGCGGGAACGGGGAGCGGGTTATAGCTGCCGAGACCGGGAAGAAAAGACCTCCTCGCTCAGCCGATGCCTTCAAGCGCCGCCAGGTGTTTCAAAGCCGAGTCCTCCGAATAGCAGCAGAACGTCACTCGCTCCGGCACCCAAACCTCAGCCAAGCCCGCCAGCGCCGTCGCCACCGCGATCCGCGCGGCGCGGTCGGCCGGGAAGCCGTAGATGCCGGTCGAAATCGCCGAGAACGCGATCGAGGCGAGCTTATGCTCCTGCGCCAGGGCGAGCGAAGAGCGGTAGCAGCCGGCCAACAGGGCGTCCTCGTTCTGCCCGCCCCCTCGCCACACCGGCCCCACCGCGTGGATGACGAAGCGCGCCCTCAGCCGGAAGCCGGGCGTGATCCTGGCCTCCCCGGTCGGGCAGCCGCCGAGCGCCCGGCAGGCCTTGATCAGCTCGGGCCCGGCGGCGCGGTGGATGGCGCCGTCGACCCCGCCGCCGCCGGCGAGCCGCGCATTGGCGGCGTTGACGATGGCGTCGACCTCGAGCGTGGTGATGTCGGCCACCACCACCTCGATCAACGGCCCGGCGCTCTGGCGATGCACGGTGGCCATGGTCATATCTCTCCAGACAGCAGGATTTCGCCGGGTCGCAAGAGTCGCCTCGCCATAAGCTCTCACCTCGCCGCGGCGGCGGCCAGGATGCGCTGAGCGCCGACCGGTGTATGATGCCGCAATGTCCGCTCCCAACCATCCCGACGTCCTGAGCGAAGGCCAGCCGTGCGAGGCTCACGCCAGCGCGGGCCATGACGGGCCGCGGACCTGCGGCCCGCCGCGCGACGCCGCGGCGATTGTGGCGGACGTCGAGGCAGCCTGCACCGGCCGCGAGCGGCGGCTGACCCCGATGCGGCGGCGGGTGCTGGAGGCGCTGGCCCGGCGCGGCCTGCCGCTCGGCGCCTACGACATCATCGACCTGCTCGGCCGGCATGGCGACCGCCCGGCCCCGATCTCGGTCTACCGCGCGCTCGACTTCCTGGTGGCGGAGGGGTTCGTCCACCGGCTCGAGAGCCGCAACGCCTTCCTGATCTGCAAGCACCGCCATGGTGCCGGAGAGACGGTTGTATTCCTGATCTGCGAGCGCTGCGGCTCGACCGCCGAGGCGAGTTCGCCCGAGTTGCAGCGTGCCGTCCACGACGCCGCCGCCGGCCAGGGCTTCCTGCCGCGGGCGCCGGTGATCGAGGTGCCGGGCTTGTGCGCGACCTGCCGGCGGCTGTGAGCGATCCGTTCCCGGCGAAGCGCCGCCCGGCGCCCCGGAGAGGTTCGCATTGACTGTAACGGTGCGCTCTTCTACCTCGACGCCGACCAACGGAGTGTTGCCCATGAACGCGCCCGTGCCCCCCCCGATCGAGACAGCCTCGATCGACGCGACGATCCATCCAGGCTCCCAGGCGGCGCCCAAGCCCCGGCGCCAGTCGGTGGCGGTGATGGTCGGCGGGGTGATGGTGGGCGGCTCGGCGCCGGTCGTCGTCCAGTCGATGACCAACACCGACACCGCCGACGCCGCCGGCACCGCCGAGCAGGTGGCCGCGCTCGCCCGCGCCGGCTCGGAGCTGGTGCGCATCACCGTCGACCGCGAGGAGGCCGCCGCCGCGGTGCCCCATATCCGCGAGCGGCTCGACCGCATGGGCGTCGACGTGCCGTTGATCGGCGACTTCCATTATGTCGGCCACAAGCTGCTCGCCGAATACCCGGCGTGCGCCGAGGCATTGGCGAAGTACCGCATCAACCCCGGCAACGTCGGCTTCAAGGACAAGAAGGACAAGCAGTTCTCCACGATCGTCGAACTCGCAGCCAGGTACGGCAAGGCGGTGCGGATCGGCGTCAACTGGGGCTCGCTCGACCAGGAGCTGCTGACCCACCTCATGGACATCAACGCCCGATCCGACACGCCGATCGACGTGCGCGCGGTGACCCGCGAGGCGATGGTGCAGTCGGCGCTGCTGTCGGCGGCGCGGGCCGAGGACATCGGGCTCACGCGCGATCGCATCGTACTGTCGGGCAAGGTGTCGGCGGTGCAGGACCTGATTGCGGTCTATCGCGAGCTGGCGCGGCGCTCCGACTACGCCATCCACCTCGGCCTCACCGAGGCCGGCATGGGCTCCAAGGGCATCGTCGCCTCGGCGGCGGCGCTGTCGGTGCTGCTGCAGGAGGGGATCGGCGACACCATCCGCGTCTCGCTGACGCCGGAGCCGGGCGCCGACCGCGCGCTGGAGGTCAAGGTCGCCCAGGAAATCCTGCAGACCATGGGCTTTCGCACGTTCGTGCCGCTGGTCGCCTCGTGTCCCGGCTGCGGCCGCACCACCTCGACCACCTTCCAGGAACTGTCCAAGGACATCCAATCCTACATCCTGAGCCGGATGCCGGAGTGGAAGAAGACGTATCCCGGCGTCGAGACGCTGCAAGTTGCGGTGATGGGCTGCATCGTCAACGGCCCCGGCGAATCGAAGCATGCCGACATCGGCATCTCGCTGCCCGGCACCGGCGAGGCCCCCACCGCGCCGGTGTTTGTCGACGGCAAGAAGGCGGCAACGCTGCGCGGGCCGACCCTTGCCGCCGATTTCGAGGCGATGGTCGAGGATTACGTCGCGCGCCGGTTCGGAGGCGGCGCCGCCTCACCTTCAGCTTGAGCGGCGCGAAAGGCGGAACATTGCCTCCTGGTCGATGTTGTCCGGCGCCCTGAGCGGCGCGGGGATTTCGGCGGGCAGGATTGAACGGGCTTGCGAACAGTCGTAAAGCACGCGCCCATGGCGGCGGTCGCGCCATGACGGCCTGTGTTTTCCGCAAATGTGAGTTCGTACGCGAATCGCGACAGATCGACGAGGCGGCCGGCCGATCGGCGCGGCGGATCGTCGTCGGTTCTCCGGAAACAACGACAGGATTTGCCTCCGGCAACACGCCTGCAAAACAATACCGTGGTCATGAACGACGTGATGGACGCCCAGCCGGGCCGTGAAACGCCGGAGCAATCGCCGAACTCACGCGAGCACCACGTCACCGCGGGGCTGGGCGTCATGGCCCTCGGCTCGCTCGGCGTGGTGTTCGGGGATATCGGCACCAGCCCGCTTTACGCCTTCCGCGAGGCCGTGGTCGCCGCCAGCGGCCATGGCGCGGTCGACCGTGCCGCGGTGATCGGCATCCTGTCGCTGATCTTGTGGTCGCTGATCCTGGTGGTGACGGTGAAATACGTCGTCATCCTGCTGCGGGCCGACAACCACGGCGAGGGCGGCACGCTGACGCTGGTTGCGCTGGCGCAACGCGCGCTCGGCCGCGGCGGCAACACCGTCATTTTACTCGGCATCGCCGGCGCGGCGCTGTTCTACGGCGATTCGATCATCACCCCGGCGATCTCGGTGCTGTCGGCGGTCGAGGGCCTGGAATTGATCGCCCCGGCGCTGGAGCCGGTGGTGGTTCCGGTCACGCTGGTGATCCTGACCGCGCTGTTCGCGGTTCAGAGCAGCGGCACCGGGCGGGTGGCGGCGTTCTTCGGGCCGATCATGGCGGTGTGGTTCGCAACGCTGGCCGCCACCGGGCTGAGCCACATCACCGACGATCCGGCGGTGTTCGCGGCGCTCAACCCGCTGGAAGGCGTGGCGTTTCTGTTCGCCCACGGCAAGGTGGCGCTGATCACGCTCGGCGCGGTGTGCCTCGCCGTGACCGGCGCCGAGGCGCTCTACGCCGACCTCGGCCATTTCGGCAGGAAGCCGATCCGGCTGGCCTGGATCGGCTTCGTTTTTCCGGCGCTGGTGCTGAACTATTTCGGCCAGGGCGCGCTGGTGCTCGCCCACCCCGAGGCCATCGAGAACCCGTTCTACCGCATGGCGCCGGAGTGGGGGCTGGCGCCGATGATCGTGCTGGCGACGCTCGCCACCGTGATCGCCAGCCAAGCCGTCATCACCGGCGCGTTCTCGCTCACCCGCCAGGCGGTTCAGCTCGGGCTGATGCCGCGGCTCGCCGTGCTCCACACCTCCGAGAGCCATGCCGGACAGTTTTACATGCCGCGGGTCAACTGGTTCCTGCTTGCCGGCGTGGTGACGCTGGTGCTGCTGTTCCAGCGGTCCAGCGACCTCGCCGCCGCCTACGGCATCGCGGTGACCTCGTCGATGGCGGTCGATGCCATGCTGGCTTTCATCGTGATCTGGAAGGTGTGGGGCTGGCACCGCGCCGCCGCCGCCGCCCTGATCGTGCCGTTCCTGTTCATCGACCTGTCGTTCGTGGTCGCCAACACCCTGAAGTTCGTGCAGGGCGGCTACGTGCCGGTGGCGCTCGGCCTGTTCCTGGCGCTGTTGATGTGGACCTGGGTCAAGGGCTCGCGCATCCTGTTCGACAAGACCCGCAAGTCCCACGTCGCGCTCACCGGCCTGGTGTCCTCGCTGGAGCGCCGGCCGCCGCCGCGCGTGCCCGGCACCGCGGTGTTCCTGACCACCGACGCCGAAACCGCGCCCAGCGCCCTGCTGCACAACCTCAAGCACAACAAGGTTTTGCACGAGAAGAACGTGATCGTCACCGTCGCCAGCGCCGACGAGCCGCGGGTGCCGGACGACCAGCGCGCGGTGGTGGAATGCCTGTCGCCCAGCTTCATGCGTGTCAGGCTGACCTTCGGCTACATGGAATCGCCCAACGTCCCGCGCGGCCTGGCGCTGGCGCGCAAGCTCGGCCTCAGCTTCGACATCATGTCGACGTCGTTCTTCCTGTCACGGCGCTCGCTGCGGCCGGCAGCCGAGCCCGGCATGCCGCTGTGGCAAGACCACATGTTCATCCTGTTGTCGAAGACGGCCAGCGACGCCACCGACTTCTTCCAGATCCCGGCCGGCCGGGTGGTCGAGGTCGGCACCCAGATCACGCTGTAGCGGCCGCTCCGTCGTCCCGGGCAAGCGGCGTCGGCCGCTCGCCCCGGAACGAGGCCATTCACGCCTTGCGGTCGGCAACGAAGCGGGCGGCGGCCTTCAGCATACCGGCGCGGCTTCCGAACGGCGCCAGCGCCGCGGCGGCCTCACCCACCAGTTCCTCCAGCCGCGCGTGGGCGCGGGCGCTGCCCATCAGCCCGATCAGGGTGGCCTTGCCGAGCTCGGCGTCCTTGCCGACCGCCTTGCCGGTGGTCGCCGCGTCACCTTCGGCGTCGAGCAGGTCGTCGGCGATCTGGAACGCCACCCCGAGCGCGTTGGAATAGGCCGCCAGCGCCTGGGTCTCCACCGCCGACGCCCCGCCGAGCCGCGCGCCGGCCTCGCAGGCGTAGGCCAGCAACGCGCCGGTCTTCATGGCCTGCAGCTCCAGCACCTCCGCTTCCGAAAGCGCCAGCGGCTTGCGGTCGACGGCAAAGCGGCCTTCCGCCGCGAGGTCGCGGATCTGGCCGCCGGCCATGCCGCCGACCCCGGAATTGCGGGCGAGCCCGAGCACCAGCGCGATCCTGACCGCCGGGTCGGGATGGGCGGATTCGCTCGCCAGCACCTCGAACGCCAGCGTCATCAGCGCGTCGCCGGCCAGGATGGCGGTGGCCTCGTCGAAGGCGATGTGGGTGGTCGGCCGGCCGCGCCGGAGCGCGTCGTTGTCCATCGCCGGCAGGTCGTCGTGGACCAGCGAGTAGCAGTGCACCAGTTCGAGCGCGCACGCCGTCGGCATCGCCTTTTCGATCGGCACGCCGAACAAGGCAGCGGTTTCCACCACCAGAAACGGCCGGAACCGCTTGCCGCCGGCCAGCGCGCCGTAGCGCATGGCGGCGACCAGACGGTCGCTGCCGCTCACCTGCGGCCCGCCGGCCAGCAAGGATTCCAGCGCCGCTTCGGTGGCAGCGGCAACTTCCGCCAGGCGAGCCGAAAACACGGCTGGGCTGATCACGTCCGACATGCGACAAGTCCCCCTCGCTGGTGGCGATGCCCCAGCCCGCTCGTCCGGTCAAGCTGTTGCTCGGCCCCAGGTCTCACTCTCGGCGGGGATTTTCCCCCCGTGTCCCCCCGCCGCCCGCAATGCATCGTCCCGCTCTCCGCTGGATCGTCCTCACTCTGGCCGCGCTGGCAGCGGTGCCGGTGCTGCTGCTGGCGCTGTACACCGTGGTGGCGCCGGTTTCGACCCTGATGCTGGCGCGCTGGGCCACCGGCCAGCCGGTGGTGCGGATCATGACGCCGATCGCGGCGATCGATCCCCAGCTGATCAAGGCGGTGATCGCCTCCGAGGACACCGGCTTTTGCCGCCACCACGGCGTCGACTGGGGCGAGCTGAAGGAGGTGATCGACGACGCCGACGGCGACGCGCCACGGCGGGGCGCTTCGACCATCACCATGCAGGTCGCCAAGAACCTGCTGCTGTGGCCGGGTCGCAGCTATGTGCGCAAGGCGCTGGAGATTCCGCTGGCGCTCGTCATCGACGCGGTGTGGTCGAAGCGGCAGATTCTTCAGACCTACCTGAACATCGCCGAGTGGGGACCGGCCGGCGAGTTCGGCGCCGAAGCCGGGGCGCAGCGCGCGTTCGGCAAGAGCGCCGCCAACCTGTCGCGTTCGGAAGCGGCGCTGCTGGCGGTGATGCTCCCCAACCCGCACCGCCGCAATGCCGCGCGTCCCGGCCCTGGGCTGCGGCGGGTCGCCGGCACCGTGTCGCGCCGGGCCGCGGCGCTGCCCGACCTTGCGAACTGCATCAGGCGGTAACCGGGCTCTGGCCAACGGCGAAGCGATCGGGTATAGGCACCCCTCCATTCGGTCTCAACGGGCCGCGTGACTACGCGCCCGCGCGTTATTGCTCCGAGGATCATCATGGCCGTTCCGAAGAAAAAGACCTCGCCGTCGCGGCGTGGCATGCGCCGTTCCGCCGACGCGCTCAAGGCGCCGACCTATATCGAGGACAAGGATTCCGGCGAGCTGCGTCGGCCGCACCACCTCGACCGCAAGACCGGCATGTATCGCGGCCGTCAGATCCTGACGCCGAAGGCCGAGGCCTGACACGACGTCCGGCCTCGCGGCCGGACATTCGACGGCCGGCCGGCGAAACCTCCGGTTTCGCTCTGAACATTCCGGCGAGACGTTTTTCTCAATGTCACGGCGGACGTCTCCAGGCCGCTCGATGCCGCCGGCGACCGCCGACCGCTGACTCGGGACGCGGATTTCCGCACCGTTCCGCCTTGGATGCGAAAATCCGTGGGGCGAGACGGCGTCGCAGGGCTTGAGGCGAGAGGGCCATCGGCCGTGCTCGCCCGAACGATGTCGCAGGGGATGCGGGGCAACCTGCGAGAGTTCGGCCCGGCCGCCGCGGTTTTGCCGCGCGGCCTTGCCAGCTTGATTTGCCGCCGGCGCGGCAAGAGCTATCGTTCCCGCCGGGCTGCTCTCCGGAGGTTGCCGCTGTGGTCGGATTTCCGCTGCTGCTGATCCCGTTCGCGATCTATTTCATCCTGGCGTTTCTGATGCCGGGGGTGGAATGGACCGCGGTGCTCGCCGACATCCCGATGATGTCGGGCGCAACGTGGCGCGTCACCTTCTCCGACGCCCTGGTCTGCGCCGCGCTGCTGCTGCTGTTCCTTGAGATCGTCAAGGCGACACGCCCGGCAAACCGCTCCATCGTCGACAATCTGTTGTCGACACTGATCTTCGTCGGCGCGTTGGCGGCGTTCCTCATGCTGCCGCAAGCGGCGACCTCGACGTTCGCACTGCTGGTCGTGATCTCCTTCGTCGACGTGATCGGCGGCTGGTCGGTATCGGTGCGGACTGCCTCGCGCGATTTCAGCGTCGAGCACATCTCCGACTGAACGCCGCGACTGACCCGGTCGCCGGGTGGATCCATTCGGCTCTCGTCTTCACCTCTCCTCGCGGGAGAGATCGGCGAGGATGAGCGAAGTGCCGGAGGCCGCCGCGCCCCGCATCCCTCACCGCCGCAGGCCGCGGCGCTCCTCCTCGATCACCGAGTTGAGTTCGCCGCCATAGACGAAGATCGCCGCGAAGAAATAGAGAAACGCCAGCGCGACCATCACCGAGGCGAGGCCGGCATAGGTGGTGACGTAGTTCGAGGCGAATTCGGCGAGATAGCGGCCAAACGCGGCGCCGGCGCCGAGCCAGAGCAGCAGCGTCACCACGATCCCCGGCCAGACGTCGCCGATGGTGCGCCGCCCGCCCGGCAGCCACAGATGGACGACGATCAGCGTCGCCACCAGCACTGCCGCGGCCGCCGCCAGCCGGATGAATGTGACCGTCCAGCCCAGCGGCTCCAGCGCCGGCGCGAAGCGTACCGCGGTCGCCCATGCCAGCGGCCCCAGCACCACCAGGAACGACGCCGCCAAGATCGCACCGGAGCCGACCAGCACATAGCCGATCGATTCGAGCCGGAGCAGATACCACGGCCTCATCTCCTTGACGCTGTAGGCGCGGTTGAGCCCGATGCGCAGAGATTCGACCCCGTTCGACGCGAAATAGAGCGCCAGCACCACGCCGACGGTCAGCACATCGGTGCGCACCTGGGTGAGAACATTGTGGATTTCACGCGCGATCGGAGTGGCGACCTGGGTCGGCCACGCCTCCAGGATGATCTGAACCGCGGTGTCGGCGAGTTCCTTGGAGCCGAAGAAGCCGGCCAGCGCGGTGAGAAAGATCAGAAACGGGAACAGCGCCATCAGGCTGGACAGCGCGACATGGCTCGCCAACGCCCAGCCGTCGTCGTCCACGAATCGCCAGAACGCGTCGTAGCCGATGCGCCACAGCCGCAGCATCACGCCTCCCTGTCCGCCCGCAGGCTCCGGCTTCCGGCCCACCGGAGCAGCGGTGGGTGGACCGGTTACAGCCGGCGAACTCGACATGCGCGAACCCGATCCGAACAAACCAGGTCCACCCGGTCGACCAACCGGGCGTCCGAACAGGCCGGCAATCGGCGATGCGACAACCGTCGAATCGCCGCGCCACGCGATGAACGCATGACCGTCCGACGACGGCCCGGAGCGCCGCGGAGCCCGCGGTACCGGACGCAATCGGTCATCAATTCGTCGGTACCGGCCGGTTTTGCAAGAGCGAAACCCACCTGATGGTGCCCCCGGCGCGAAAACGGCGGCCTGCCTCACCTTTGGTTTAAGACGACGCCGGTTTTCCGCAGCCTGCCGATCGGCTATGAACAAGGCAAGCGTCCCGTACCCCAAGCCCCCCGATGACCCCCGTCCCGACGCTCAACCGGCTCGCCCCCTTCACCTTCGTCCTGATCTGGTCGACCGGCTGGATCGTGGCGCGGGCGATCGCGCCTTATGCCGACCCGCTGACCTTTCTCGCCCTGCGCTACACCCTGGCCGGACTGTGCCTCGCCGGGTTTGCCCTGCTGGTTTCGGCACCGTGGCCGCGGCGCCCGGCCGAGATCGGCCACGGCCTCGTCTCCGGCATCCTGATCCACGCCATCTATCTTGGCGGCGTTTGGTGGGCAATCGCCAACGGCGTGCCGGCGGGCATCTCCGCCTTGATCGCCGCGCTGCAACCGATCATGACGGCGGTGCTGGCGCCCTGGCTGACCGGCGAGCGCATCCGCTCCGGCCAGTGGTTCGGCATCGCGCTCGGCTTCTTGGGCATCGTTCTGGTGGTGACGCCGAAGATCGCCGCCACCGACTCCGGCCAACTCGGCGCGGTGGTGGTGCCGCTCGCGATCAACGTCGCCGCGATGCTGTCGGTCACCCTCGGCACGCTGTACCAGAAGCGCTTCGTCGCCACCGGCGACCTCCGCACCACCACCGTCATCCAATATGTCGGAGCGCTGATCGCGACGGTTCCGGCCGCGATGCTGATGGAGGAGATGCGCTTCGAGGTGAACCTCGTCACCGTCGGCTGGATGGCATGGTCGGTGCTGGCGATTTCGATCGGCGCGGTGGCGCTGCTGCTGCTGCTGATCCGCAGGGGTGCGGTGGCGCGGGCGGCAGCGCTGATCTACCTGGTGCCGCCGGCCGCCGCGGTGCAGGCTTACCTGTTGTTCGGCGAAACGCTGACCGGCATCCAGCTCGCCGGCATGGCGCTCACCGCCATCGGCGTCTGGCGCGCCACCCGGCACTGACCTCCGGCCCCGCGGCGCGGGGCCGCCTTTCGTCCCATTGCAAACCAATTCGCCGGCAGTAGGGTGCCGGTCGCCCAACACCTTGCCAAAGGATCGATCATGAGCCGCGCCGCTGCCCGCGAGTCCGCCGAGTTCGACATCGTCGCGACCGCCGCCGCCGCGGCCGCTGCGATGGACGAACTGCTCTCCGACGCCACGGCGGCGGTGCGGGCTCTGGTCGCCGTCGACGGCAAGCTGTCATCGGCCGCGCTCGACCGCGAGCAGCGCGCCTGCCATGGCCTGGCCTGGCTCGCGACCTACGTCGAGGCGGTGCGCCAGCTGAGCGCCTATGCCGAGCGCATGCAGGCCGCCGGCCGGTTCGGCGAGACAGAGGCGCTTCTGGTCGAGATCGGCCTTGGCGAATACCTCGCCCAGATCGCCGGCGGCATTGCGATGAGCCAGGGCGAGATCGTCCGCTTGCGCGACCTCGGCCTCGATGCCCACCACCCCGCGCTCGCCGCGGCGGCGGTCGGCACCCTGATCGCGCACGGCAACACTGCGGCAAATCGTGCGCGCCTGACCCAGCTGATGCAGGCGGCCCACGGCGCCGCCACCTTCGGCGACACCGGCCTCGACGACACCTATGAGCAGATGCGCACCGAGATGCGCCGCTTCGCCGACGCCGAGGTGATGCCGTTCGCCCATCATTGGCACCTCAAGAACGCCTACATCCCGCTTGAGCTCGTCGCCAAAATGGCCGAGCTCGGCGTGTTCGGCCTGACCATCCCGGAAGAATATGGCGGCCTCGGCCTCGGCAAGGAGTCGATGTGCATGGTGTCCGAGGAGCTGTCGCGCGCCTATATCGGCGTCGGCTCGCTCGGCACCCGCTCGGAAATTGCCGCCGAGCTGATCCTCGGCGGCGGCACCGAGCAGCAAAAGCAGGCGTGGCTGCCGCGCATCGCCTCGGGCGAGGTGCTGCCGACCGCGGTGTTCACCGAGCCCAACACCGGCTCCGACCTCGCGAGCTTGCGCACCCGCGCGGTGCGGGACGGCGATGTCTACAAGGTCACCGGCAACAAGACCTGGATCACCCATCCGGTGCGCGCCGACCTGATGACCCTCCTCGTCCGCACCAACCCTGCCGAGCCGGGCTATCGCGGCCTGTCGATGCTGCTGGCCGAGAAGCCGCGCGGCACCGACGCCGAGCCGTTCCCGGCCGAGGGCATGACCGGCGGCGAGATCGAGGTGCTCGGCTATCGCGGCATGAAGGAATACGAGATCGGCTTCGACGCCTTTGAGGTGCCGGCTTCGAACCTGCTCGGCGGCGTCGAGGGCCAGGGCTTCAAGCAGCTGATGCAGACGTTTGAGTCCGCCCGCATCCAGACCGCGGCCCGCGCCATCGGCGTCGCCCAGTCGGCGCTGGAGCTGGGGCTGCGCTACGCCGAGGAGCGCGTCCAGTTCGGCAGGCCGCTGATCGCCTTCCCCCGCGTCGCCGACAAGCTGGCGATGATGGCGGTCGAAGTCATGATCGCCCGCCAGATCACCTATTTCGCCGCGCGCGAGAAGGACGAGGGCAAGCGCTGCGACCTGGAGGCCGGCATGGCCAAGCTGCTCGCCGCTCGCGTTGCCTGGGCCGCTGCCGACAACGCGCTGCAGATCCACGGCGGCAACGGCTTTGCCCTGGAGTATCCGGTGTCGCGGGTGTTGTGCGACGCCCGCATCCTCAACATCTTCGAGGGCGCCGCCGAAATCCAGGCCCAGGTCATCGCGCGGCGGCTGCTGGACGGCGGGAACTGAGGGCGGGCCGACGCTGAATGGTCCCGCCGGCCCGCGTCGTTCATCCCGTCGTCCCGGGTCGCGCGGCTGAAGTCGCTTGCCCGGGACGACGACCGGGGCGATCGGCCGCCCCCGCCGCCATTTGACGAACCGCTGCGCGCGCCTAGTTTTGGGGCTGGGCTTCCCCCTCGAACGCGGTGAGTGTCATGGCAAATGGCGTCCGTCTCCCCCACGACGCCTGGGTGCTGGTCGGCGACGGCCGGCGGGCGCTGGTGTTCCAGAACGAGGGCTCCCCGGACAAGCCCCGGCTGGTGGTGCAGCAGGTGTTCGAGGCGCCGCCCAACCCCTCGACCGCCGAGCAGGGGACCGAGCGGCCGAGCCGGGTGGTGGCGTCGGGCGAGGGTGGCAGCCGCCGCAGCGCGGTCGAGCCGACCGACTGGCACGAGATCGCCGAGGCCCGCTTCGCCCGCGATGTCGCCGCAGCGTTGTGCGAAGCCTCGCGCGCCGGCCGCTTCGACAAGCTGGCGGTGGTGGCGCCGCCCAAGACCCTGGCCGAGCTGCGCGACGCCTTCGACGATCCGGTCAAGAAGAAGATCGTCGGCGAGGTCGACAAGACCCTGACCAAGCATCCGGTTGCCGAGATCGAGCGCCTGCTCGCCGGCTGACGGCGGCTCCGGCGGCACGCGGCGCCGGCTGGCCATGGCGCGGCGCCGCGAACGCGCTTAAGTTCGGCGAAGCGGAGCTCGCATGTTCGTCCCTCTTTACGACTACAACCCGCTGCGCCACATCCGGACGCCGTGGGTGACGCGCAGCCTGATCCTCGCCAACGTCCTCATTTACATCGCCTTTCAGGATCCGCTGCTGGTCGGCCCGCTCGCCGCGGAGGCGGTGCTGGCCTCGTTCGGCATGATCCCGGCGGTGGTGAGCGGCTATGCCTACCTGCCGCCGGAGCTGCAGCGCCTGCCGGAAGAGACCACCCTCGTCACCTACATGTTCCTGCACGCCGGCTGGCTCCACCTCGGCACCAACATGCTGTTCCTTTGGGTGTTCGGCGACAATGTCGAGGACGCCCTGGGCCACGCCCGCTTCCTGGTGTTCTACCTCGTCTGCGGCGTCGCCGGCGGATTGCTCCATCTCGCCTCGGCGCCGAATTCCGAAGTCCCGCTGGTCGGCGCGTCCGGCGCGATCGCCGGCTGCATCGCCGCCTATCTGATGCTGCACCCGCGGGTGAAGCTGTGGGTGCTGGTGCTGATGCGCATTCCGCTGCCGATCCCGGCCTGGATCGCGCTCGGCGCCTGGGTCGGCGCGCAGATCGTCAACGGCATCTTGGTGCACGAGGACGGCACGGCGTGGTGGGCCCACATCGGCGGGCTCGTGGCCGGCGCCATCCTGGTGGTGCCGTTGCGCCGGAAGGGCGTGCCCCTGTTCGACCGCGGGCTCGACCGCCCGGCGTGATCGGCCGGGTTCCCCATCACCCGTGATAGCTCAGCGCCACCTTGGCCGCCGCTTCGCGAGCCGCCGCGCGGGCGATGTCGACGTCGCCCGCACGCGCCAACGCCAGCGCCACCCCCATGCGGCGATAGGGCCTGGTGGTCGGCTTGTTGAAGATGCGCACGTCGACGTCCACGCCCGGCACGGAGGGGCGTAGCGCCGCATCCAGCCCGGATATCGAGAAATCGGCAGCGTCGCGATCGGCCAGAATCACCGCCGAGGCGCTGGGGCCGTGCTGGGTGATGGCGGGAATCGGCAGGCCGAGAATGGCGCGCGCGTGCAAATCGAACTCGGTGAGGTTCTGCGAGATCAGCGTCACCATGCCGGTGTCGTGCGGGCGCGGCGACAGCTCGGAGAAGATCACCTCCTCGCCCTTAACGAAGAACTCGACCCCGAACAGGCCATAGCCGCCGAGATTGTCCACCACCGCCTTCGCCATGGCCTCGGCCGCGGCGATCGCCGCCGCCGACATCGCGGCCGGCTGCCAGCTTTCCTGATAGTCGCCGCGCTCCTGGCGGTGGCCGATCGGCGGGCAGAACACCACGCCGTCGCGGGTGCGGATGGTGAGGAGGGTGATCTCGTAGTCGAAGGGGATGAAGCTCTCGACGATCACCCGCTTGCGGTCGCCGCGCATGCCCTGCGCGGCGTAGGCGAAGGCGGCGTCCACCGCGTCGGTCGTGCGCACGGTGCTCTGGCCCTTGCCCGACGACGACATCACCGGCTTGACGACGCAGGGCAGGCCGATCGCGGCCACCGCCGCCCGCATCTCCGCCAGCGTCTCGGCGTAGCGGTAGCTGGAGGTCGGCAGCCCCAGCTCGGTGGCCGCCACCTCGCGGATGCGGTCGCGGTTCATCGTCATGATGGTTGCCCGCGCCGAGGGCACCACGGTGAAACCGCGATCCTCGTAATCCTTCAGCACCTCGGTGCGGATGGCCTCGACCTCGGGCACGATCAGGTCGGGCGCGTGCTTGTCGATCGCCGCGGCCAGCGCCGCACCGTCCAGCATCGAGAACACCTCGGCCGCGTCCGCGACCTGCATTGCGGGCGCGCCGGCGTAGGCGTCGCAGGCGACGACATACGCCCCCAGACGTTTGATGGATATCACGAATTCCCGGCCGAGCTCACCTGAGCCCAGCAGAAGAACCTTCGTAACCGACGCCATGGACGGCCAACTCCCAATCAGCAAGCGGCGGGACCATACCGGAGGCCCACCTTGCGCGGAACCAGCTTTGCCACCCTGCCCGAGCCTCACGCACACCGATCGGCTGCCGCTACGGCAGAAAACCGGCCTCGGCACGGCCTGATCGGCGGTGCCAGACGCCTCGGCCGGCACGGCGTGTGAGACGGCATCGCCGAGGATTCTAAGCCTGCCGCATAATTGACAATCGCCCCCTCGCCGCTACCGTGCCTTCGCTTCGTGCGCTGCAGAGCGTCGACAAGAACAGCGCGCAGCCGGCAATTCGCGCCCCGTTCGGGGACGACGGCGTGACCGCTGCGCCGCGGGGAGATTTGCATGAAAGTTCTGGTGCCCGTGAAGCGGGTGGTGGATTACAATGTCAAGATCCGCGTCAAGGCGGACGGTTCGGGCGTTGAACTTGCCAACGTCAAGATGTCGATGAATCCCTTCGACGAGATTGCCGTCGAGGAGGCCATCCGCCTGAAGGAAAAGGGCCACGTTACCGAGATCGTGGCGGTGTCGGTCGGGCCGGCCCAGGCCACCGAGACGCTGCGCACCGCGCTCGCCATGGGCGCCGACCGCGGCATCCTGGTCAAGACCGACGCCACGGTTGAGCCGCTCGCCGTCGCCAAGATTCTCGCCAAGCTCGTCGAAAGCGAAGCGCCCGGGCTCGTGATCATGGGCAAGCAGGCCATCGACGACGACTGCAACCAGACCGGCCAGATGCTGGCGGCGCTGCTGGGGTGGCCGCAGGGGACGTTCGCCTCCAAGGTGGTGCCGGGCGAGGGCTCCTTCGACGTCACCCGCGAGGTCGACGGCGGCCTCGTCACCGAACGGCTGACGCTGCCGGCGGTGGTGACCACCGACCTTCGGCTCAACGAGCCGCGCTATGCCAGCCTCCCCAACATCATGAAGGCGAAGAAGAAGCCGATCGACGAGACCAGCCCCGAGGCGCTGGGCGTCGACGCCGCGCCCCGGCTCAAGGTGCTGACGACCGCCGAGCCCGCCGCCCGCAAGTCCGGCGCCAAGGTCGGCTCGGTCGCGGAGCTGGTGTCGAAGCTGAAGAGCGAAGCAGGGGTGCTTTAATGACGACGCTTTTGATCGCCGAACACGCTGGGGACCATCTCTCCGACGCCACGGCGAAAGCGCTCAGCGCTGCCCGCCAGCTCGGCGCCCCGGTCCACGTGCTGGTGGCGGGCTCCGGCGTGCGCGCCATCGCCGACGCTGCCGCCGCGCTGGAAGGCGTGGAGAAAGTGCTGCTGGCCGACGACGCCCGCTACGGCCACCTGCTGGCCGAGCCGGTCGCCGCGCTGGTGGTGTCGCTTGCCGGCAGCTATGGCGCCCTGCTCGCGCCCGCCACCACCACCGGCAAGAACCTGCTGCCGCGCATCGCCGCCCTGCTCGACGTCATGCAGGTGTCGGAAATCACCAAGGTGGTGTCGCCCGACACCTTTGAGCGGCCGATCTACGCCGGCAACGCCATCCAGACCGTGCAGTCGACCGACAAGGTCAAGGTCGTCACCGTCCGCACCGCGAGCTTCGCCGCCACCGGCGCCAGCGGCGCGGCGGCGCCGGTCGAGACGGTGGCCGCGGCCGGCGATCCCGGCCTGTCGAGCTTCGTCGGCGAGGAGCTGTCGGTCTCCGACCGCCCCGAGCTGACCTCGGCCAAGATCATCGTCTCGGGCGGCCGGGCGATGCAGTCGCGGGAGAATTTCGCCAAGTATATCGAGCCGTTGGCCGACAAGCTCGGCGCGGCTGTCGGCGCCTCGCGCGCCGCGGTCGACGCCGGCTTTGCCCCCAACGACTGGCAGGTCGGCCAGACCGGCAAGGTGGTGGCGCCGGACCTCTACATTGCCGTCGGCATTTCAGGTGCCATTCAGCATCTCGCCGGCATGAAGGACTCCAAGGTGATCGTCGCCATCAACAAGGACGAGGAGGCGCCGATCTTCCAGGTGGCGGACTACGGCCTGGTGGCCGACCTCTACCAGGCGCTGCCGGAGCTGCAGGACGAGCTGGCCAAGCTCGGAAAATGATCAAGGCTTCCGGTCCGCAGGGACTGGGCCCATAGTTCCGCTCGCCGAGACGTCCGCGCGGCAGGCTCGGCGAGCGGGTCCATCTGGAACGGTCGACCCCGGACAGACGCGGGCGCGCGACTGTGCCGCGTGGTGCCAGCGTACGCAGGGTTGCTCTCAACGGCGTCGTCGGTGCGGCGGGCCGAGCGGATGGGAATGATGACGTTCGAGATCAAGAAGATCGGGATCATCGGCGCCGGCCAGATGGGCAACGGCATCGCCCATGTCTGCGCCGCCGCCGATTATGAGGTCGTGCTGAGCGACGTCTCCGAGGACCGCGTCAGGTCCGGGCTGGCGACCATCACCGGCAACATGGCGCGCATGGTGGCCCGCGGCAAACTGAGCGACGAGGCGCGCAAGACGGCGCTCGACCGCATCAAGCCGTCCGTCGGGCTCGCGCGGCTGGCCGATTGCGACCTCGTCATCGAGAGCGCGGTCGAGAAGGAAGACATCAAGCGCAAGATCCTGGTCGATCTGTGCGCGGTGCTCGGGCCGCGTGCCATGATCGCCACCAACACCTCCTCGATCTCGATCACCCGCCTTGCCGCGGTGACCGACCGCCCCGAACGGTTCATGGGCATTCACTTCATGAACCCGGTGCCGTTGATGGAGCTGGTCGAGCTGGTGCGCGGCATCGCCACCGGCGAGGAGACCTTCGAAGCCTCCAAGGCGTTCGTGCGGCGGCTCGGCAAGACCTATTCGGTGGCCGAGGACTTCCCGGCCTTCATCGTCAACCGCATCCTGCTGCCGATGATCAACGAGGCGGTCTACACCCTTTATGAGGGCGTCGGCACCGTCGAGGCGATCGACAATGCGATGCGGCTCGGCGCCAATCACCCGATGGGGCCGCTGCAACTCGCCGACTTCATCGGCCTCGACACCTGCCTGTCGATCATGCAGGTGCTTCACGACGGCCTCGCCGACTCCAAGTACCGGCCGTGCCCGCTCCTGGTGAAATACGTCGAGGCTGGCTGGCTCGGCCGCAAGACCCAGCGCGGCTTCTACGACTATCGCGGCGAAAAGCCGGTGCCGACCCGCTGAGCCAAACCATGGCGCCGGCCCGCCCCAGGGCGGGCCTTCGGTCATCGTCCGCTTTGTCTCACCGGGCCACCGCCGCCGCGATCAGCGCCGTCGCCTCCGGGCCGTCCCACGCCGCCGGCCCCGGCAGGTGCGCCACCTCGCAGCCCGCCGGATCGATGAGCAGCGTGGTCGGCAGGCCGACCGCGCGGCCGATGGCGCGCAGGTCCTGCAGCACCTGACCTGACGAATCGGCAAAGAAGCCGAGCCGGTTGGCGCCGGTCTCCGCCAGAAATGCCCGCGCCCGCTCGACGTTCCGGGTATCGATGTTGATCGCGACCACCCCGAAGCGCTCGCCCCCGAGGGTGCCCTCAAGCCGGTCGAGCGCCGGCATCTCGGCCCGGCACGGCGCGCACCAGGTCGCCCACAGATTGACCAGCAGCCATGTGCCGCGGAAGTCGGCAAGGCGCCTTGGCGCACCCGCAGCGTCCTTGAACGCGAGGTCAGGCAGCTTCAGCCCGCTCGTCGCCGGGATCACCCGCCCGACCTCGCCGCGCATCAACGGCTTCAGCCGTTCGGCCGCCGCCACCGCCGGCCGGCACGCCGGATCACCCGCGACCTTGCCCGCACCGGCGCCAATCCCGTAGAACAGCGCCAGTCCGGCGAGCGCCGCCGCGGCGACGGCGAGTGCGACCATCCGCCTGCGGCGGGTGCGCCGGCCGGTATCGCCTGTCGGGTGTGCTTCGTCCGTCACCGCATCGCCTCCGGGGAACTTTCATGAGCAACAGGATGTGGGGCGGCCGCTTCGCCTCGCCGCCCGCCGAGATCATGGCGGAGATCAACGCTTCGATCGGCTTCGACCAGCGCCTCTTTGCGCAGGACATCCGCGGCTCGATGGCCCACGCCGCCATGCTGGCGGCACGGGGCATCATATCCGCCGAGGACGCCGCCGCCATCCGCTTCGGCCTCGCCGCCATCGAAGCCGAGATCGACGCCGGCACATTCCAGTTCTCGCGCGAGCTGGAGGACATCCACCTCAACATCGAGGCGCGGCTGACCGAGCGCATCGGCCCGGCCGGCGGGCGGCTGCACACCGCGCGCTCGCGCAACGACCAGGTGGCGACCGATTTCCGCCTGTGGGTGCGCGACACCCTCGACACCCTCGATGACCAGTTCAAGGACTTCCAGCAGGCGCTGGCCGAGAAGGCGCTTGCGCACGCTGCGACGGTGATGCCGGGTTTCACCCATTTGCAGACCGCCCAGCCGGTGACATTCGGACATCATTTGCTCGCCTATGTCGAGATGGCCGGGCGCGATCGCGGCCGGCTCCAGGATGCCCGCCGCCGCCTCAACGAATGCCCGCTCGGCGCGGCGGCGCTGGCCGGCACCTCGTTCCCGATCGATCGCGACATGACCGCGGCCGAGCTCGGCTTCGACCGCCCCACCGCCAACTCGCTCGACGCGGTGTCCGACCGCGATTTCCTGATGGAGTCGCTGGCGATGGCGGCCATCGCCGCCGTCCACCTGTCGCGGCTCGCCGAGGAAATCGTGATCTGGACCTCGGCGCCGTTCGGATTTGTCAAGCTGTCGGATGCCTTCACCACCGGCTCCTCGATCATGCCGCAGAAGCGCAACCCCGACGCCGCCGAGCTGGTGCGGGCCAAGACCGGGCGGATCAATGGCGCCCTGATCGGCATCCTGACGGTGATGAAGGGCCTGCCGCTCGCCTACGCCAAGGACATGCAGGAGGACAAGGAGGGCGGCTTCGACGCGCTCGCCGCGCTGTCGCTGGTGCTCGCCGCCATGACCGGCATGATCCGCGACCTCGAGCCCGACACGGCGGCGATGAAGGCCGCCGCCGGCGGCGCCTACTCCACCGCCACAGATCTCGCCGACTGGCTGGTGCGGCGCCTCAATCTGCCGTTCCGCGACGCCCACCACGTCACCGGGCGCATCGTCGCCGCCGCCGCGGCGGCGGGCAAGCCGCTCGACGCGCTGGCGCTCGACCAGATGCAGGCGATCGAGCCGCGCATCACCGCCGAGGTGTTCGAGGTCTTGTCGGTCGAGAACTCGGTGAAAAGCCGCACGTCCTATGGCGGCACCGCGCCGGCCAATGTCGAGGCCCAGGCCCGGCGCTGGCTGGACCGCCTCGCCGCCGAGACCAGTGCGGCATAGCGCGGCCACGAACCAGGGTTCCGTGGCACCGATCTTGGGCTAAAGTGGACACTTCTCATGGAGACGACCCGCGTGACTGCGATGCTCCCGTCCCGCCGCCGGCTTTTGCTCCTCGCCGGCTCGCTCGTTGTCGCGACCGCATTGGCGGCCTGCGGCCGCAAAGGCCCGCTGGAGCCGCCGCCCGGCAGCTGGGAGCCGCCGCCGGGCACCGACAAGGACAAGGCCAAGCCGCCCAAGGGGCCGGTAAGGTCGCAGGATCCGATCATCCTCGACAGGCTTCTCAACTGAGCTTGGAGCGTCCGGCCTGATGCCATCAGGTTGAACGCTCCAAGCTTGTGAGTTTTCGCATATTCTTCCGCAAAGCCGGTTCCCGCTTTTGCGGAAAATGCTTCTGCCGGCACGCCATGAACCATTTTGCCTATCGCGACGGCGTCCTTCACGCCGAGGACGTCAACCTCGCCGCGATCGCGGCGCGGGTCGGCACGCCGTTCTATTGCTATTCGACCGCGACGCTCACCCGCCACTACCAGGTGTTCGCCGAGGCGCTGGCCGGGCTCGACGCGCTGATCTGCTACGCGATGAAGGCGAACTCGAACCAGGCGGTGCTGGCGACGCTGGCCGACCTCGGCGCCGGCGCCGACGTGGTGTCGGGCGGCGAGCTCGCCCGGGCGCTGACCGCCGGCATTCCGCCCGAGAAGATCGTGTTCTCCGGCGTCGGCAAGACCGAGGCGGAGCTGGCGGCGGCGCTCGACGCCGGCATCCTGTGCCTCAACGTCGAGTCCGAGCCCGAACTCGCCGCGCTGTCGCAGGTGGCGAGCGCCATGGGCAAGGTCGCGGCGGTGTCGCTGCGCATCAATCCCGACGTCGACGCCAAGACCCACAGCAAGATCGCCACCGGCAAGGCCGAGAACAAGTTCGGCATCCCGCGCGCCCGCGCCCGCGCCGTCTATGCCGAGGCGGCCAGAATGCCGGGCATCAAGGTGGCCGGCGTCGACATCCACATCGGCAGCCAGATCGTCGACCTGGCGCCGTTCGATCAGGCCTTCGCCATCCTCGCCGAGCTGGTCGGCGAGTTGCGCGCCGACGGCCACACCATCGACCACGTCGACCTCGGCGGCGGCCTCGGCATCCCCTACCGCACCGACAACGAGCCGCCGCCCGAACCGCTGCTCTATGGCGAGATCGTCAAACGCCGCATCGGCCCGCTCGGCTGCAAGGTGATCATCGAGCCCGGCCGGCTGATCGTCGGCAATGCCGGGGTGCTGGTCGCCCGGGTGCTCTACATCAAGGAGGGCGCGGCCAAGACCTTCGTCATCACCGACGCCGGCATGAACGACCTGATTCGGCCGACGCTGTACGAGGCCCACCACGACATCCGCCCGCTGGCCGAGCCGGCACCGGGGGCGCGGCGCATGGTGGCGGACGTGGTCGGCCCGGTGTGCGAGACCGGCGACTTCCAGGCGCTGCACCGCGACCTGCCCGAACTCAAGAGCGGCGACCTCATCGCCATCCTCACCGCCGGCGCCTACGGCGCGGTGCAGGCCTCGACCTACAACACCCGGCCGCTGGTGCCGGAAGTGCTGGTCAAGGACGCCGAATGGGCGCTGATCCGGCCGCGGATCGAGGCCGAGGAGCTGATCGCGCTCGACCGCCTGCCGCCCTGGCTGTGAGCGGCACCTCGTCGCCCCGGGCAAGGGCCGAAGGCCCGTGACCCGGGAGCGTCATCAAGACGGGCACCTTTGTGTAGACCATCCCGGGTCTGGCGCTCGCCCCCGTGATCGTTGTCAGGACAGCGGCCCGCCCCAAGGCCGGGCGCTGACGCGCTCGTGTTCGGCGGCTCACTTTCGACCGATTCGGCCCGTGTTATGCTTCCAGCGGCTACCTGGGAGCGCGCGTGACCGATACCCCGCGGACCGACACCCCCGACGGACGCCCGCCGGAACGAACGCCCGCCCGCGACGCGCTGGCGCGAGCGCTGAAGCGCGCGCGCCTTGCACTGCTGTGGGAGCGGCTGTGGCCGGCGTCGGTGCGGTTCGCCGCGGCGGTCGGGCTGTTCGTGGCGCTGTCGTGGGCCGGGCTGTGGGCGGTGATGCCGCCCCCGGCGCGGCCGTTTGTGCTGTTCCTCTTCATCGCGCTCGCCGCCTATGCCGGCGCACCGCTGCTGCGGCTGCGCGGTCCCGGCCGCCGGGCGATCCTGCGCCGGCTCGACCGCGTCTCCGGCCTGCCGCACCGGCCGGCGAGCGCGCTCGACGACGAGCTCGGCACCCGCCGCGAGGACCCGGTGTCGCGCGCGTTGTGGGATGCCCACCGCGCCCGCCTGCTGGCGGAGACCCGCGACATCGCGGTCGGCCTGCCGAGCCCGCGGCTGGTCGAGCACGACCGCTTTGCGCTGCGCGCGCTGGTGCTGCTTCTGGTGATCGCCACTTGGTTCATGGCCGAAGGCGAGCGCACCAAGCGGGTGCTGCTGGCGTTCGACTGGACCGGTCCGGCGGCGCCGGCGCCCTACCGCATCGATGCCTGGGTGACGCCGCCGGCCTATACCGGCCGGCCGCCGCTGCTGTTGTCCGGCGTGCGCTCGGGCGAGCCGGTCGCCGAGGGCCGGCACGCCGGCCCCATCGACGTGCCGGCCGGCAGCGTGGTCACCATTCGCGCCACCGGCCTCAGCACCCTGGCGCTGCGGATGCGCGGCAGCGGGTTCGCCGAGGTTGCGCCGGACGGCGCCGCCCCGCCCGCCGGCACCACCGAGCGCCGGCTCAAGATTACCGCCAGCGGCCAATTGGCGCTGCATGACGTCGGCGACGCCGACCTGGTGTGGTCGTTCAACGCCGTGCCCGACCGCGCCCCGACCATCGCCATGACCCGCACGCCCCAGACGGTCGGCCGCAACGCGCTGTCGCTGGCCTACCGCCTGGAGGACGACTACGGCGTGGTCTCGGCCGAGGCCGGTTTTCGGCTGAAGGAGCCCGCTCCCGGCGCGCGCCCGCTTTACGAGCTGCCGCCGCTGCCGCTCGCGCTGCCGCAGGCGCGCACCCGCTCGGGCAACGGCGAGACCGTCAAGGACCTCACCGACCATCCGTTCGCCGGCGCCAAGGTTCAGCTCGCGCTGAAGGCCCGCGACGACGCCGGCAACGAGGGCGTGAGCGAAACGGCCGACCTCACCTTGCCGCAGCGCGCCTTCACCAACCCGCTGGCACGGGCGCTGGTGGAGCAGCGCCGCATGCTGGCGCTCGACGCCGGCTGCCGCCTCCACGTCGAACGCGCGCTCGACGCCCTGGCGATCGGGCCGGAACGGTTCACGCCCGACACCGCCATCTATCTCGGCCTGCGCACCGCCTATTGGCGCCTTGCCGCCGCCCGCGACGACGACGGCCTGCGCGAGGCGGCCGATTATCTGTGGCAGATCGCGGTGCGGATCGAGGACGGCGAGATGGCCGACGCCGAGCGTGAGCTGCGCGCCGCGGAGGACGCGCTGCGTCAGGCGCTTGAGCGCGGCGTCGGCGAGGACGAGCTGAAGCAGCTCACCGACAACCTGCGCCAGGCGCTCGACCGTTTCATGCGCGAACTGGCCGAGGAGATGCGGCGCAACCCGAACCGCCAGGCCGAGAATCGGCCGCTCGACCGCAACACCCGCGTCCTGCGCCCGCAGGACCTGCAGGCCATGATCGACAGGCTGGAGAACCTCGCCAGGTCCGGCTCGCGCGATGCGGCGCAACGCATGCTGGACGAGTTGCAGGCGATGCTCGACAGCCTCGACCGCAGCCGCTCCGGCAACATGGCCGAAGGCGACGGCGACGCCATCGACCGGCTCGGCGACATGATCCGCAACCAGCAGCAGCTGCGCGACCGCACCTGGCGCGAGGGCCGCGAGCAGCGCGACCGCCAACGCCGCGGCGAGGGCAATCGCAGCCCGAGCGAGCCCGGCCAGCCCTTCGGCGAGCTGCAGCAGGGCCAGGAGGAGGTCCGCCGCCAGCTCGACGGCCTGCTCGACCAGCTCAACAAGATGCGCCGCGACCAGGGCGACGGCGAGGGCGGCGAGGGCGACGGCGAGCAGGCGTTCGGCCGCGCCCGCGACGCCATGCGCGAGGCCGAGCGCCAGCTCGGAGCCGGCAATGCCGACGGCGCGGTGGGCTCCCAGGGGCGCGCCATCGAGAATCTGCGCCGCGGCGCCCAGGCCATGGCGCGCGGCCAACCCGGCAGCGGCCGCCCCAATCCCGACGGCTCCGGCCAAAGCAGCGAAACCGACACTGACCCGCTCGGCCGGCCGCGTTCGGCCGGACGCGACCTCGACAATGACAGCCGCGACTTCGTCCCCGACGCCGTCGACGCCCAGCGCGCCCGAAGGGTGCTGGAAGAGCTCCGGCGCCGGCTCGGCGACGCCGAGCGCCCCCAGATCGAGCTCGACTATCTGGAACGGCTGCTCAAGGGGTTCTGACCCGAAATCCGGCCGATCGCGCCGGAGTCCCGTTCATGCCGCCGGCGCCAGCACCGCGGCGACCGCCGCCCGCAGCTCGGGCAGCGTGAACGGCTTCGACAGCACGTCGCGGACGATGGCGTCGAGGCCGTGGGCGCGCTCGCGCTGATCGGCGTAGCCAGTCATCAGCAGGATCGGCAGCCGCGGGTAGTCGCGCGTCGCGGTCAAAGCGAGGGCGATGCCGTCCATCACCGGCATCTTGATGTCGGACAGCAACAAATCGAAGCGGCCGTCCTCGCGGTTGAGGATATCCAGCGCCTCGCCGCCATCCTCGGCAGCGGTGACCTCATGGCCCTGGATGGCGAGTGCCCGGATCACCAGGGTGCGGACCTCGGCATCGTCTTCGGCGATCAGGATGCGCGCCATCGCATCACTCCGTCTGTTGCGGAACCCGTGCGGCCGCCGCGCGATTTCCCATCCCACCCCCGCCGCCAGGTTGGCGCAGCGGCATTCGGTCCCGCTCCCGGCGGCTGAAGCCGCCAAGCCCTTGCCGCGCGCGGAGCGCCCGCGCCGGGCGCGGGCCGGCAATCGCAACACCGTCCAAGACCGGAGGCCGGGCCTCGCATCGGCCAACGGCTCCACCCGGCCCGTTCAGCCGGGGGGCACGTCGGCATGATCGACCACGCCGACGAACGGCAACTGGCGAAAGGCGTGGGCGATGTCCATGCCGTAGCCGACCACGAACACGTCCTCGCAGCGAAACCCGAGGAAATCGGCGTCGACCTTGACGGCGCGCTTGCCGGGCTTTTCGAGCAGCACGCAGGTCCGCACCCGTGCCGCCCCGCGCGCGGCCAAAAGGTCCTTGGCGAACGCCAGCGTGCGGCCGGATTCCAGGATGTCGTCGACCAACAGCACGTCTCGGCCGCGCACCTCGCTCTCGACGTCCCGCAGGATCTGGACCCGGCCGGAGGAGACGGTCGAGGTGCGATAGCTCGACAGGATGATGAACTCGACCTCGGGCGCGACACCGGCGGCGTGCAGCGCGCGAATCAGGTCGGCCGCGAACACGAAGCTGCCCTTGAGCACGCACACCACCAGCAGGCGATGGGGGTGGATCGCCGCAATCTCCTCGGCGAGTTCGCGATTGCGGGCGGCGATGGCGTCGGCGTCGTAAAGCACACGGACAGCAGGCAGCGGTGTCGACGCGGGGGATGGTGTTTCGACCGTCATGGGCCCTCAGGGCTTGGCGTTGACCAGATCCCGCTTGAGCAGGAACCGGACCAGGACCTCCTGGCCGTCCTGCGGCGGCGAGGCGAGGCGGCTTCGCATCATGAAGCTTTCGCCTGCTGACAACATGGGCTGCGCCGGTTCTGCCGTCCAGGCATAGAGTTCGCGGCCATTCGGCCCGACCACCGCCATCCGCAGTTTCGAAATCTCGGCGGCCTTGGGGCCCGGATTGAACACATAGCCCTCGACCGACAGCACCGGGATGCCGTCCTTGACGTCGCGAACCGCCTTCACCTCGTGGAATTCCAGCCCGCGCAGGTTCACCGGCATGCCGAGCGCCTGAAAGAAGCCGCCCAGGCTGGGCGACAGCCGCACCAGGTCTGAGCGCCAGATCAGCGCGGCGGCGACCATCGCCACCACCGCGGTGGTGGCGATGTGCATCGCCCGCGTCCACGGACGTGGCCGCTCGACCAGCGCTCGGCGCCGCGGCCGCACCGGCTCGGCCGAATCGGCCGCAGCGGCAGAGTCGGCCGCGACCGCCTCGAGCGACGCCGTCTCGTCATCGTCGCGAAGCTCCACCGCCGGCGCTTTTCGCGCGGCGCCCTGCTGTGGACCAGGCTCGATCTCGCCAGCCAGCTCCCCGCCGGGCGGCTCCGCGCTGGGCGCCAGCGGCGGCGCGTCGGCGGCCTCGATCATCACCTCGTCTTCGAACGGCCGGTCGATGGCGATGATATCGTCGTCCGCGCCGATCGCCTCGAAGCTGCGGTCGGCTTCGGCGAACGCGGCTTCGACTTCGGCGTCGAGCCGCGAATCACCGGTCAAACTCGCGACCGGGGCCACCGCGCCGACCAACGCGTCCTCCAATTGCGGCTCCGGCACGAGATCGGCCGGCATCGCAATCCAGACATATTGGCAGGCGGAGCACCGCACGGATCGCCCTTCCGCCGCGATGGCGGCGGCAGGGACGCGGAATGCAGAGGAGCAGCTAGGGCAAGCGAGCAGCATGGCCGACACTGAGGTTTCGAGCGCAGTTTGCACCAACGACCGTTAACGGACTGGAAACCTCGTTGGCGCGACCGACACGTCGCGCGAAATTTGCGCGCGTTTCGGTTGCCGTGCCGGCGACGGCCAGCCCCGACGCGGCAACCGGCGGCCGCGCGCCCGGTTCCCATCGGGGCGGAAAATGCGCAAGGTCGCCCGGCGGGCACAATCCTGCCAGAGTTGCCCCGTTTGCAGGGGAGGCGGCGCGCCGTGCGGCGGCGCGGGCCGGCCTGCTCTATCGCCCGGAGGCGCCAGTGATCCGTTTCGAGAACGTCGGCCTGCGCTATGGCATGGGAGCGGAGGTGCTGCGCGACCTCACCTTCTCGATCGAGCAGAACTCGTTCCAGTTTCTCACCGGCCCCTCCGGCGCCGGCAAGACCTCGCTGCTGCGGCTGTTGTTCCTGTCGCTGAAGCCGACCCGAGGCCTGGTGTCGGTGTTCGGCCGCGAGGTCACCAGCCTCGAGCCCGACGAGGTGGCGATCATCCGCCGGCGCATCGGCATCGTGTTTCAGGATTTCCGCCTGCTCGACCACCTCACCACATACGAGAACGTGGCGCTGCCGCTCCGGGTGCTGGGGCGGGAGGAGGCGAGCTACCGCACCGAGGTGATCGAGCTGCTGCACTGGGTCGGCCTCGGCGAGCGCGCCTCGGCGCTGCCGCCGACGCTGTCGGGCGGCGAGAAGCAGCGCGCCGCCATCGCCCGCGCCCTGATCGGCCGGCCCGAGCTGCTGCTCGCCGACGAGCCGACCGGCAACGTCGATCCCTCGCTGGCCCGTCGCCTGCTCAAGCTGTTCGCCGAGTTGCACAGGCTCGGCACCTCGATCGTGATCGCCACCCACGACCTCGCCCTCATGGACCAGTTCGACGCCACGCGACTGGTGCTCGCCGACGGCCGCCTTCACGTCTATGAGTGAGTCGATGAGCCCGGACCCGGAGCTGACCCAAACCGAAAGCGGCCACGGCCCGCGGCCGCCCGGCGCGATCATCCCGACCAGCAGCATCTCCGGCACCGCGCTGGTGGCGGTGGTGGCGATCATGACCTTCCTGGCCGCGCTGGCGGTCGGCGCCGTCGGCCTGGTCTACGACGCCGCCACCGACTGGCGCTCCGACGTCGCCCGCGAGATGACGATCCAGGTGCGCCCGGTCGAGGGCCGCAACCTCACCGAGGACGTCCGCCGCGCCGGCGAGGTCGCCCGCGCCGCGCCCGGCATCGTCGACGTCCGCGTCTACAGCCAGGCCGAGGCCGAGCACCTGCTGGAGCCGTGGCTGGGCGCCGGGCTCGACCTCACCGGCCTGCCGGTGCCGCGGCTGATCGGCCTCCAGCTCGGCAGTGGCGGGCTCGATTCGCCGGCGCTCCGGCGCCAGCTCGCCGAAAAGGTGCCCAATGCCAGCCTCGACGACCACCGCGCCTGGTCGGCCTATCTGGTCACGATGGCCGACACCGTGGTTGCCGCCGGGATCGCCGTCACCGGCCTCGTGCTGGTGGCGACCGCGCTGTGCGTCGCCTTCGCCACCCGCGGCGCGGTCTCGGTCAACCGCAACGTCGTTGAGGTGCTGCACCTGGTCGGCGCCAAGGATTCCTTCATCGCCGTCCAGTTCCAGCGCCATTTCCTCCTGCTCGGGCTGAGAGGGGCGGCGACCGGCGGCGCCGTCGCCATGGTGCTGTTCCTGCTGATCGGCGCCCTTGCCGGCAGCGGCCTTGCCGACGGCACCGGCGGCGCGGCCACCCTGATCGGCGGGCTGGCGCTGCCGGGCCAGAGCTATCTGCTGATCGTCGCGCTGGTGCTGACCGTCGCCGCCGTGACCGCGACGACCACCCGCGTCACGGTGCGCTCGACGCTCCGCTCGTTCGACTGAGCGGGGCGGCGCGTCCCCCGGTCCTGCAAGGCCTTGCCGGCCCAAGGGTTGCGCGCGCGCCGGCGGTGGTGCATCCACCGGCTCCGGCCGCCCGCCATTGGCGGGGCTCCCGATGCAGGCGCAGGTTTCCACCCGCGCACGCAGTGTTTTATCCTCGACCCCGGAGGGGGGCATGGCCTTTGCGCAGGATCGCGGTCCGGTGAACGTGACGCCCGATCGGCACCACCGCCTCAAAACGGCGGTGCTGGTGGGCGGATTTTCGGCGTTGGTGCTGCTGTGCGCCGGGGTCGCCGGCTTCGTCTGGTTCCTGTCCGGGCTCGACGTCCAGCCACGGCCGCTGACCGAGAAGGCCGACGCCATCGTGGTGCTGACCGGGGGCGCCTCCCGCATCGACGACGCGCTGGACCTGCTCGAACGCGGCCACGGCCACCGCCTGCTGATCACCGGCGTCCACCCGGCGACGCGGGTCGATGAGCTCGCCCGCCTGACCTCGCAAAGCCCGGCGCTGTTTGCCTGCTGCGTCGACATCGACCGCCGGGCGCTCAACACCACCGGCAACGCCGCCGAAACCGGGGCGTGGGTGCGGCGGCACGGTTTCCGCTCGCTGGTGGTGGTGACGTCGGCCTACCACATGCCGCGCACGCTGCTCGAACTCGGCAGCGCGGTGCCGGGCGTGCGGCTGATCGCGTTCCCGGTGGTGTCCGACCAGCTGCGCGCCGGGCCGTGGTGGGCCAACGCCCGATTTGCCCGACTGATCGCGCTCGAATATCTCAAGTATATCGCCGCCCGCGTTCGCATCCGGCTTGAGCCGGCCACCTCGAGCGGCACGGTTGCCGCCGCCAACTCCGATTGACCCAGGGGCTCCGCCGTGGTGATTCTACGTTCTATTCTGTTCAACGTTCTGTTTTATTTGAACCTTGCCGTCCAAGCCATTCTCTATTTGCCGCTGCTGGCGCTGTCGCGCCGGCACGTCATCCGCGCCACCCAGTATTGGGGGCGCAGCACCAACTGGCTGCTGGGGGTGGTCGCCGGCATCCGGATCGAGTTCCGCGGCCTGGAAAACCTGCCGCCCGGCCCGTTGCTGATCGCCTCCAAGCACCAGTCGGCGTGGGAGACCTTCGGCCTCGTCGGAGTGCTGGCCGACCCGGTGTTCGTCTACAAGCGCGAACTGGGCTGGCTGCCGCTCTATGGCTGGTACTGCAAGCGCGCCGGCATGATCGCGGTCGACCGCTCCGGCGGCGCCGTCGCCTTGCGCCGCATGAGCGAGGAAGCCCGCGCCGCCATCGCGTTCGGCCGCCAGATCATCATCTTTCCCGAGGGCACCCGCCGCCCGGTCGGCGCCGAGCCCGACTACAAGCCCGGCATCGGCCTGCTCTACGGCCAGCTCAAGGTGCCGTGCGTGCCGGTGGCGCTCAATTCCGGGCTGTTCTGGCGGCGACGGACGTTCCGGCGCTTTCCCGGCACCATCATAGCGGAGTTCCTGCCGCCGATCCCGCCCGGCCTGCCGCGGGCGCAGTTCATGGCGCGCCTGCAGAACGACATCGAGACCGCCACCGACAGGCTGGTGGCCGAGGGGCGCAAGCAGGGGTGATCGCGCGAAATCCGGCCGATCAGGCCGGCGTTTCGGGTCACAATCGCTCGGCGAGCCAGATCAGCTCCTCGTCGCGGATGCCGAGCCGCTCCAGCTCGGCCACCGTCGCCAGCACGTAGTCGCGGTTGGCGCCGGAGCGGCCATGGCCCTGGCGCACGAGGTGAAGCTGCTCCTCGCGGCTGAGGGTGCCGGCATATTGGTGGTGGGCGCGGTCGATGACGTAGACCAGCGCCATCACCTCGCGCTCGGGATGCTTGATCAGCTGCACCCGGCGGTGGACCTCGCGATAAGCCTTGGTGGTCTGCTCGCGCTCGCGCAAATAGGCCAGCGTGTCGTCCCACGCTGCCGCCTCGACCCGATAGGCGACGCCGACGCACTGGCCGCCGAGGTCGAGGCCAAGCACGAGGCCGGGACGCTCCGGGGTGCCGCGGTGAACGTGCGAGAGCAGGCACAGCGCGCGGTGGGCGCCGGTCAGCCGGGCCGGATGGCGTTCGACATAGTCGAACCCCGGCCGCCACATCAGCGAGCCATAGCCGAACACCCAGTGGCCGGAGACGTCGATCGACGGCTCCGCTGCGTCATTGCTGCTTCCCGCCAGCTGTCCGTTGACAGCGGCGACGGAAACCGGTCCTTTCGGCATGTTGTTCGCCTGGGCCCGCCTGCCCGCGGCGGGTCAGGCGACCCGCCCCGGGCAAGCCAACAAGGTGGCCGCCTGCCACGATTTCGGTCTGGAATCATGGCATCGGCCTTCCCCGTTGGGTAGCAGGCCAATTCCAGATTTCCAACGCGATCACGCCCATGCCCAGCCCGCTGTCCTCCCGTCGCTTCTGGCTGCTCGTCGCGCCATTCGTGCTGCTCGTGCTGCTCGCCGTCGGCTGGTCGGCGCTGTGGAGCCACGCCCGCGACCGCGTCGAGGCCGAGATCGACCGCGCGATGGCGCGTGAAAGCGGCGCCGGCCGCCAGATCGCGTGCGCCGAGCGCACCGTCGCCGGCTTTCCGTTCCGCATCGAGTTGAGGTGCGAGCGGCCGTTGTTCGCCCAGAATCGCGGCCTGGCGCTCGAAATTGCCGGCAGCCGCATCGTCGCGGTGGCCGAGGTGTGGCAGCCGCAGCGGGTCCGTTTCGAACTCACCGGCCCGGTGCGGGTGGCCGAGCCCGGTCCGGGCGGCCGCGAGATCGCGGTGGCCGAGTTCGCCGCCGCCCACGCCGACGTCGTCTATGATTTCGACGGCCGCCACCAGCTCACCGCCGTCGCCGCCGACGTCACGCTCCGGGTGGCCGACGCGGCACAGCCGTTCCGGAGCCCGCGCGCCGAGCTTCTGCTGCATCGCCAGGACGCCGGCACTGCGCTCGACGTCACCCTTTCGGTCAACCGGCTCGACGGCCCGCTGGCGCTGCCCGGCGTGCGCGGCGCCATCGACCTCGACGCCGAGGCGAGGGTGTCGGGCATCGAGGCCATCCGCGGCGCCAGCCAGGCCGAGCGGCTGAGAAGCTGGGCGATCGCCGGCGGCAAGGCCGACATCACCCGCCTGCGCGTCATCAGCGACGGCGTCGCCAGCGACGCCTCGGGCACCCTCGCGCTCGATCCCCACGGCCGGATCAACGGCGCGCTGCGGGTGCTGGTGCACGGCGTCGACCAGGTGATGGCCGATCTGGTGCAGCGCCGCGCGCTCCCGCGCGAGATATTGACGCTGGTGCCGACCCTGGCCGCCATCAGCCAGAGGGGCGATATCGCCGGCCGCCCGGCGATGTCGCTGCCGATCGCGTTCCGCGAGGGGCTGATCCGGGTCGGCCCGCTGCCGGTCGGCGCCATCCCGCCGCTGTTCTGATCCGGCTTGCGGTTGGCCCCGTCGTGATTCCGAAAACGGCCTCGCCGAAAAGCCCTTGGTCGAACAGGAGCGTTCCGGCCACCGGACGACGAAACGCCGCCCTGATCGGCCGGATTTCGCACGATTGCATTTGACCAGGGAGAGGCCATGTCCCCCGACGACATTCGCGGCGCGCTCGACTTTGTGCGCGGCGCCGAGCGGCTGAAGGATGTGCTGCGTTGCTCGCACACCTCCAGCGGCCGGCCGGAGAGCACCGCCGAGCACACCTGGCGGCTATGCCTGATGGCGATGGTGTTCGCCGACGCCGTTCCGGGCATCGACGTCGCGCGGCTGCTCAAGATCTGCGTGGTGCACGACCTCGGCGAGGCGATCCATGGCGACGTGCCGGCGGTGGTGCAGGACGGCGGGCCGGACAAGGCCGCCCGCGAGCGCGCCGACCTCGCAACGCTCACCGAGCCGTTGCCGGCGGCGATCCGCACCGAGATCCTGGCGCTGTGGGAGGACTACGAGGCCGCCGCCTCGCCCGAAGCGCGGCTGGCCAAGGCGTTCGACAAACTGGAGACGATGCTCCAGCACGCCCAGGGCCGAAATCCGCCCGACTTCGACTACGCCTTCGACCTCGGCTACGGCACCAAATACACCGCCGCCCACCCGCTCACCGCCGCCATCCGGGCGCTGATCGACGACGACATGCGCGCCCGCATCCGGCAACAGGCCGGGGCTGAATAGCAGCGGGTCGGGCGAGGTCGCCGCGGGACGTCCGCGCCACGCACGGCCCGCCCGCTAACCCCGTCGGCGCAGCAGAAACACCGCCTGCTCGCCGAACAGGTTCCAGAACCACCACGGCACATTGACCCGCACCGGGCGTCCGTAGCGGTCGAGCGCCACCGCCTTTTCGATCTCGACGTCGATCTCGTGCACCAGATCGACGAAGTCGCGGATGGTGCAGAAATGGATGTTGGGGGTGTCGTACCAGGAATCCGGCAGGTTGTCGGTCACCGGCATGCGGCCGCGGAACAACAGGTGGGCGCGGATGCGCCAGTGGCCGAAATTGGGGAACGACACGATGCCGCGGCGGCCGATGCGCAGCATCTGCTCGATCACCCAGCGCGGCCGGCGCATCGCCTGCAGCGTCTGCGACAGCACCACGAAGTCGAAGGCGTCGTCGGGATAGTGCGCAAGGTCGGCGTCGGCATCGCCCTGGATCACCGCCAGTCCCTTGGCCATTGAGGCACTCACGCCCTCGCGCGAGATCTCGATGCCGCGGGCGTCGGCGCCGCGGGTCTCGGCCAAAAGACGGAGCAACTCGCCGTCGCCGCAGCCGACGTCGAGCACCCGCGCCCCGGGCCCGATCATGTCGGCGACGGTCAGAAGATCGACGCGGGCACCGTTGATCGCGCTCAGCGGCTTCGCCGGCGCAGCGGACGCTTCGAGCACGCTCATGCCGCCACCGGCAGGCCGCGCGCCTTGGCGGCGGCATCGAGGAAGCCGCGCAGGGTGGCTTCGAACTCCGGAACGTCGAGCAGGAAGGCGTCGTGGCCCTTGTCGGTCTCGATCTCGACGAACGACACCGAGGCGGCGGCGGCGTTGAGCGCCTTGACGATCTGGCGCGACTCCGAGGTCGGGAACAGCCAGTCGGAGTTGAAGGAAACGACGCAGAACCGCGTCCTGGTGCCGCGGAACGCCTGAGCCAGTATGCCGCCATGGTCGGCGGCAAGATCGAAATAGTCCATCGCCCGCGTCACATAGAGATAGGAGTTGGCGTCGAACCGCTCGACGAAGCTGAGGCCTTGGTGGCGCAGGTAGCTCTCGACCTGGAAATCGGCGTCGAAGCTGAAGCCCGGCGTGGTGCGGTTCTGCAGGCGGCGGCCGAACTTGTTGTGCAGCGCCGCCTCGGACAGATAGGTGATGTGGCCGCCCATGCGTGCCACCGCGAGGCCCTTTTCCGGCCGGGTGCCGGCTTCGATATAGCGGCCGCCGTGCCATTCTGGGTCCGCCATCACCGCCTGGCGGCCGACCTCGCCGAACGCGATGTTCTGGGCGGAGTGGCGGGCGGCGGAGGCGATCGGCAGCGCCGAAAACACCCGGTCCGGGTAGCTCGCCGCCCACTCCAGCACCTGCATGCCGCCCATCGAGCCGCCGGCCACCGCAAACAGCGTGTCAATGCCGAGGTGGTCGATGAGCTTGGCCTGGGCGTTGACCATGTCGCGGATGGTCACCACCGGCAGATCGAGCGCCCACGGCTTGCCGGTCGCCGGATTGGTCGAGGACGGCCCGGTGGTGCCCATGCAGCCGCCCAGCACGTTGGCGCAGATCACAAAATAGCGATCGGTGTCGAATGCCTTGCCCGGACCGACCATGGTCTGCCACCACCCCGGCTTGCCGGTGGCGGGGTGGACGTTGGCGACGTGCTGGTCGCCGGTCAAAGCGTGGCAGATCAGGATGGCGTTGCTGCGGGCGGCATTCAGCGTGCCGTAGGTCTGGTAGGCGCATTGCCATGGCGCCAGCACCGCGCCCGACATCAGGCGCAGCGGCTGCTCGACCCCGAACCGCACGACCAGCGACGACGGCTCGTCGGTCTCGCGGCGAGCCAGATCGAACACCCTCGCCTTGGCGTGCTTGGTCATTCCAATCCTTTGCGGTCCCATCGTTCTCGTCAACCGCCGTTTCGTTCGTTACAACGGACGAAACGGCCCGGCAAGATCGCCTGTCAAGCCCTCTGACACCGCTACGGAGCGCCCAGCCCGCCGGAGCCGCGGCAAAGCGCCACGCGCACGGCTTGCATCCTGCGGCATCCCGCCTATCAAACGGTTATGACAAAGCCCACCCCGCCCTTCTCCGCGCTGGCCCAGCTTCGGGCCGACATCGACCGCATCGACGCCGAGATGCACCGTCTTTTGATGGAGCGCGGCGAGATCATCGACCGCCTGGTGGCGGTGAAGCAGACCAGCGAGAGCGGGTCGGCGTTCCGGCCTGCCCGCGAAGCGGACATGATGCGACGGCTGGTCGCGCGGCACCACGGCCGGCTGCCGCTCGACACGGTGGAGAGCATCTGGCGGGTGATCATCGCGACCTTCACCTGGGTGCAGGCGCCCTACACCGTGCACGCCGACCTCTCGGCCGGCGAGGCGGTGATGCGCGACGTCGTGCGGTTTCATTTCGGCTTCACCGTGCCGTTCGTGACCCATGTCGGCGCAGCCGGGGCGCTGGCGGCGGTCGCCGCCTCCAAGGGCGACCTCGCCTTGGTGCCGGCGGCGAGCCTGTCCGGCAACGGCGCGTGGTGGACCGCGCTGGAGGCCGCAGGCGCGCCCAAGATCATCGCCCGGCTGCCGTTCGTCGAGCGCGCCGACCACCCGGCCGGGCTGCCGACCTTCGTGGTGGCGCGGCCGGCGCTGGACGCGGTGGCAAACGAGGTGACGACGGTGAGCGTGCGGGTCGCCGGCTGGGGACCTCAGGTGGCGAGCGCCATCGCCCCGCTCGCCGACACCATCGCCGCGCCCGACCGCGCGCTGGACGGCGCCATGCTGCTGGTGTCGCTGCCGCCCGAGCGGGCGCTGGACGACGTGCTCGTCGCCATGCGGCAGGCGGGCGCCTCGGTTCGCAACACCGCTCTCGTCGGCGGCCACGCCAGCCGCTATACCGTGGCGCGCGACGGCGCCCAGCCGGTTCCGGTGGGCCGCTGAACCGCCCGACCGCGCCCCGCCCCTCCCGCAATCGCACGTCTGGCGCCCTTCGGTCAGGCGCAAGTCAAGTCGCACGATTTACGTTGCACGATATTTCGGAGTTTCGATCATGAACGCGCCCGTCCGTCCGCTGCCCTGCCCTGGCGTGCTCGCCATCGATCCTTACGTGCCGGGCAAGAGCGGCGCGCCGGGCGTCGACAAGGTCTACAAGCTGTCGTCGAACGAGACCCCGCTCGGCGCCTCCAAGCACGCCATCGCCGCCTACGCCGCGCTGGCCGACAAGCTGGAGTTCTACCCCGACGGCGCCTCGACCGCGCTGCGCGAGGCGATCGGCTCGACCTTCGGCCTCGACCCCGCCCGCATCGTCTGTGGCGCCGGCTCCGACGAGATCCTCAACCTCCTGGCCCGCGCCTATATCGCGCCGGGCGACGAGGCCATTTATTGCACCTACGGATTCCTGGTCTACAAGCTCGCCATCCTGGCGTGCGGCGGCGTGCCGGTGGTGGCGCCGGAGACCGACTGCACCGCCAATGTCGACGCCATCCTGGCCAAGGTGACGTCGAAGACCAAGATGGTCTTCCTCGCCAACCCCAACAATCCGACCGGCACCTATCTGCCGGTCGACGAGGTGCGGCGGCTGCAGAACAGCCTGCCCGCCAGCGTGCTGCTGGTGCTCGATGCCGCCTACGCCGAATACGTTCGCCGCAAAGACTACGAGGCCGGCATCGAGCTGGTGGCGACGTGCGACAACGTCGTGATGTGCCGCACCTTCTCCAAGATCTACGGCCTCGCCGGCCTGCGCCTCGGCTGGATGTACGGCCCGGCCCACGTGGTCGACGCGCTGAACCGCATCCGCGGGCCGTTCAATGTCGGCGCGCCGTCGATCGCCGCCGGCGTCGCCGCACTGGCCGACGCCGACCACCTCAACGCCGCGCTGGCCCACAACGACCGCTGGCTGCCCTGGCTCGCCGAGGCGATCGCCAAGCTCGGCCTCACCGTGACGCCGAGCGTCGGCAACTTCCTGCTGATCCACTTCCCGGCCACGCCCGGCAAGACCGCCAAGGACGCCGACGCCTTCCTCACCGCCCGCGGGCTGGTGCTGCGCGGCGTTGCCGCCTATGGCCTGCCCGACTGCCTCCGCCTCACCGTCGGACCGGAGGAGGCCAACCGCCTGGTGGTCGAGGCGCTGACCGTATTCACCGGAGGCAGAGGTGACTGATGCCGCACCGGTTTTCGGCACCGTCGCGCTGATCGGCGCCGGGCTGATCGGCTCGTCGCTGGCACGGGCGACCCGCGCCCGCGGGGCCGCCACGACGGTGATCGTCACCGACGCCTCCGAGCGGGTGCGGCACCGTGTCCGCGCCCTCGGCTTCGCCGACGTCGTCGTCGACACCGCCGCCGAGGCGGTGGCGACCGCCGACCTCGTCATCGCCTGCGTGCCGGTCGGCGCGCAGGGCCTCGTCGCCGCCGAGATCGGTCCGGCGCTCAAGCCGGGCGCCATCGTCTCCGACGTCGGCTCGGTCAAGGCCGCGGTGGTGCGGGACATGGCGCCGCATTTGCCGGCCCACGTCCAGTTCGTGCCGGCCCACCCGGTGGCGGGCACCGAGAATTCCGGCCCCGACGCCGGCTTCGCCGAATTGTTCGAGGGCCGCTGGACCATCCTCACGCCGCCCGACGGCAGCGACCCATTGGCGGTGAGACAGGTCGCGACCTATTGGGAGCAGCTCGGCGCCAAGGTCGAGGTGATGACGCCGGAGCACCACGATCTGGTGCTCGCCATCACCAGCCACCTGCCGCACCTCATCGCCTACAACATCGTCGGCACCGCCGACGACCTGGCGGCGGTGACCAAGAGCGAGGTGATCAAGTTCTCGGCCGGCGGCTTCCGCGACTTCACCCGCATCGCCGCCTCCGACCCGACGATGTGGCGCGACGTGTTCCTCGCCAACCGCGAGGCGGTGCTGGAGATGCTCGGCCGCTTCACCGAGGATCTGGCCTATCTGCAGCGCGCCATCCGCTGGGGCGAGGGCGACAAATTGTTCGACCTGTTCACCCGCACCCGCGCCATCCGCCGCTCGATCATCGAAAGCGGGCAGGAGACCGCCGCGCCCGACTTCGGCCGCCGGGCCAGCCCTGCCAGGGAGCGGGTACCGGTGCCGCGGCCCTACGGGGCCGGGGAGTAGGCGCTCCCGCTCGGCACCGGACCGCAGCCGGATGGACCGCAGCCGGCCTCCGCGCCGCGGTCTGTTGCGCTCCGTCTCGGCAGATGACACCGTCCAGCCATGACCACGATTGCCGCCACCGCCCTGATCTATGCCGCAACCGCACTCGCCGAGATCGCCGGCTGCTTCGCATTCTGGGCGTGGCTGCGGCTCGACAAGTCGCCGCTATGGCTGCTGCCCGGCGTCGCCGCGCTGGTGGCGTTCGCCTATCTTCTGACTCTGGTCGACTCCTCGGCCGCCGGCCGGACGTACGCCGCCTATGGCGGCGTCTACATCACCGCCGCGCTGATGTGGCTGTGGTTGGTCGAAGGCAGCCGGCCCGACCGCTGGGACCTGACCGGCGCTGCGATCTGTCTGGTCGGCGCCGCCGTCATCCTGTTCGGACCGCGGGCCTATCCGGTATCCGGCTGATCAAGCCGGACCCCGGCGCCGTTCCGTCACCGCGCCACGGCGCCGCTGTCATCCCGCCCCACCGCATCGCCGAGGCTCACCCGCGCCCCGGCGGCGGCGGGACCGAACGCCGGCTCCAGCGAGGGCACCAGCCGGGTCCGCCGCACCGGCGCCGGCCGGTAGACCTGCTTGGTGGCCTCGACAATGTGGACCCCGGCGAACGGCAGGCCGAGCGAGGCGCCGAGCCGCTCCAACGCCGGCGCCGAGCGCAACAGCAGACCGCGCGGCGCCGGCGGCAGATAGAGCGCTTCCGACCAGCCCACCGGCGTGAACCAGGTTTCGCGCAACAGGTGGACGATCTGCGATTTCGAATAGGGTCGGCCCTGGCCGAACGGCGTCGAGTCGATGCGGGCCCACAGGCCCGAGCGGTTCGGCACCACCGCCAGCAGCCGGCCGCCGGCAGTCAGCGCCCGCCACACCTCGCGCAGCACCACCGCCGGATCGGCCGACATCTCGATCAGGTGGACGCACAGCACCCGGTCGATCGAGGCGTCGGGCAACGGCAGTTCGGCGGAGTCGACCAGCGCCGCCAGCGACGGCCCGCGGGTCGGCCAGTACATCACGCCCTGATTGTCGGGCATGAAGGCCAAGGTGCGCTCGGCCTCGTCTCGGAACACGCCGAGATAGGGCGTCGGATAGCCGAGCCCGATCATGCGCTCGCCGGTGACGTTGGCCCAGCGCGCCCGGATCGCCCGCGACACGAAGCGCCGCGCCACCATGCCGAGCGACTGGGCGTAGAAACTGCGAAGATCGACGACGTCGAGCGGCATGGTGCGCCTATCGGGTTGCAGAGCCTTCCGCCCGCTTCAGGCGGCACGGGGTTGATGCTAGCCTGCATCGTCTAGAACATGATGCGCGAACGGGGCAACAGCTCCTGAGAATACATCATGAACAACAAATACTTAGATCATGTTCCGCAACAGCGGGACGCGGGTTTGCGAAAGCAGCCGCGAGCAAACAAAGGCTATCGTCCCAAAACCGTACCGCCATCGTCCCCTGGGCCGGAACCGTCATGACCGCCACCATCCGCCAGTTTCGTTGCCGATCCGACAATTACGGCGTCCTGATCTTCGATTCCGCGACGCGCGCAACTGCCGCGATCGACGCACCCGACGCTGCCGCCATCCAGGCCGAGCTCGCGGCGAACGGCTGGCGGCTCACCGATATTCTGGTCACTCATCACCACGCCGACCACACCGCCGGTATTGCCGAGTTGGTCGCCGCCACCGGCTGCCGGGTGCTCGCGGCCAAGTCCGGCGACATCTCCCACGCCACCGCCACCCTTGCCGACGGCGACCACGTCAGGGTTGGCGCACTCGCGGCCACCGTGCTGGCGACGCCCGGCCACACCCTCGACCACCTTGCGTTCTGGTTCGCGGACGTCGGCGCCGTCTTCGTCGGCGACACCCTGTTCTCGCTCGGCTGCGGCCGGCTGTTCGAAGGCAGCGCGGCCGAGATGTGGGCCTCGCTCGACAGGCTGCGCGCCCTGCCGGACGACACCCTGGTCTATTGCGGCCACGAATACACCGCCGCCAACGCCCGCTTCGCCCTGACCATCGAGCCGAACAACGCGGCGCTGGCCGCGCGGGTGGCAGAGGTCGAGCGGTTGAACGCCGAGGGTCGGCCGACCCTGCCGACCACCATCGGCCTGGAGAACGCCACCAACCCGTTTTTGCGCGCCGACCGGCCGGAGGTCGCCGCCGCGGTGGGATTATCCGGCGCATCGGCGGCCGCCGTATTCGCCGAACTCCGGCGACGAAAGGACCGGTTCTGATGAGCGATGCGACCTTGCACCATCTCACGGCCGAAACACTGATGGCCCAGCCCCTCACCGCCAGCGATGTCATCGACCTGCTCGGCCTTCAGCCCCATCCCGAGGGCGGCCATTATCGCGAGACCTTCCGCGATGCCGGCGACATCCCCGGTGGCCGCGGCGCCTCGTCGGCGATCTTTTTCCTGCTGGCCGCCGGCGAGCGCTCGCACTGGCACAAGGTCGACGCCGCCGAAGTCTGGCATTTTTATGCCGGCGCCCCGCTGGTGCTGTCGCAGGCCGAAAGCGAGGCCGGTCCGGTGACCAGCGCCGTGCTCGGCCCAAACCTTGCGGCCGGGCAGCGGCCGCAGATCGTGGTGCCGGCCGATGTGTGGCAAGCGGCCGAGCCGCTCGGCGGCGCGTCGCCGCACACGTGGACGCTGGTCGGCTGCACCGTGGCGCCAGCGTTCGTGTTTCCCGGTTTCGAGCTGGCGCCGGCGGGATGGCAGCCCAAAAGCTGATCAGCGCCGGAAGAAATCCAGCGCCGCCACCACCGCGCCGGCGGTGATCAGCGCCGCCGCAGCGAGCAGCGTCCAGCTCGCGGCGGCGTAGCCCGCAATCACCAGCAAGCCGGTCGAGAGCACCGGCGCGGCGTAGGACGCTGCGCCCAGCACGGCAATGTCGCCGCGCTTGACGCCGTGGTCCCACACATAGAACGCCAGCCCGACCGGCCCCAACCCCAGCGCCACCACCGCCGCCCATTCGGTGGCGCCCGCGGGCCACACCGTATCCTCCACCGCAAGGTGGCACAGCGCCGACAGCACCGCGGTGACGAAGCAGAACCCGGCCACGGCGTCGGTCGGAACGTCTGGCAGGCGGCGCGACAGCACCGAATAGGTCGCCCACACGAAGGCGCACACGAACGCGGCGGCGAACCCCGGCAGATAGGCGTCGTCGATGGCGACTGCGCGCCCGCCGGTCACCACCACGATGGTGCCGGCAAAGCCGAGCATGGCGCCGACAACATGGTGGAGGCGAAGCCGCTCGCCGGGCAGCGCCGCCGAGAACAGCACGATGAGCAGCGGCCACAGATAGTTGATGAGGCCGGCCTCCGCCGGCGGCGCCAGCCGCAGCGCCATGAAATACAGCGCGTGGTAGCCGAACAGCCCGCCGACCCCGAGCAGCCACACCGGCACCGGCTGGCGCAGCGCATAAATGCCGGCCGGCCGCGCGATCCAGCGCACGGCGCCAACGGCGGAGCCGATCAGGAACGTCACCGCGGCGAGCTGGAACGGCGGGATGCCGCCGGAAGCGGCGGTGAGCGTCGCCAGCGTCGACCATAGGGCGATGGCGGCGAGGCCAACGAGCGTCGACGAACGGGTGGTGGATGCTGCGATCATGGACCGGGCGGGCGTGGACAGCGCGGTGTCGCTGGCCCGCCCGCCTTCGTCAAGCTCAGTTTGGCAGGAGAGCCGCCCCGCCCCACGGTCACGGCATGTATTGGCCGCCATTGATCGAGATCGAGGCGCCGGTGATGAAGCCTTCCTTGTCGTCGACCAGGAACATCACCGCGCGGGCGATCTCGTCCGGGTCACCGAGCCGTCCGACCGGGATCAGCGGCAGGATCGACTTTTCCAGCACGTCCTTCGGCACCGCCTGCACCATCTCGGTGCCGATGTAGCCGGGGCAGATGGCGTTGACGGTGATGCCCTTCTTGGCGTTCTCCAGCGCCAAGGCCTTGATGAAGCCGATCTCGCCGGCCTTGGCCGCCGAATAATTGGTTTGGCCGATCTGGCCCTTCTGACCGTTCATCGACGAGATGACGATGATGCGGCCGAAGTTGCGCTCGCGCATGCCGTCGATGACCGGACGGCACATGTTGAACAGCGAACTGAGGTTGGTATTGATCACCGCCGTCCACTGCTCGACGCTCATGCGGTGGAACATGGCATCTCGGGTGATGCCGGCGTTGTTGACCAGGATTTCGATCGGACCGAGGTCGGCCTCGACCTGCTTGATGCCGGCAGCGCAGGCATCAAAGGACGAAATGTCCCACTTATAGACCGCGATGCCGGTCTCTTCCTTGAACTTGGCCGCCGCCGCGTCGTTGCTGGCATAGTTGGCCGCGACGGTGTGCCCGGCGGCGTGGAGCGACCGGCTGACCGCCGCGCCGATGCCACGCGTTCCACCGGTGACCAGTACAACATGCCCCATAGCCGTTTCCCCTTTTAAACGTGATGAAAAATCGCGGGTTTTGTCTCCCGCGTTGTCGGTGACGCTCGTGACTTCGCTAGTTTGGGTCGGAATCGTGCGACGGGGCGCTGTGGCGTCCCGTCGCAGTCGACCATGTGCCAAGGCCGCTCGGGTCCGGTCAGGACCGCTCGAGACACATGGCGATGCCCATGCCGCCGCCGATGCACAGCGTCGCGAGCCCTTTCTTGGCGTCGCGTTTGCCCATCTCGTGCAGCAGCGACACCAGGATGCGGGCGCCGGAGGCGCCGATCGGATGACCGAGCGCGATGGCGCCGCCGTTGACGTTGACCTTCGCGGTGTCCCAGCCGAGGTCCTTGTTGACGGCGCAGGCCTGCGCCGCGAACGCCTCGTTGGCCTCGATCAGGTCGAGGTCCTCGACGCTCCAGCCGGCCTTCTTCAGCGCCGCGCGCGAAGCCGGGATCGGGCCCGAGCCCATCAGCGCCGGGTCGACGCCGGCCTGCGCCCACGACACGATGCGGGCGAGCGGCGTGAGCCCACGCTTGGCGGCCTCGGCCGCGCTCATCAATACCAGCGCGGCGGCGCCGTCATTGATGCCCGAGGCGTTGCCGGCGGTGACGGTGCCATCCTTCTCGAACGCAGGCCGCAGCTTCTGGACCGCTTCGATCGTGGTGCCGTGGCGGGGGAACTCGTCGGTGTCGACGACGATGTCGCCCTTCTTGGAGGGGATCACCACCGGCACGATCTCGTCCTTGAAGCGGCCGGACTTCTGCGCCGCCTCGGCCTTGTTCTGCGAGGCCACCGCGAACTGATCCTGCTCAAGCCGGGTGATCTGCCATTGCTTGGCGACGTTCTCGGCGGTGTTGCCCATGTGGTAGCCCTGGAAGGCGTCCCACAGCCCGTCGCGCAGCATGGTGTCGAGGAATTCGACCGTCCCCATCTTGGCGCCGTTGCGCAGGTGAGCGACGTGCGGCGCCTGGCTCATCGATTCCTGGCCGCCGGCCACCACGATGCCGGCATCGCCGGTGGCGATCGCCGCCGCACCGAGCGCCACCGAGCGCAGGCCCGAGCCGCACAGTTGGTTGACGCCCCAGGCCGGCACCTCGACCGGCAAACCGGCAGCGATCGCCGCCTGCCGCGCCGGGTTCTGGCCTTGGCCGGCGGTGAGGATCTGGCCGAGGATCACCTCGGTGACCTCGCCACCCTCGACCTTGGCGCGTTTCAGTGCCTCCTGGATGGCGATCTTGCCAAGCGCGTGGGCCGGCTGGCTCGCCAGGGTGCCGTTGAAGGTGCCGACCGGCGTGCGCGCCGCGCCGACGATCACGACATCGTCTTTCATCTCCCACTCCCGATTTATTATGTGCCCGAGATTCTTGTTAGCCTGACTGACATTGACCGGGCGAGCCGGCTTGCCGCTGCGGTTTTCACCGCCCGGCACAACCATCCTTCATTACCGTTCGTTGCGCTGTCAATTGATGCGTTCGGAGGTGTCGCAAACGCCGCAGGACGCGCGGAATCACCTAGCCGCCCGAGCGGAAAGGCCATATTCTTCACGAAAAGCGGCCTTGAGGATGGGCTGCCCGGGGAGACGCACCGCAAAATGGCCAAGACACACGATCCCATCACCATCAAGAAATACGCAAACCGGCGACTCTACAACACCGGAACCAGCAGCTACGTGACCCTGGAAGATCTCGCCGTGATGGTGAAAAGCGGCGAAGACTTCCTCGTCTACGACGCCAAGACCGGCGACGACATCACCCGTTCGGTGCTCGGCCAGATCATTTTCGAGCAGGAGAACAAGGAGGGCCAGAACCTTCTCCCGGTGACGTTCCTGCGCCAGTTGATCCGGTTCTATGGCGACAGCATGCAGATGCTGGTGCCGCGTTATCTCGACATGTCGCTCGATAACCTGTCGAAGGAACAGGAGAAGTTCCGCGGGTTGATGACCGGCGGCTTCGCCCAGGGGCCGTTCGGCGGGCTGATGGAGGAGCAGGCGCGACGCAACATGGAGATGTTCGAGCGCACCTTCACCATGTTCCTGCCGTTCGCCAAGCGCGAACCGGCGGAGGGCGCCAAGGCCGAACTGACCGACGAGATCGGCGACCTCAAGCGCCAGATCTCTGAAATGCAAAAGCGGATCGACAAGCTTTCCGAACGGGACAATTGATCGCAGCTCCGGCCGATCAGGCCGGAGTTTCGTCGTCCGGTCGCCGAAACACCCCGCCGATCAAGCATCGTCGGCGAGGTTGTTTGCGGATCACGGCGCGATCATCCGGGCGCGGTATGATTCGGCCGCGCGTCGCGGCCCGCCGGCGCAGCGCCGTTTACGCCGCGCCGTGCACCGCCGGCGCGGCGCGTTCCTGCGGCATGCCGAACAGCGAGCCCTGCAGATAGTCGCAGCCGATCTCCGCCAGCGCGGCGGCCGTGGCCTCGTCCTGCACCCACTCGGCCACCGCCTTCAGGTCCATCTGCCGCGCCAGCCGCACCAGCGTCTCGACGAAGGCGCGGTCGTCGCGCGAGGCCTGCATCCGCGCCACGAAGCCGCCGTCGATCTTGACCATGTCGACGGCAAGCTCGCGCAGATTGCGGAACGAGGTGTAGCCGGCACCAAAATCGTCGATCGCCGCCAGGCAGCCGAGATCGCGGACGCGGGTGACGAAGGCGCGGGTGGCATCGACGTCGCGGATCGCCGCCGACTCGGTGATCTCGACGATCAGCCGCCGCCCCATTTCCGGAGCTCGGCGCAGGCCCGCCGACAACAGGTCGCACCACTCCCGGTCCAGCGTCGAGGACGGCGAGACATTGATCGAGAGCCGGACCTCGGGCCGCTCGGCAAGTTCGGCCAGCGCCAGTTCCAGCACGCGATGGTCGATCAGCCGGACCAGGCCCAGCCTTTCGGCCACCGGAACCACCTGGGCGCCGTCGAGCAGGGTGCCGTCCGCGCCCCGCACCCGCATCAACGCCTCCAGGAACGCGACGTCCCGCGATGTCGTCGCCACGATCGGCTGGAACGCCAGCGACACCCGGCGCTGGTTCAGCGCCCCGACGATCTCGTCGGTGATCAGCGCGTTGGCCCGGCGCTGGCCCTCCCGCTCCACGCTCGGCACATAGGCGACGAAGGCGCCGCGGCGGCGGAGCTTGGCGGCGTCCAGCGTCTCCTGGGCGCGCAGGAAGATTTCCGGCGTCGAGCGGGCGTGGCGCGGAGCCACCACCCCGCCCAGCGAGATGGTGACCGCGACCGGACCGGCCTTGGTGTGAACCACGTCGCTGCGCATCGCCTCGATCAGGCGGCGGGCGGCGACGTCAAGGTCCTCGGCGCTGCAATTGTGGATCAGGATGCCGAACTTGTTGCCGGAGAAGCGGCCGATCGCATCGCCCCCGCGCAGCCGCGAGCGCAGCCGGCGCGCCACTGCGGCGATGACGTCGTCGGCGACGTCGAAGCCGTAGGCGTTGTTGATCACCGCGAGATTGTCGATCGCAGCAAGCAGAAAGCCGATCGATGAGCGGTACTTGTGGGCGGTCTCCAGGCCCTCCTCGACCACCTCGGCCAGCCGCGCCCGGTTCATCTCGCCGGTGAGCGGGTCGAACCGCGACCGGAACGTCAGATCCTGCTCGCGCTCGTGCCGCGCGGTGACGACCCGGACAATGCCGCTCACCCGCACCGGACGACCGTCGGCGCCGGCCAGCCAGCGCCCGGAATCCTCCAGCCAGACCGACGCCCCGCTCGGTCCCTCCGGGAAAAACCCATACTCGACGCAGAACGCCACCTTGGAGCCCGGCGCAGCGGTGCCGGAACGGGCCACCATGTCAAACCGGGACACCGCCGTCGCCGGCGCGACCAGCTCGGCGAAGCGGCGGCCGGTGTCGATCCGGTCCCGATCGCGCACGCCGAGGACGTGGTCCGCCCCCGCGCTCCATTGGAGCGTGTCCGAGCCGAGATCCCAGACATAGAGGGCCTGGCCGAGGCTGGCGAGCATCTCGACCACGTCCGAACCGGAAAATGCAGCGTCGTCGACTGTCGGCACAGCAATGGCTCCGGGTCAGCGGCAGGTTTGGCGAACCCTGCTCCGGCAACCGTTAAAGCCGGCCCAATACCGCCATCGCCGCTGGCCCGCGGCTTGAAAGGTGGGTGACAGGATGCCCTAAAGTGTCCCAGAATGGGACAGGAGCCTCGCCATGATGATCAACGCCATCACCAGCCCCACCACCGCCAGCCGGTTCCGCTCCGAGAAGGTGGCGCCGCTGACCGACACCGCGCTGGTGGCGGTCGAGCCGGCGACGCCGACCGCGCCAGGAGCACTTAACGTCCGCCGTCGGCCGGACGCCGGGCTGCTGGTGCAACTGATCGCCCACGCCGAGGGAATGGACTGGACCCGCGACAAGCGCCGCGCCGCCCCCGAAGTCGCCACCGCAGCTTACCGCGCCACCACCACCGCGCCGGCGACGCAGGGCCGGGAACTGGCGGCGGCCTGACAGGGCGCCTGAACGGCGGGTCGTGCGCTTTCCGTCAAACGGTTTTTCAACACCGAAGCCATGAGGTTTCGGACTGCCCGGCCGGGCCTTGCATCACACCTCGGCCCCGCAAGCAGCAAGCGCTGCGCGCATGTGCTCGGGCACCGGGGCGGTTGCCGTGACAGGCTCGGCGCCGGGGGCGAACGGCACCGTGACGGCGCGGGCGTGGAGGTGCAGCGGCGGCCCGCCGAACCGCAGCGCCTGGCCGTAGACGGCATCGCCCAGGATCGGAAAGCCGCACGCTGCGGAATGGACCCGCAGTTGGTGGGTGCGACCGGTGAGAGGCTCAAACTCCACCCATGTCAGGTCGCCGCCGCCGTGGCTGGAGGCCGCGCGACCGCGCACCCGGAACCGCGTCTTCGACGGCGCCCCGGCCGGGTCGACCTTCATCCACCAGCCGCGGCCGGGCTCCTTGGTCGCCAGCGGCAGGTCGATCAGCCCCTCATCGGTGTCCGGCGTGCCTTCGACCACCGCCCAATAGGTCTTGGACACGCGCCCGCTCTTGAATAAATCGCCGAGCCGCGCCAAAGCCTTGCGGTGGCGTCCCAGCACCAGGCAGCCGGAGGTGTCCTTATCGAGCCGATGGGCGAGCGCTGGCGCGCGCGGCAGGCCGAAGCGCAGCGCGTCGAACAGCTGTTCGAGGCTCTCACCGCCTTTGGGGCCGGAATGCACCGGCAGGCCGGCGGGCTTGTCGATCACCAGCATCATGGCGTCGCGGTGCAGCAGCCGCGCCTGCAACTCTTCTCCCGTCATCCGGTTCGGGCTATCGAGGGGCGAAGGCCCCGTCAACGTGCGAAGGCAAACATGACCCAAGATAAGCCCGGCTTCTTCGGCCGCCTGTTCGGACGCCGCGAGTCTGCCGAGACCGAGGCCGTGGTCGAGGCCGCGCCGAAGCTGAGCTGGTGGCAGCGGCTGAAGGGCGGCCTCGCCCGCACCGCGTCCGCGCTGTCGACCGGCATCACCGACCTGTTCACCAAGCGCAAGCTCGACGCCGGCACGCTGGAAGACCTGGAGGACCTGCTGATCCAGGCCGACCTCGGCATCGACACCGCCGGCCGTATCGCCGGAGTGCTGCGTCAGGAGCGCTACCAGCGCGACATTTCGCCCGACGAGGTCAAAGCGGTGCTGGCGACCGAGATCGAAGCGGTGCTGGAGCCGGTGGCCAAGCCGCTCGCCATCGACGCGGAGAAGAAGCCGTTCGTGCTGATGATGGTCGGCGTCAACGGCTCAGGGAAAACCACCACCATCGGCAAGCTCGCCGCAAAGTTCACCGCCGAGGGCAAGAAGGTGGTATTGGCCGCCGGCGACACATTCCGGGCCGCCGCCATCGAGCAGCTGAAGGTTTGGGGCGAGCGCACCAAGGTCACCGTGGTGTCCGGCGCCCAGGGCGCCGACGCCGCGGGATTGGCGTTCGATGCGCTCGCCGCGGCCAAGGACGGGGGCGCGGACATCCTGATGGTGGACACCGCCGGCCGGCTGCAGAATAAGGCGGCGCTGATGGCGGAGCTCGAAAAGGTGATCCGCGTGCTGAAGAAGCAGGACGAAACGGCACCGCACGCCGTGCTGCTGGTACTGGATGCCACCGTCGGCCAGAACGCGATGTTGCAGGTCGAGGCCTTTCAGAAGACTGCGGGCGTCACCGGTCTGGTGATGACCAAGCTCGACGGCACCGCCCGCGGCGGCATCCTGGTCGCGCTCGCCGCCAAATTCGACCTGCCGATCCACTTCATCGGCGTCGGAGAGGGCGTCGACGATCTCGAACCCTTTGCTGCGCGCGATTTCGCCCGTGCGCTGGTCGGACTGGAGGATTGACGATGACGACTGCCGAAACCCAGCCGGCGCGCCGCCAGCTCCACCCGCTGCTCAAGCTCGCGCTCGAACTGGGGCCGCTGGGGTTGTTCTTCTTCGCCAACGGCCGCTACGGCATCTTCATCGCCACCCAGGCGTTCATGGTGGCGGTGGTGATCGCGCTGGCGGCGAACTGGCTGCTGGCGCGGCGGCTCGCCGTCATGCCGCTGGTGTCGGGCGCGGTGGTGCTGGTGTTCGGCACCCTCACCGTGGTGCTGCAGGACGACGTCTTCATCAAGATCAAGCCGACCATCATCAACGTGCTGTTCGGCACCGTGCTGCTCGGCGGCCTCGCCTTCGGCAAGCCGCTGCTTGAACTGGTGTTCGACGGCGTGGTGTCGCTGACGAACGAGGGCTGGAAGAAGCTGACGGTGCGGTGGGCGCTGTTCTTCTTCGTGCTCGCCGTCCTCAACGAGGTGGTGTGGCGCACCCAGACCACCGATTTCTGGGTCAGCTTCAAGGTATTCGGCATCCTGCCACTGACCTTGGTATTCAGCGCGCTGCAGTATCCGCTGATGATGCGCCACGCCCTCAACAAGCCGAAGTAGCCGATCCCATCGTCGTCCCGGACGGCGCGGGATGCGGAGCATCCGGCACCGATCCGGGATCGTCAGCAGAAAAAACGTCTCTCCTGCTTGCGGCCCCGGATCGCGCGGCTGGCACCGCTTGTCCGGGGCGACGACGCGACAATCTCAGCGCTCCACCACCACGCGGGTGCCGACCCGAACCTGGGAAAACAGGTCGAGCACGTCCTCGTTCAGCATGCGGATGCAGCCGAACGAGGCGGCCGAGCCGATCGAGCGCCGCATCGAGGCCGAGGTGCCGTGGATGGCGTATTCGCCACCTGACAGCGTCAGCGCCGCCGCGCCCATCGGATTGCTGGCGGCGCCACCCGGAATGAGGCTCGGCAGCGACGGCTTGTAGCGTTTGACCTCGGTCGGCGGCGACCACGCCGGCTGAAGGTGCTTGCCGTCGATATAGGTCGCGCCGGTCCACTGACGGCCGCTCATGCCAACCGCGACCCGATAGCGAATGGCGCGGCCGTCGCCGACGACGTAATAGAGCCGCCGCTCCGACGTCTTCACGACGATGGTGCCGGGCATCGCCTCGGCCTTGAAGGTGACCACCTCGCGCGCCGCCGCGGCCGGCCGCACCTCCGCGGCAACCGAAACGCCCGCTGCAACCGCCGCGACCGCCGCGAGGCGGCTCGCTGCGGCAATTCCCCGAAACTGACGCATGACGCACTCCCACAGCCGGCTTCAGTCGCCGGGCGCAGGGATGATCGCCCAAACCGGTTGCCGGGCGATTTCCGGTGTCGAACCAGAGGCATCCGTCGCAGCACTATCGTCGAGGTTTCGCCAATCAGCGTCAACAAAACAAAAATCGCGGCGCGTTGGCCCGCGCCGCGATTGTCGAAGGTCATGGGGTTCCGGCTCATCGTGCCCGAGAACCGCCGCCTGCCCGCCCGACAGCCGGTTCCCAGATCACGCGATCTCCCGGAAAACGCGTCAGGCGGCCACGCCGCGGCGGTTCTGACGGTTGCCGATCAGGTCTTCGACCACGCCCGGATCGGCCAGGGTCGAGGTGTCGCCGAGATTGCCGAACTCGTCCTCGGCGATCTTGCGCAGAATGCGGCGCATGATCTTGCCGGATCGGGTCTTGGGCAGGCTGGGCGCGAACTGGATCAGGTCGGGCTGAGCGATCGGGCCGATCTCCTTGCGCACCCAGTTGACCAGTTCCTTGCGCAGTTCCTCGCTCGGCTCGATATCGCTCATCAAGGTGACGTAGGCGTAGATGCCCTGGCCCTTGATGTCGTGCGGATAGCCCACCACCGCCGCCTCCGACACCTTCGGATGCGCCACCAGCGCGCTCTCGACCTCGGCGGTGCCCATGCGGTGACCGGAGACGTTGATGACATCGTCGACGCGGCCGGTGATCCAGTAGAAGCCATCGGCATCGCGGCGGCAGCCGTCGCCGGTGAAATACTTGCCGGCATAGGTCGAGAAATAGGTCTGCACGAAGCGCTCGTGGTCGCCATAGACCGTGCGCATCTGGCCTGGCCAGGAGTCGGACAGCACCAGATTGCCTTCGCAGACGCCATCCAGCACCTGACCATTGGCGTCGACCACCTCCGGCACCACGCCGAAGAACGGCAGCGTCGCCGAACCGGGCTTGAGCTTGATGGCGCCGGGCAGCGGCGTGATCAGGATGCCGCCGGTCTCGGTCTGCCACCAGGTGTCGACGATCGGGCAGCGGTGGTCGCCGACCACGCGATGGTACCACTCCCACGCTTCCGGGTTGATCGGCTCGCCAACCGAGCCGAGCAGGCGCAACGACGCGCGCGAAGTCTTCGTCACCGGCGCCTCGCCGGCCTGCATCAGCGAGCGGATGGCGGTCGGGGCGGTGTAGAAGATGTTGACCTTGTGCTTGTCGATCACCTCCCAGAACCGGGAGATGGTGGGATAGTTCGGCACGCCCTCGAACATCAGGGTGGTGGCGCCGTTGGCGAGCGGCCCATAGACGATGTAGCTATGGCCGGTGACCCAGCCGACGTCCGCGGTGCACCAGTAGATGTCGCCATCGTGATAGTCGAACACATATTGATGCGTCATCGCGGCATAGACCAGATAGCCGCCGGTAGTGTGCAACACACCCTTCGGCTTGCCGGTCGAGCCGGAGGTATAGAGGATGAACAGCGGATCCTCCGCGTTCATCTCGGCCACGGCGCACTCGGCCGGCATGTTCTTGGCGATTTCGTCATAATAGACGTCGCGGCCGGAGCGCATCGGCACATTGGCGCCGGTACGGCGCACCACGATGACGCTCTCGACCCCGCCGGCGCGGTCGCAGGCGGCGTCGGTATTGAGTTTGAGCGGCACCTTGCGGCCACCGCGCAGGCCCTCGTCGGCGGTGACGATGACGGTCGAGCCGGCATCCTCGATGCGGCCGGCGAGGCTGTCGGGCGAGAAGCCGCCGAACACCACCGAATGGATGGCACCGATGCGGGCACACGCCAGCATGGCGTAGGCGGCCTCGGGAATCATCGGCAGGTAGAGGGTGACGCGATCGCCCTTCTTGACGCCGCGCGACTTCAGAACGTTGGCGAAGCGGCAGACTTCCTCATAGAGCTCGCGATAGGTGATCTTCTTGTCTTCCGCCGGGTTGTCGCCTTCCCAGATGATGGCGACCTGGTCGCCGCGGGTGGCAAGGTGGCGGTCGACGCAGTTGTAGGCAACGTTGGTCAGGCCGTCCTCGTACCATTTGATCGACACGTTGTGCGGATCGTACGAGGTGTTCTTGACCTTGGTATAGGGCGCAAACCAGTGAATGCGCTTGCCGTGCTCTCCCCAGAACGCGACCGGGTCCTTCACCGAGGCGGCGTAGATCTCCCGGTACTTGGCCTCGTCGACATAGGCGCGGGACGACCACTCGGCGGGAACGTCATAGGTCTTCTCGGACATTCATGTCTCCCCAGGACAATGGCCGCGGCTGCGGGCCGCGTGCTCGGATAGTTTCGCTCGCATATTTCACCGATCGCCGGCAAGGCGACAAGCGGCACATCTCTCGCACTTTGGTCGCGGACACCGCCATCGAACGCGCTGCAGGCGCCACGTTTTTCCGGCCAAGCGCAACCTGGACGTCAATTCGTCAGCGCAAACACCGACGTTTGCTTGACGTCATGATCCTCAACCTCGCGCGTCACCGGCACGGCGTAGCTGGCGAGCGCGGTGAGGCGCGCCTGCGGCAGATAGCTGCGGCCAGGATCGCCGACCAGCACCCGGACGCCGGCGGCGGCGTAGCGGTCGAGCAAGGCGAGGACCCGCTGGGCGAGATCACGCTCGTAAAACACGTCGCCGACCATGACGACGTCGACCCCCGGCATCGGCGGCCGGTCGAGCTGGTCGGCGGCCTCCACCGCGATCTCGACCGCGTTGGCGGTGGCGTTGAGGCCGATGGCGGCCACCGCGAACGGGTCGATGTCGGCAGCGGTCACCCCGGCGCCGGCCTTGGCGGCGGCGATCGCGACCAGGCCGGAGCCGGAGGCAAAATCGAGCACCCGCCGCCCGGCGAACTCGCCGGCATTATCGAGCACGAAGCGCGCCAATGCCTGCCCGCCAGCCCATGCGAACGCCCAGAACGGCGGCGGCAGCTGGATGCGGCCGAGCTCGGCCTCGGTCGCCTGCCACAGCGGCACCGCCTCGCCCGCGAGGTGAAGCCGGATTTCCGGCACGAATGCCAGCGGCTGAAGCCGGGTGTTGGCGCGGATGAAGGCGGCTGGCGAGGTCGCTGGTGGCAAGGTCATGCCGGCGGGCATATCATGACGGCGGCGAAGATGGGTGCTCGCCATGGGCGATCCCTCGCCGCGCCTGATGGAAGCGCCCGTTCAGCGACAGGTTGGCCTCACACCGCCAACCCGCCCATCCGGCAGATCAGCACCCATTCGGCGTCGGAGACCGGCTGCACCGACAGCCGCGAATATTTGAGCAGCGCCATGTCGGCCAGCGCCGGCGTCGCCTTGATGGCCGCGAGCGTCACCGGCTGCGGCAGTGGCTCGACCGACTTCAGATCCACCACCACCCACGGCGCGCCCGGCTCGGCGGTGGGGTCGGGATAGGCGGCGCGGATGACCTCGACGATGCCGACGATCTCCTTGCCCTCGTTGGAATGGTAGAACAAGCCGCGCTCGCCGACCGCCATCTTCAGGAGATTGAGCTTGGCGGCGTGGTTGCGCACGCCGTCCCAGGCGGTGCCGCGCTCACCGGCCGCAACCTGGTCCTGCCAGGACCATTTGAACGGCTCGGATTTAAACAGCCAATGCGCCATTCACGGCCCCGCTGCGTCGCGGGTCGCGGCGGTGGCGGCGCCCTGCACCACCGGGCGGAACGCGGCGAGTTCCTCGGCGAAGCGGTCGAACTCGGCGGCGGTCATCGTCGCCTTGGCGTCGCCGATGGCGATGTCGACCACGATTTCGCCATTGGCCTTGCGCCGCCGCACCACCGCCACCGGGCAGCTCGCCGAGTGGGTGAGTTCGAAGCCATGGGTGCGGGCGAGTTCCTCCGAGCCCATGCTGGACTGCGCCGCCTCCAGGCCGCGGGCGAGCCGCTCGAAAAAGCTGGTCATGCTGCCTCCGCCTTCTGGGGCCGGGTGAGCAGACCGGTGATGGCCTCGTCGATGCCGATACGGCCGGCCAGCACCGCCTCGACCGCACCCGCGATCGGCATCTCGACTCCGGCCTTTGCTGCCATCTCCACCAGCACCGGCGCCGTGAAGAAACCCTCCGCCAGCGGGCCCGAACCGGGCGCGGGCAGCGGCTCGCCGGAGCCCAGCTTGAAGCCGAGCGAAAAGTTGCGCGATTGCGGCCCCGAGCAGGTGAGAACGAGATCGCCGAGCCCGGACAGGCCCGCCAGCGTCTCCGGCCGGGCGCCGTGGGCGAGGCCGAACCGGCGCAGCTCGGCAAAGCCGCGGGTGATCAGCGCCGCCGCGGCGCTGGCGCCGAACTTGCGGCCGTGGGCGATGCCCACCGCGATCGCCAGCACGTTCTTGGCGGCGCCGCCGATCTCGACCCCACGCACGTCGGTGGAATGATAGAGCCGGAACGACGCCGAGCCGATGGCGCCGGCCAGCCACGCCGCGACGCTCTCGTCGGCCGAGGCGATGGTCACCGCGGTCGGCAGCCCGGCAGCAACGTCAGCGGCAAAGCTCGGACCCGACAGGATGGCGGGAGTGGCGGCGGGCGCGGCCGCGGCAATGACCTCGGTGACGAAGCGGTCGGTCTTGGGCTCGATGCCCTTGGCGCAGGCCACCAGCGGCGTGCCCGGCCGGATCAGCCCCGCGAGCTTGCCCGCCACCTCGCGCAGCGCGCCGGTCGGCACCACCATCAAAATAGCGGAGGCTTGCGCCAACACAGTGAGATCGCCGGTGACCTCGACGCCCGGCGCGATCGGCACCCCCGGCAGAAACATCTTGTTCTCGCCGGTTCGGGCCATGTCCTCGGCATGGCCGGGTATGACCGTCCACAGCACGGCGCGGGAGCCGGCCCGGGCGGTGGCGTTGGCCAGCGCGGTGCCCCAGGCTCCGGCGCCGGCAACTCCGATGGTGGCAAAATTGGTCACGGGTCGGTTGCCTCGATCTTGAGCGGCGAGCCCATCGGCCAGCGCGCCCGGGGTGGCGAATCAAGCTCGTCCGCCTTGCCCAGCGCCAACCGCTCGGCGCCGGCCCAGGCGATGATGGCGCCATTGTCGGTACACAGCGCCGCCGGCGGCAGCAGCAGCCTCAGCGCATTCTCGGCGGCGATCCGGTCCAGCGCGCCGCGAATCGCCTTGTTGGCGCCGACGCCACCGGCGACCACCAGCGCTTTGGGCTTGTTGTACTTGCCGGCGAACCGGCGCAGGCCCATGCGCAGGCGGTCGACCACGACATCGACCACCGCCGCCTGGAACGAGGCGCACAGATCATCGACGTCGCCGTCCGAGAGCGGCGCCGCGCTTTCAGCGGCGAGCCGCACCGCGGTCTTGAGGCCCGACAGCGAGAAATCGGGGTCGTGGCGCCCCAGCAACGGCCGCGGCAGAGCGAATCGGGCGGGATTGCCGCGGGCTGCGGCGATCTCGACCTGCGGCCCGCCCGGATAGGGCAGGCTCAGCATCTTGGCGACCTTGTCGAATGCCTCGCCGATGGCATCGTCGATGGTGGTGCCGAGCCGCTCGTAGCGATCGACGTCGAGCACCGCCACGATCTGGGTGTGGCCGCCGGACACCAGCAACAGGCAATAGGGAAAGCCGAGCCTGCCGACCAGGCGCGGCGAAAGCGCGTGCGCTTCCAGGTGGTTGACCGCGATCAGCGGCTTGCCGGTGGCGAGCGCGATGGCCTTGCCGGTGGTCAGGCCGACGATCACGCCGCCGATCAGGCCGGGCCCAGCGGCAGCGGCGACGGCGTCGAGGTCGGCAAAGCCCACCTTGGCTTCGGCCATCGCCCGGGAAATGATGTCCTCCAAGGCCTCGACATGGGCACGCGCCGCGATTTCGGGTACCACTCCTCCGTACTCGGCATGTTCGAGAACTTGGGATAGAACGACGTTCGACAGGATTTCGCCGTGGCCGTCGTCATGGCGACGGACCACGGCGGCCGAAGTCTCGTCGCATGTCGTCTCAAGTCCGAGTACGAGCATGTCCGTCACCGCGTTCCGGCTCCCGCTTGGTTCGTGTTCAGCGGATTAGTGATAGTCCGCATCCGCCCGCGCTCTGCGCATGTCTAAACGTCGGCGTAACATCGGCCTGCCTCATGACGCAATCTTCTCCGTTCCTTCGCCTCGGTACCCGGGGTAGTGCCCTCGCGCTCGCGCAGGCTTATGAAACCCGTCGCCGGCTGGCCGCTGCCCATGGCGTACCGGAAGACGACATCGTCATCGAGATCATCAAGGTGATCGGCGACCAGATCCTCGACCGGGCGCTGTCCCAGGCCGGCGGCAAGGGCCTGTTCACCAAGGAGATCGAGGACGCGCTGCTCGAGGACCGCATCGACCTCGCCGTCCACTCGTCGAAGGACCTTCCCACCGTGCTGCCCGATGGCTTGGTGCTGCCGGCCTTTCTGCCACGCGAGGACGTCCGCGACGTTTTGATCAGCCATACGACCGGCGGGCTCGAAGGGCTGCCGCAGGGCGGCAAGGTCGGCTCGGCCTCGCTGCGCCGCCAGGCCATGGTCAAGCGGGCACGGCCCGACCTTGAGGTGGCGCTGCTGCGCGGCAACGTCGAGACGCGGCTGCGCAAGGTCGCCGAGGGCACCATCGATGCCACGCTGCTGGCGCTGGCTGGCCTGAAGCGCCTCGGCCTGATCGACCGCTTGCCCGACGGCGTCACCGCCACCGTCATCGACGCCGACGCCTTCGTTCCGGCCGTCGGCCAGGGCGCCATTGCCATTGAGACCCGCGAGGGCGACGCCCGCACCCGCGAGCTGATGGCGGCGATCAACGAGCCGGCCACCGAGCGGGCGCTGGCCGCCGAGCGCGCGTTCCTGCATGAGCTCGACGGCTCCTGCCGCACCCCGATCGGCGGCCACGCCCGCGTCACCGGCGATCGGCTGTCGTTCTCCGGCGTGATTTTGGTGCCGGACGGCAGCGAGGCCCACGAGACCAGCCGCGAGGGCAGCGTGGCCGAGGCCGCCGCGCTCGGCGCCGACGCCGGCCGCGAGCTGCGCGGCCGGGCGGGGCCGGCGTTCTTCGCCGCGCTCGCCGGGGCTTGAGCCGATGCGCCTGCTGGTCACGCGGCCGGAGCCCGGAGCCAGCAGGACCCGGGCCGACCTCGCCGCCCGCGGCCATGATGCCGAGATCGATCCCCTGATGACCATCGTGCCGGTGGCGCTCGCGCCACCGGACGGCCGGTTCGACGCCGTGGCGCTGACCAGCGTCAACGGTGCGCGGGCGGCAGCCGGGCTGCCGTGGCTGGTCAAATCCGGCGTGCCGGTGTTCACGGTCGGCCGCCGCACCGGCGATGCCGCGCGCGCAGCCGGCTTTGCCGACGTCACCAGCGCCGAGGGCGACGTCGGCACCCTGGCGGACGTGCTGGCCAAAGGCCTGATTGCCGGTGAGCGGGTGCTGTGGCTGGCCGGCGAGGATCGCTCCGGCGATCTCGCCGCGGCGTTGGCGCCGCACGGCATTGCGGTCGAGACGGTTATCGCCTACCGCGCTGAACCGGCTGAACATCTCGCGGAAACGACGATCGCAGCATTGTCGGCCGGGCGAATCGATGGAATTCTGCACTATTCTCGCCGCAGCTGTGAGACGCTCCTGGCGGCGGGTCGGCGCGACGGTGTTTATGAGGCTGTCGTCCGCCTGCCACACTATGCGCTGTCGCCGCGAGTGGCAGCGCCGCTGGGGGCGGTGGGCGCCGACGTGCGCGTCGCTGCAACACCGGACGAGAGCGGGCTGTTCGAGCTGCTGCCGTCCGCAGGCGGCAATGATGTGAGGCATGGGAGGACGGCGATGGCATCAAACTGGGAAGGCGCGAAACCGCACGAGTCCGGGCAAACGCCCGCCGATCAAACCGCGTCGCCGACTGAAAACACCGCCGTGACGATCGAGGGCACTGTGCCCGAGGCGGCTGAGCCCGAGATGGCGACGTCGCCGGACGATACGCCGGCGGCCCAGGCGACGCCGGGCGAGGTAGCCGACTCGGGTACGTCTGAAACCGCCGCGCAGGCAGCCGAGGCGGCGCCGGTGGTGGCCGAGAGCCAGGCCGAGCGCCTGCCCGCCGACGCCGTGGCCGTCGACGAGACCCGGCCGGACGAGATCCCGCCCGCGGCGTCGAACCGCGAACCCGCGGCCGCCGAAGCCCCCGTCACAGCCGCCCCCGCAGCACGAGCCACCGCGCCCGCGCGCGGCGGCGGCGCGGTGGCTGGCACCATCGCCGGCATCCTGGCCGGTGCTGCAACCGCCGCCGCGCTGAGCTATCTGCCGATCCTGCCGCCGCGCCCGAGCGACCCCGGCCCGCTGCTCGAGGCCCAGGCCCGGCTGCAGGCAGCCGAATCCCGCATCGGCGCGCTGGAGGCCCGGCCCGAGCCGACCGCGTCCGAGCCGGCGCCGGCGAAGTACGACGAGATCGAGGCGCTCGGCCACCGCGTCGCCGACCTGGAGCGCGTCGCCCAGGCGCTGGCCCGCATCGACGCCCGCCTCGACGCGCTGGAGGCCCGGCCGCAGAGCGAGGGCGCCGCCGCGCCGCAAGCGCCGGCCGAGGACGCCCGCGTGTCGGAACTGGCAGAGCGCATCACCGCGCTCGACGGCCGGATCGAGACCACCGCCCACACCGCCGAAGAGGCGGTGAAGCTGGCGACCGCCGCCGGCGAGGCGGCGCAGCGCGCGGCCAGCGCCGCGACCGCGCTGCCCGACCGCCTCGCCACGCTGGACAAGAAGGTGGCCGACCTCGCCGGCCTGCCCGGCCGGGTGGTGGCGCTCGACCAGCGCATCCAGCTGGCGGCACAGCCGAGCCGGGCCATCGCTTGGCCGGTGGCGCTCGGCACTCTTCGCACCGCGGTCGACGAGGGCCGGCCATACCGGAGAGAGCTCGACGCCGCGGTGGCATTGTCCGGCCCCGGCTACGAGAAGCTGCGCAGCATCGACGGCGCGGCGGACAAGGGCCTGCCGACGTTGCGCGCGGTGCAGGCGCGGTTCGGTCAGGTGTCGAGCGCGCTGCTGGCGACGGTTCCGCGCACCGGCGAGCCGGAAGGCGTTTTGGAGCGCCTGGCCCGCAACGCCGAGGGGCTGGTGCGGTTCAGGCCAAGCCAGCCGGTCGATGGCAACTCGACCGGTGCCGTGGTCGCCCGCGCCGAGGACCAACTGGCACGGGGCGACCTCGCAGGAGCGATCGCCACCGTGGGCGAATTGCCACCCGACCTCGTGAAGGTCGCCACCCCCTGGCTGCAACTCGCCAAGGCGCGGCTCGACGCCGACCGCCTCCTGAGCGAACTGACCGCCGAGGCTCTCGCCGCCTTGGCCCGCACTGGCGGCTGAGAGCAGGAGACGCGCCATGATCCGCCTTGTTATATTCCTGGTTGTCCTTACCGCGATCGCGTTCGGCGCCGGCTGGCTGGCCGACCGGCCAGGCATCGTCGCCATCCACTGGCAGGGCTGGAACATCGAGACCTCGGTGCTGTTCGCCGCGGTGTCGCTGGTGTCGCTGGTGGTGGCCGCCGGGCTGCTGTGGTCGATCCTGTCGACGCTGTTCAACCTGCCCACCCTGATGTCGAGTTCGCTGAGCTCGCGGCGTCGCTCGCGCGGCTTCCAGGCACTGTCGCGCGGCATCGTCGCCGCCGGCGCCGGCGATGCCCGCACCGCGCGCAGGGCCGCCGCCGAGGCCGAGCGCCTGCTCGGCCACGAGCCACTGACGCTGCTGCTGCGGGCCCAGGCCGCCCAGCTCAGCGGCGACCAGTCGGCGGCCGAAGCGACGTTCCACGAGATGGCCGCCAACAAGGAGACGCGGCTGCTCGGCCTGCGCGGGCTGTGGATGGAAGCCCAGCGCCGCGACGACCTCGCCGCCGCCCGCGGCTACGCCGAAACGGCGGCCGGCGAGGCGCCCGGACTGCCGTGGGCGGCGCAGGCCGCGCTCGATACCCGCGCCGCCGCCGGCGACTGGGCCGGCGCGCTGGCGCTGCTCGACCGCAACAACCGCTCGGGCGTCACCGACCGCAGCTCGGTGAAGCGGCTGCGCGCGGTGCTGCTCACCGCCGACGCGATGGCGCGGCAGGCCGTCGAGCCCGAGGCGGCACGCGAAAAGATAACCGAGGCGATCAAGCTGGAGCCGACGCTGGTGCCGGCGGCGGTGCTGGCCGGGCGCCTGTTCGGCCGGACCGGCGAGCTGCGCAAAGCCTCCAAGATCCTGGAGACGGCGTGGCGCGAGACGCCGCACCCGGAGATCGCCGAGGTTTATGTCCATTTGCGTGACGCCGACGGCAGCCGCGACCGGCTGGAGCGGGCCAGGACGCTGCAGCGCCTGTCGCCGAGTGGCCATCCGGAAGGTGCGCTGGCGGTGGTGCGGGCCGCGCTCAACGCCCAGGACTTCGCCACCGCCCGCACCGCCATCGTCCACCTCACCTACGAGCCGACCCAGCGCGTCTGCCTGCTGATGGCAGAGCTCGAGGCGGCCGAGAACGGCGACGTCGGCAAGGCCCGCGAATGGGCGGCCCGCGCCGTCCGCGCCAAGCGGGACCCGGCTTGGGTGGCCGATGGCTTCGTGTCGGATCGCTGGCTGCCGATCTCTCCGGTCACCGGCCGCATCGACGCCTTCGAATGGAAGGTGCCGCCGATCGAGCTCGGTGGGCCGGTGCTGGAGCACGAGATGGAGACGGCGATGACCGTGGTCGAGGCCGCCGCCAACGCCCGCACCCAGGACGCGGTGACGGTGTCGCCGGCCGAGAGTGCGCCGGTGGTTCCGGCAGAGCCGATCATCGTCACCCCCGAGCCGGAGGTGCTGCCGCCCCAGCCCGCGCCGGACGCTCGAGGCCGGACGCAGCTTCAGGCCGGCGCCGACCCGGACACATCGCGCGGCGAGGCGAGCGAGCCGGCGGAGCAGCGCCAGCGCGCCTGAATCGGCCACCGCCGAGGAAACAGTTTGACCGGCTGGCACCGCCTCGCTTGAAAAAGCGGGGCGGTTCGTTTAAGCGGACACCGTCGCCGCGGTAGCTCAGCTGGTAGAGCACCTCATTCGTAATGAGGGGGTCAGGGGTTCGAATCCCTTCCGCGGCACCACCCATCCTCCTGACAAACTTAAGATTTCGAAGTCACGCAACGGGCGGCGATGGTTTTGTGCTGCGCGGGCGAAACAGCGGGGAAGCACTCGCACCACAGTTCGAGCGGGTTCCGGCTGCCAAAACGCACCTTCACCTTCAACAACTCAGCAGCCAATTCGGCGGAACCTGGTGATCTATCTGCACCGGTGCCGGAGACCTCGGCCAAGGCCGGCGGGCTCAGCCGCCCGGTCCGTTCCAGCTCCATTTCGAGCGGCCCGCCGGCGTTGGCGCGGTCGAGGCCTGCCGCGGTCACCGAGCCGGCACCGCGATCCGGAACCTCGCGCCCAGGCCGGCGTTGGAGGCAGGTGGCCGAACGGCTCGGCCCAACCATGTGGAGATCACGATGAATTGGGACCGCATCGAAGGCAACTGGAAGATGTTACGCGGCCAAATCCAGCAGAAGTGGGGTGACCTTACCGATGACGACCTCGACCGGATCGAAGGCAAACGCGTCGAACTGATCGGCCGTCTGCAGGCCCGCTACGGCCTGGCGCGTGATGAGGCCGAACGTCAGGTCGACTCCTGGACGGATACGCTATCGTGACCGCAAACAACAGTCATCGGCAGTGACAGATATGTTTGATTCGCTGAAACCCGTCGGCTCGATCGGCCGGCGCCTGGAGCGCACCGAGGCCCGCCTCGACCGCATGATCCGCGGCACGCCGTCGTGGTCGGACTGGCTCCCCGGCGCCGGGTCCCGCCCCGGCGTCTGGTCGCAGGCGCGCTCGGCCTGGTCGAGCCTCGGACCCAACCTGTTCGGATCCCGACCCCGGGCCGAGCGCTGGTCCGGCGCCGCCGACCGAGTCGGCGCTTCAACCCGCGCGATTGCCGAGGATCTGGTCCGGCTCGGCGCCCAGGCGGCCCAGAGCGCCCGCCACCGGCCGATCGGCAAGGTCGTGCTGGTCGCGGCCGGACTCGGCCTGCTGGCGGCGCTGGCGCGGCGGGATTGACCCTGAGCCCGCTCTGCCGCCCGGCCGGGCGGCGGCGGCCACTGACCGCCTTGGCATGCCTTGAGACCGAAGAGGCCGCCGGAACGCCAGCGGCCTCTTCTCGTTGGCGACCATCGCAAGATCGTCCCGGCCGGCCAAGCTTGCGCGGCCCAAAGGGGCCTACCCCAAGCTTTCTCGGGCCAAGCTTGCGCGACCAAAACCGATCGGGGAGCCGACGGTCAGGCCACCGCGCGGCGGCGCGGCCGGGCGTTGCGTTCGAAAAACAGCGCCTGACTGATCACGGCGGCGGCGTGGTTGGGCCGGAACGGCTTGGCGATCAGGAAGGCCGGCTCCGGCCGCTCGCCGGTGAGGAAACGTTCGGGATAGGCGGTGATGAACACCACCGGCACCTCGAACATGGTCAGGAGCTCGTTGACGGCGTCGAGCCCGGAGCTGCCGTCGGCGAGCTGGATATCGGCGACGATCAGGCCGGGCCGGCGCTCGGCCGCCAGCTTGATCGCCTCGTCGCGGGTGCGGGCGACGCCGAGCACGCGGTGTCCGAGCGATTCCACCAGCGCCTCGAAGTCGAGCGCGATCAGCGGCTCATCCTCGATGATCAGAACGTCGGTGGCGATGTCCTCGGCGAGTTCGCGGCCGGCGACGTCGAGCAGGTTGCGGAAGGTGGCGCGGTCGACGCCGAGGATGCGGGCGCCTTCGTCCTCGCTGAAATTCTCCAGGCTGACCAGCAGGAACGCCTGGCGCGGCAGCGGCGTCAGCTGCTTCAGCCGCGCCTCGCTGGGCGAGGACGGTGTGCTGTCATCGGCATGATTGACCGACAGCGAATTCCAGATCTTCGAGAAAATCCGGAACAGCTCGATCTTGTTGTCCGAGGGCTTGGTCGTGGCCGGGACGTTCGCCAGCATCGCTTCGAGCGTCGCGATCACATAGGCGTCGCCGCCCGCCTGATCTCCCGTAACGGCACGTGCGTACCGGCGAAGATAAGGAAGGTTCAGCGCCACGAGTTCGGCTGTCGTCATAACAGTCACCTCCAACCTTCGGGCGCAATCGCTCCGCCCCAGCTTCACCTGCAAACGCAGCCCCATCAAATTTGTTCCCCACCGGGAACCGAACTTCGCCCGGGAAGTTAGAGGGAAGACGCGGCATCGCAGCCCCGCGGGCGGGGATCGGGGGCAGGGTCAAGAGGGTCAATCAATGACACAATATAGGGCGCGGGGGCTTGAGACGGAGGCCGATCCGATGGATGCGTCGGCCGCGCTTCCTCGGCTCGACCGGGATGCGCAGGCCCGCATCGGGGAGCAATTGCGGGCGATGTACGACGAGCTTCTCCAGCAGCCGGTGCCGGTGCGGTTCGTCGAACTCCTGAAAGATCTCGACAAAACCGAGAAGGATACGATGGATGATGATTGAACCGTCCATGCGAGACGCCCTTCTTGCCGCGGTGCCGAGCTTGCGCGCATTCGCCATTTCGCTGTCCGGAAACGTCGATCGGGCGGACGATCTTGTGCAGGAGACACTGCTGCGGGCGCTCTCGCACATCGACAGCTTCCAGCCCGGCACCAATCTGAACGCCTGGCTGTTCACCATCTTGCGCAACCTGTTCCATTCCGAATATCGCAAGCGCCGACGCGAGGTCGAGGACGCCGACGGCGTCTACGCCGCCCGCCTGTCGACCCAGCCAGAACAGGGTGCGCGGCTCGACCTTGAGGACTTCAAGGCTGCGCTCACCCGCCTGCCGCCGGACCAGCGCGAAGTGCTGCTGCTGGTCGGCGCCTCCGGCTTCTCCTACGAAGAGGCGGCCGAGATCTGCCAATGCGCGGTCGGCACCATCAAGAGCCGCGTCAACCGCGCGCGCACGCGGCTGTCGCAGATGCTTGCGGTCGAGAGCGTCGACGACATCGGACCGGACGACAAGACCCGTGCCGCGCTGCAGGCGACCGGCTGACGACGTTGCGGGCGCCCTCTCGGGCCTCCGACCATAACAACAGTGTTGCGCGGGCCGGATGCCGCAACCGGCCTGCGCATTCGCTTGGGGTACCCTCCCCCATTGCGTCTTCTCACGACGTTTGAGACGCGGGGACGCGCTGCGGCCGGTTGCGGCTTCAGGCGTGGCGCGCGCTGACCTCCCAACAGTGTCCGGCAATCGCTGGGTGGTGCCGCCCAGCGGCCCGGCGGGTAACGAGCCTGGGAACCCGACGTCGCCAGTCGGTTTGCCGGCTTATCGAAACCCGCCGAAGCTGCAAATGTTGCAGCGGCTCGGGTGCGCGCCAGGGAACAGGTTGCACCGCCTCACGTTGGTAGATCGCACACATCGACCCAATGGAGGCAAGTCATGATCGGCAATTTGATCAACTGGGCCGTCATCTTGTTAATCGTCGCGCTGGTGGCAGCGGTATTCGGATTCGGTGGCCTGGCCGGCACGGCGACCAGCTTCGCGACAACGCTGTTCTGGATCGCGCTGGTATTCGCCTTGGTGCTGTTCGTCGCCAACCTGCTGCGAGGAGGGCGCAGCACGTTGTGATCCGACGTCGGGCTGCGGCCTGAAGTCCGTGATGTCCTCGCCGCGAGTTCCGGTGTCACCGAAGCCGCGCGGCGGGGGCCTTTCGGCAATCGCGACCCAGGGCATTCTTCGTAATCGTCGATGCCGGTTTGCCAACGCGACTGCGCAACCCCAACGGCTATGCGCGACCGCCTGGTCCAATCGGCGGACGCTCGTTCCCTCATGCCGCATCAGGTCCCGAGCGCGCGGCGGGCCTCACCCGGCGCGCGCTCGCGAGGTGCGGCATATCGAGCATCGCCGCAAACGTCGCAGTCAATCGCGTACCGCCAACGGAACCACGACGACGCCGTTCGCGTTCTTCTCCCGACAACGACCATAAGGAGTGCGTGGGAATGGAAGCGATCGCCAAAGCCAAGCGCGGCTTTGCGGCAATGGACGCCCAGACTCGGCGTGCCATCGCGCGCAAGGGCGGGCAGAGCGTTCCGCCGGAGAAGCGCGTGTTTGCCAAGGATCGCTCCTTGGCGACGTCGGCCGGCCAGAAAGGTGGACGCAGCGTCGATCCTGCCAACCGCTCGTTCTCGCAGGACCGAGAACTGGCCTCCGACGCCGGGCGCAAAGGCGGCCGCAAGCGCGCAGCCGCTCACTCGTAGTCGCCGGCCGGGAATGGACCGCCGCAGGTGCGGCGACCCCGAGCAAACACCGAGCACAGACAATCTGCCCGCCGCGACGGACTCCGGAAGGAGACCGCCGCGGCGTCAGCGTTTTGGCAGGGCCACCTCGAAATACGGAATTCTGGCAACACGGCTGCGGACGATTGCAGCCCGAGCCAGGAGCCGAATTGCGGGCGAGAGTGCTTTTTCGACACCGGTTTTCCGCCCGCGCGCATTGAGCCGACCGCCGCATCGGTCGGCGTTGCGGTCACCTTGTGTTTCGTGCCGCGCGAAACCGGCGACTGCCGCGAAAGCATGGCTCCGCCGCCGCACGCACAACGCCGGGCGCCGGTCCATGACCGACGTCCGGCGGCAGCCGTTGGCAGCGGGCTGCGCAATCCCTCGGCCGGCGCGGCGTCATCGCGGTTGGCGCCGCAGCGGAGCGTTGGTTGGATCTGATTTCGTCCGCGAAGCCCGCACCCGCTTTTGCGGAGCGTGCGTCAGCCCTTGGCACCATAGCCCTTGGCCGAATTGGTGCGGCGCACACGCGATCGGCCGACGGCAGCCGGCTGCTGGCCGGCGCCCTCGACCAGATCGGGGGCATGGCGCACCAGAAGATCGTCGAACCCCGCGTCGGCATGGCTGTTCAGCGCCCGCGCCAGCCGCGAGGCGCCCACCAGCTCGGGGCCAGACTGCGCGTCTACGATCTGACGAATGCTTTCACGCACCATCGACACTTCGAGGGCGGGGCGGGAACGTGCACTCATATCGGACATCCTCGACGAACAGTTGAAGACGGAGGGACTTCGCAGCCGCGCGCTCGGTCATCGACTCCAAGTCACCGTCGACCGAAACCAACGACGATTGAACCAACGACGATTGAACCGACGATGACTGAAACCGACGACGGCCGGGGTATCGACGGCCGACGCCGCCGCGAAGCGAGGTGACGCGGCCGCCGGCTGATCGAGCCCGGAAAGCCGTATTGCTTCGCTCGCCGAAAGCCCGGCGTTCGAACGGGATGTTCAGCGAACCCGTTCCCGGTAGATCGCCTGCGATCCACCGGAAACCCTATGACGGGATTGGCACGGCAGCCTCGCCGCGCCGAATCCGGCCAGCCGGTGCTCGCGCGAACCGCGAGCTGCGGCGGGCGAATCGCAGACCCTCGGCCGATCCGCCAAGGCTGGTGTGACGGAACCGCCGAGGCGACGCCATACGGCAGCGGTTACATGCGGTTAGGATGCGAATCACGATAGCTGTAGTGTTGCCGAAGGTTGCGGCATCATCGCGGCAGAGCGCCAGCGTGCCGTGGCGACGCCGCCTCAGCGCTCGGGGCGGCGGGTGTTGAGGAGCACCAGAATGACGCCGATCGCCGCCGCAGCGGCAACCGCGCCGACCGGGGCGTGACGCCCCAGCAGCCGCGCGGCGCGCACGCCGAGCCGCGCCACCGTCGGATCGAGCGCCAACAGCGCCGCTACGGCGCTGGGCCGGTTGCGCTGAAGGTCCTGGACGCGCCGCGAATAGACGTACGCGGCCAGCGCCGCCACCACCGCGGAAACGCCGAACAGCGCGGCGAACACCAGGCACGCGACCACCAGACTCTCGGTCTGCGCGATCCACACGAACAGCGCCGCCACGCTGAACACCAGCGCGAGAAAGGCCATCGCATAAGCGACGGCCTTTCCTGCGAGGTGGGACGTGTTCGCGGCCACACGCGAGCGGACGTATTGAACCAGCCCGAACGCCATTGTGACCTCAGCGGCGCAGCAGGCCGCCAATCAGCACGCCGGCGGCCATCGCCAGCAGCACCGTCGTGATCGGCTGGCGCTCAACCGAGCGCTCGACGGCCTCGCGGAAATTGCCGGCGACCTCGTGCACGTTTTCGCTGATCTGGTTGCCGGCGTCGCGGGCGCGATTGGCAACGTCTTCTGCAGTGTGCTTGGCCTTGTCGGTGTACTTCTCGACGGTCTCGCTCGCCGCGTCCTGAATGGCGGACGCGGCCTCGGACGCCTTGTTGCGGGCGCGGGCGGCCTGGCGCTCGGATTCATCCGGAAAAACAGATGCCATCTTGGGCTCCTTCGGTTCGAGGATTGGCGTCTGAACTGTGCCGGGGCAACGTCCGCCCACGACCTTGGTTCCGAAATTTCGGCGATGCAGCAAGGCCGGCGCGGTGCCTTTGTCATGCCGGAAGATCGATCGCGTCGGACGGCAATACATAGGACTGCAGCGTGACGGCGACGATCACCAGCGGCGTCGCCAGGAACGCACCGACCGGCCCCCACAGCCAGGTAAACAGGCAAATGGCGACGAACAGGAACAACGGTTCGAGCGTCAGCCGGCCGCCGATGACGCGCGGCGTGATCAGATTGCTTTCGACGGTGGTGATGGCGAGATAGGCCAGCGCCGGCAGCAGCGCCGCGCCCAGCGTCGGCATCGCCACGACGCCCATGCCGAGCAGCGCAACCTTGAGAATGAGCGGCCCGACCACCGGCAGGAAATTGAGCACGAAGGCGAGAAACCCCCACACCGGCGCCGCCGGCACGCCGAGCGCGAACAGCGCCAGCGTCGTCACGATCGCCACCCCGGCATTGATCGTCGCCGCCACCGCAAAATAGCCGAGCAGCTCGTTCTCGATCTCCGACAGCACGCGCAAGGTGGTGAGTCGCGCGGCGCGGCTCGGCATCGCCAGCACCAGCTTCGCCTTGATCGATTTGCGGCCGGTGAGAAACAGCACCAGCGTGAACAGGAACACCGCGAACTGCGCGAACGCCGGCGTGACGGCGGAAAATACCGACGTCACCACCGCGGTCTGCTCCGGTGCGATCTGCACCGTCGGCGTGGTGACGGACCCCTGGAACAGCCCAGCGATCTCGTCGAACACCGACGCCGCCCGCTCGAACACCGCCACCTTCTCGCGCACCGTCCGCGCGATGTTCGGCGCGTCCGCGATCCATTCGGAAATGGTGGGAACGAACCACACCGCCGCACCGCTGACCGCCAGCGCCAGAACCAGCAGCAAGGACAGATTGGTGACAACGGGCGAGATGCCGATGCGCTGGGCGCGGTCGGAGATCGGGCCGAGGATCATGCCGAACACCAGGCCGGCAACCAGCGGCAGCAGCAGCGCCCGCGCCCAGTACAGCAGTCCGAGCAGGGCGATGGTGGCCAGCACGATGACGGCGAGCTCGGACGCTCGCCGCCATGCTCGCGCGCTATGGTGACGGCCGGGCGGCGGCGCAGTGTCGCCAGGCTCGGCGGCTGCGACGGACGCGCGACGCATCCGAGCTGGCATTGTCACCCTCCGCCGTCGCGCCGGCGCCCGTGGCTGATGTGGCTTTAGTCAAGGTCGCGTCTTGATCGCGCGGTCACGCTCGCCGAAAACCCTTGATGGGACGGGATTCTCGGCGATCGAAATTCGGTTCTCCGGCTGAGGCAGCCGGAGAACCGATCGTTCTGTCATCGCCGCAAGTCCTCAGCTGGACCCGGCCGCACCCATCAGCGCGCCACCGTTCCGGACGGAACGGAGAGCAGGCCGGTGGTGGTGGTGCGCTGCGAACTGAACGCCGGCGCGTTGCGGAGCTGATCGCGGGTGGCGTTGAGGGTGATGCGGTACTGGTCGTGCCAGGCGCGGCGGTTGGCGGCCGACGGCGCCGGGGCGGTGCTGCTGGCCGGCGCCATCGCGATCTGCAGCGAGTTGTAGGGCACCGCCACGTTCTTCTCGCCGATGCCGAGGAAGCCGCCGACGCCGAACACCACGGCGTGAACCTGGCCGCCGCGGTCGAGGAGAATATCGCTGATTTCGCCGATCGAGTTGCCATCGGAGCCGTAGACATTGGCGTCCATCAGCTCGGACGCGAGCACCTGGTTGCCTTGCGGCGCCTGCAGGAAGCTCACTTGACCGGCCTGGCCCGCGCTGGAGCCCGGCATGGACGGCGAGGTCGAGGACTGCGCGAACGCCGGAGCGGTGGCGAACGCCAGTGCGGCGATGCTGGCCGCCAAAATCTTGGTCATCATCTGCTCTCCTGTGGGGTGATCACCCGCCAAAACAACGGGATTCGGCGGGTGGTGCTTCAACGGCCCACCAACGCTGCGGCCAAACCGATGTTCCGCGCTTACGGCTGCGCTGGCCGCGCCCGCCGGCGGCTGAAGCGGCTTGGTTTGCGTCCTGTGCGATCAAGGCTAGGCTGCCGTCAGCGCGGCCGAAAAACCGGCGATCGAATGCGGGAGAGCGCCGCACGACCGCCGCGCCGGAGCGCCCACGCAGGACCGCGACCGATGACGAACCGTGCCGATCCCCCGCCCTGGCCCACCCTCCAGGCGCCCTCGCTCGACGACATGACGGAGCTGGCGGAGGCAGCGTTCGCCGCGCTGCCGGAGGCGTTCCGCCGGCTGTGCGAGGGCGTCGTCATCCAGGTCGCCGAGTTCCCGACCGAGGACACCCTCGACGAGATGGAGATCGACAGCGAGTTCGACCTGCTCGGGCTGTTCCAGGGCTTCGGCCTCGCCCAGGACGGCGCCGTCGCCCCCACCGGGCGACTGCCCAACATGATCTGGCTCTACCGCCGCCCGATCCTCGACTATTGGGCCGGCCACGAGGAGACGCTGGGCGGCATCGTCACCCACGTCCTGGTGCACGAGATCGGCCACCATGTCGGGCTGTCGGACGAGGACATCGCCGAGATTGAGCGCGCCGCCGAGCCGTAGCGCCGGCCGGTCGTCTTGGAATGGCTTGAAACCCGAGCCCCGTTCTGGCAAACCGCGCCAATCCGGAGGAAGCGATGGACACGTTCACGGTGCTGACGGGCGTTGCGGCGCCGCTCAGGGTGGTCAATGTCGACACCGACATGATCATCCCCAAACAGTATTTGAAGACCATCAAGCGCACCGGCCTCGGCCAGGGCCTGTTCTCGGAGGCACGCTACAACGAGGACGGCACCGAGAATCCCGAGTTCGTGCTGAACAAGCCGGCCTATCGCAACGCCAAGATCCTGGTGGCGGGCGACAATTTCGGCTGCGGCTCCAGCCGCGAGCACGCGCCGTGGGCGCTGCTCGACTTCGGCATCCGCTGCATCATCTCGACCAGCTTCGCCGACATCTTTTACAACAACTGCTTCAAGAACGGCATTCTGCCGATCAAGGTGACGCCGGCCGAGCTGGAGAAGCTGTTCGACGACGCCGAGCGCGGCGCCAACGCCACGCTGACCATCGACATCGCGACGCAGGAAATCCGCGGTCCCGACGGCGGGGTGATCCGCTTCGAGGTCGACCCGTTCCGCAAGCACTGCCTGATCAACGGCCTCGACGACATCGGCCTGACCATGGTCAAGGCCGACCGCATCCAGACGTTCGAGGCAAAGACCGCCGCCACCCGCCCCTGGCTGTGACGGTACCGCACTGACCTGATGCGTCGCCCCGATAAGCGGCGACGCCGCGCCTCCCGGCCTGGCGCTGCGCCGCGAGCTGCTTGTTGCGGCCGGGCGGGCGCAGCCGTTCCCGGACCCGCCGCAGATCGACGCCCGCGGCCCACAATGGCGATCCGGGCGTCGCCGGGACCGCCGGCGCCCTCATACGAGGTCCGGCTGATCGCTTCGTAATCCGGAAAGACACCTCACCAGAACTTCGCTAACCGGACAGGATTTCACAGCTCGAACGTCGCCAGCACCGGCGCGTGATCGGATGGCTTGTCCCAACTGCGAGCGCAGGCCAGCACCTCCATGCCCTGGAAGCCGCCGGCAACCGGCGCGCTGGCCCAGACGTGGTCGAGCCGGCGGCCGCGATTGGAGGCCGCCCAGTCGGTGGCGCGGTAGCTCCACCACGTAAAGAGCTTGTCGGCCGCCGGCACCTGGCGGCGCATGACATCGACCCAGGCCCCGGCGCTCTGCCAGGCAGTGAATTTCTCGACCTCGACCGGGGTGTGGCTGACCACGCCCAACAGCTGGCGGTGGCTCCAGACGTCGTGTTCGAGCGGGGCGACGTTGAGGTCGCCGACCAGGATGGTCCGTCCGGCGCGGCCCTGGGCCGCGAGCCGGCCACAGCCCGCCGCCTGATCGAGGAAGGCGAGCTTGTGGGCGAATTTCGGGTTGACCGCCGGGTCGGGCTCCTCGCCCCCGGCCGGCACGTAGAAATCGTGGATGGTCAGCGGATCGGCGAGGCCGGCGGTGCGGCCGAGCGTCACCGACAGGTGGCGGCAGTCGTTCTTGTCGCAGAACGCCCGCCGCTCGATGGTCTCGAACGGCAGCTTCGACAGCACCGCGACGCCGTGCCAGCCCTTCTGGCCGTTCAGCGCGACGTAGGGGTAGCCCATGCCGACCACCTCGCGCACCGGAAACTTGTCGTCCGGGCACTTGGTCTCCTGCAGGCAGATCAGGTCGGGCTGGCGCTCGGCCAGCAGCCGTCCGAGCAGCGGCAGACGCAGCCGGACCGAATTGATGTTCCAGGTGGCGAGGGTGAGACGCATGTGGTGGCGCTGAGGTGGGTCGAGGCTCGATCGGGAAATGGTGCGCGGGCGGCCGGACGGCCCCGCTCAAGAAAAACCGATACGCCAAAAGTCCTGAAGATCAAACCCGCCAGTCAATCCGGCGCACAATGCTCAAAACGAAACACGCCCGGTCTCGGGGGAAAGACCGGGCGCGTTCACGCAGGGGCTTGCATCGGGAGGGCACCGATGACTGTCAGGGCATTTCTTGGTGCGATGAGGGGGACACCTCAACGCCCTGGGCCATGATTGGAAAATGACACGTCCTGCGATTTGAACAAGGTCTCCGAGGGCAATTTGCCAGCTTCAGGTGCGCGACATTCGGCCGCTACCCTACTGGAGTACGCGCTCGTAGTTGATTTTGAACAGATCGGCGCTCGGCCGGCGGGTGGTGTCGACGTTGTAGATCGCCACGGTGGTGTCGTAGCCCTGGGAGTCGGTCACCGTCCATTGCTTGAGCTGGAAGTCCTGCGCGCCGAACATCAGCATCAGGCGGTGGGTGCCGGCGACCGGATGGCGCTCCTCCAGCACCACCGACACGAACAGCTCGTCCTTCTGCACCGCGATCACCGGGGCGTCGCGCAACAGGTCGACCTTGTCGGCCAGCAGGAAGCGCAGCGGCGTCTGCGACAGCGGCGTGATGTCCTGGGTCGCCAGCTTCTTGTCGCGCACCGCGATCGAGCCGCCGTCTGAGATGAACTCCAGCGGGCTCGGCGGCGCATAGTCGAAGCGCACCTTGCCGGGCTTCTGCAGGTAGAACTGGCCCTGGGTGCGGCCGCCGTCGGGCGCGACCTGGACGAAGTCGCCGGAGGCGAACACCAGGGCGTTGAACGAGGTATTGATCTTCTGCACCAGCTCGCGGGTCGGGCCGTCGAGCGCGGCGATGGTGCCCCTGGCCGGCATCGGCGTCGCGGCACGCACCGGCACGGTGCTGGCCGCGTTGGCGGGGGCCTGGTTCTGCTGGGCCGGCCCAACCGCCATCGGCGACGCCAGCGGCTGGGCCGGCGTCTCGGCCAGCGCGGCCGGCCCGACAGCGGGGTCTAGCACCGCCACGCCCAAAACCGCCAAGCCGGCGGCCGCGGCAACGAGCCCGTAACGCATCGTGGAGTCCTCCGAAGAAAAGTCGCCCGCCTGCTAAGCGCGCGGCGTGGCGAGAATGCGGCCCGCACCATACCACGATCGCGCCACGGGCTCGCCGGCGGCGGCAGCAGCGGCGGTCAGTAGCCGCCCTCGCTCTCGGCCTCGATCAGGATCTCGCGCTTGCCGGCGTGGTTGGCGGCACCGACGATGCCTTCCTTCTCCATCCGCTCCATCAGCGAGGCGGCGCGGTTGTAGCCGATCTGCAGCCGGCGCTGGATGTAGGAGGTCGACGCCTTGCGGTCGCGCACCACCACCTCGACCGCCTGGGCGTAGAGGTCGCCGCCCTCCCCGCCCATAGCGGTCTTGTCGAACACCGCGCCGTCGTCGCCGTCCTCGTCCTCCGCCGCGGTGACGGCGTCGAGATAGTCCGGCTGGCCCTGGGACTTGAGGTGGGCGACGACGCGCTCGACCTCGCCGTCGGACACGAACGGGCCGTGGACGCGGGAGATGCGGCCGCCGCCGGCCATGTAGAGCATGTCGCCCTGGCCGAGCAGCTGCTCGGCGCCCTGCTCGCCCAGAATGGTGCGGCTGTCGATCTTCGAGGTGACCTGGAAGGAGATGCGGGTCGGGAAGTTGGCCTTGATGGTGCCGGTGATGACGTCGACCGAGGGTCGCTGCGTCGCCATGATGATGTGGATGCCGGCGGCGCGCGCCATCTGGGCAAGGCGCTGGATGGCGCCCTCGATGTCCTTGCCGGCCACCAGCATCAAATCCGCCATCTCGTCGACGATCACCACGATGAACGGCAGCGGGCCTAGGTCCATCTCCTCCCGCTCGTAGATCGCCTCGCCGGTGGCCTTGTCGAAGCCGGTCTGCACCGTGCGCACGATGCGCTGGCCCTTGGCGGCGGACTCGGCGACGCGGTTGTTGAAGCCCTCGATGTTGCGCACCCCGAGCTTCGACATCTTCTTGTAGCGGTCTTCCATCTCGCGGACCGCCCATTTCAGCGCCACCACCGCCTTCTTCGGGTCGGTGACCACCGGCGTCAACAAATGCGGGATGCCGTCATAGACCGACAGCTCCAGCATCTTGGGATCGACCATGATCAGCCGGCACTCGTTGGGCGGGTAGCGGTAGAGCAGGCTGAGGATCATGGTGTTGATCGCCACCGACTTGCCCGAGCCGGTGGTGCCGGCGATGAGCAAATGCGGCATGCGGGCGAGGTCGGCCACCACCGGCTCGCCGCCGATGGTCTTGCCGAGACAGAGCGGCAGGCGGTCCTTGCCCTCGCCGAACGACGGCGCCGCCAGCAGCTCGCGCAGCAGCACCTTCTCGCGCTTGGGGTTGGGCAGCTCGATCCCGATGACGTTGCGGCCGGGCACCACCGCGACGCGGGCAGACACCGCGCTCATCGAGCGGGCAATGTCCTCGGACAGGCCGATGACGCGGCTCGACTTGATGCCGGGCGCCGGCTCAAGCTCGTAGAGCGTCACCACCGGGCCGGGGTGGGCGCCGATGATGGCGCCGCGCACGCCGAAATCGTCCAGCACGCCTTCAAGCAGGCGCGAGGTCTCCTGCAGCGCGCCCTGGCTCAGCGCCGGCTGGCCGGAGCCCTTGGCGGCGCCGAGCAGGTTGACCGGCGGCAGCTCGAACGGCGCCTCTAGCGGCGCCGATTCGGCCTCGCGCTCGCGGGCCTGCTGGCGGCTGCGGCCGGCCTTGATGCCGCGCGCCGGGCCGCGGGTCGGCGGCAACACCTCGCCGGAGGCGGGGTCGCGCGCGCCGGAAGCTGCCCTGACCGGCGGCGCCGGAGCCGGGGTCGCGGCGAGCTCGCCGTCGTCCGACCACACCGGCGGACGCGGCGGTGCCGGCTCGCGCCGCTCGCCGAAGCCGGGCGCAGCGGCCACCCGCCGCAGCGGCGCGGCCGGGCGCCGCCGCAGATGGCGGGACAGCGTGGCGCGGATGGTGAAGAACCAGTGCGCCAGGAAGCCGAGCGACACCGAGGCGGTGTCGTGCTCCTCGCGCACGAAGCGATCCTCGGCCGGCGGCCTGGACGCGGCGGCACCAAGACCGGCGCCGGAGGCGCCCAGCACCAGGGTGGCGGTTGCCACCGCCAGCGGCACCCCCACCAGCGGCCGGCCGACCGCATCGATCGGCCCGATCACCCAGGCCAGCGCCTTGAGCACGCCATCGCCGACGATACCGCCGAGCCCGGACGGCAGCGGCCAGGACGTCGGCACCGGCAGGCAGGCGGCGGCGGCGGCGGCGAGCACGATGCCGCCCAGCCACAGCAGCAGCCGCAGCCGCTCGCGGCCGACCCGGCGGCTGGCGGCCAGCCGCCAGCCCAGCACCGCGATCGGAATCAGCAGCGCCAGCGCGCCGATTCCCACGAACTGCATGACGAGATCGGCAGCGATGGCGCCGGGCGTGCCGAGCAGGTTGCGGGCCGGCAGGCTGGTGGCGTGGTTGAACGAGGGGTCCTTGACCGACCATGTCGCCAAGGCGAGCGCCATCGCCAGCACCAAAGCCAGGATCGACAGCCCCACCAGCTGCGAGGCGAATCGGCGCAGCGCCGGGATCAGCTCCTCGGTCAGGAGATCCGCCAGCCATCGGCGCCGGATCAGCTGCATGCCCGCCTCCGCAACACTGCCGGCGGCGCGCACAGCGCCGCCAATGCTAAGGCAGTCTAGCCGGGTGCGGTAAAGACTCGCTTAACCATCGGCGGCCGTTGCGTCCGGAACCGCCACCACACACTAAAACGGCCCCGGCTCAGAGCCGGGGCCGCTTCACGTTGGCGCGGGCTGCGCCGCGCCGAGGTCATACGGGCTGCGGCCGACTGGCCAAAGACCGTATCAGAGGTTGTAGGCGCGCTCGCCGTGATCGACGAGGTCGAGGCCCTCGCGCTCCTTGTCGACGGAGACGCGCAGACCGACGGTCCAGTCGATCAGCTTGAGCAGGATCAGCGAGCCGATGCCGGACCAGCCGAGCGACACCAGCACCGCCTTGGTCTGGGCCCAGACCTGGGTGGCCATGTCGTACGCCCCGACCTGACAGACCCCCGCGGTATCGCAGGTGGTGTAGTCGACGATGCCGGCGCCGCCGAGGTCCGGAGAGACCAGGACGCCGGTGAGGATGGCACCGATGATGCCGCCGATGCAGTGCACGCCGAACACGTCGAGGGCGTCGTCGTAGCCGAGCGCGTTCTTCACCGCCGAGCAGAAGATGAAGCAGACCACGCCGGCGATGACGCCGAGCGCGATCGAGCCCATCGGACCGGCAAAGCCGGCCGCCGGGGTGACGGCAACGAGGCCGGCCACCGCGCCGGTGACGATGCCGAGCAGCGAAGCCTTACCCTTCACCGCCCATTCGACGAACATCCAGGCCAGCGCCGCCGCCGCGGTGGCGACGAAGGTGTTGACCAGAGCCAGCCCGGCATAGCCGTTCGACTCCAGGTTCGAGCCGGCGTTGAAGCCGAACCAGCCGACCCACAGCAGCGCGCCGCCGATCATGGTCATGGCCAGCGAGTTCGGGGACATCAGCTCACGGCCGTAGCCGATGCGGCGGCCGATCACGAGGCAGGACACGAAACCGGCGATGCCGGCATTGATGTGCACCACGGTGCCGCCGGCGAAGTCGATGGCGCCGTAGCTCCAGATCAGGCCAGCGTCGGCCAGAACCTCGTCAAGCTTGGCCTGGGCGACCGCCTTGGCCGCCTCGTCGGGCGCACCGCTCACCGCCAGCGCGGCCGCGGAGATCGCGTCTGGGCCGGCCCAGTACCAAACCATGTGGGCGATCGGGAAGTAGATGAAGATCAGCCACAGCGGCACGAACAGCGCGACCGCGGCGAACTTCATGCGCTCGGCGAACGCGCCGACGATCAGCGCCACGGTGATGGCGGCGAACGTCATCTGGAAGGCGACGTAGACCAGCTCCGGAATGGCGACGCCGACCGAGAAGGTCGCGGCCAGCGACTCCGTGGTTACTCCCGACAGGAACACCTTGGAGAACCCGCCGAAGAACGGATTGTCGCCGGTGAAGGTCATCGAGTAGCCGAACAGCGCCCACAGCACGCAGGCGACGCAGACGCAGTAGAACACCTGCATCAGCACGGAGAGCATGTTCTTGGTGCGGACCAGGCCGCCATAGAACAACGCGAGGCCCGGGATCGTCATCAACAGGACGAGCACGGTCGAGATCAGCATCCAGGCGGTGTCGCCCTTATCGACCTTCGGCCCGTCCTGGGCGAGCGCCGGACCGGCGGTCAGGAGCACGACGGCAAGTGCCGGCAGCGCCCGACGCAGGGTGGAAAGCGTCATTTCAGTCAACTCCTTGCGGGACGGAAGATCACAGAGCGTCGGTGTCGGTTTCGCCGGTGCGGATGCGGACGGCGTGCTCGATCGAGTAGACGAAGATCTTGCCGTCGCCGATCTGGCCGGTCTTGGCGGCGGTGGTGATGGCGTCGATCACCTTGTCGACCTGGCTGGTGGGAACGGCCACCTCGATCTTGAGCTTGGGCAGGAAGCTGACGGCGTATTCGGCGCCGCGGTAGATTTCCGTGTGGCCCTTCTGGCGACCGTACCCCTTCACTTCGGTGACGGTCAGGCCATGCACGCCGATGCCGGTGAGGGCGTCGCGCACCTCGTCCAGCTTGAACGGCTTGATGATCGCCGTGACGATTTTCATAGGTTGCTGTTTCCCGCTGTTGCCCGCCGCCCCGAAGACGCGGCCAGGTGTCTATCGTGTCGGGTGATTCCGCACGAAGGCACGTGCCCCCCGTGGCAAACCCGCCGCTATGGGAATCAAACGCCGTGCCAAGCGAACTGCGCAGCACAAGGCGCTGACATTCAAGGGGAAAGCGATTCAGCCGCGGGCGGCCGCCGCCGCAGAAATGGGTAAATGCCCAGAATTTGTTCAGGAGCCCGCCGGCACCCCTGCCCAGCAACCGCTCGCGCGCCTAAATTGTGTGCAGCGTCGGCGGCGACCCAGCCGCAGGCACGCCTGCCGGCCGGGCTTTCTTAAAAAATGGCAAACAAACGTGGTTAACGAATCGTTGCCGCGGACACGCGGGCACCGATCGCGGTTGATCCAGGCTCAGCCGTACGGCTGGCGCTGCCGGATCAGCCCCTCCTGGGCCACCGAGGCGACCAGCCGGCCGTCGCGGGTGAACAGCGAGCCGCGGGCGAAGCCGCGCCCGCCGGAGGCGTTCGGGCTGTCATGGGCATAAAGCAGCCAGTCGTCGACCCGGAACGGCCGGTGGAACCACAGCGCATGGTCGAGCGAGGCCGGCAGGATGTCGGGCTCGAACACGGTGCGGCCGTGCGGGATCAGCGCGGCATCGAGCAAGGTGAGGTCGGACAGGTAGGCCAGCACGCAGCGGTGCAGCACCGGGTCGTCCGGCAGCGCGTCGGCGATGCGGGCCCAGATGTGAAAGCGGCCCTCGGTCTGGCGCTGGCCGAGATAGCGGCCGAACTCGACCGGCCTCAGCTCGATCGGCCGCTCGCGCTCGTAATAGGCCCGCACCGGATCGGGCATCAGCGGCAGCACGCGCCGCTCGATCTCGGCCTCGCCCGGCAGTTCATCCGGCCCCGGCACCACCGGCATCGCCATCTGGTGGACGAAGCCGTCCTCGTCGCCGTGGAACGACACCATGGTGGCGAAGATGGTCTTGCCGTGCTGGATGGCGCTGACCTGGCGGGTGGTGAAGCTCTTGCCGTCGCGGATGCGGCCGACCCGGTAGATGATCGGCACCGCCGGATCGCCCGGCAGCAGGAAATAGGCGTGCAGCGAATGCGGCAGGCGGTCCTCGACGGTGCGGCAGGCGGCGACCAGCGCCTGGCCGATCACCTGGCCGCCGAACACCCGCTGCCAGCCGACCTGCGGGCTCGAGCCGCGGAACAGGTTCACCTCAAGCCGTTCGAGATCGAGAATGTCGAGCAGTTCCTGCACCGCGGCGGACATGCGTTCACTCCGGGGGATGGCGCGTATGGACGACGACGAGGCGATTCGGCCGAGCCGAGCGGACCAGCCGAGCCAGACTGGCGCCAGCGCGACCACGGATCAAGCGTCCGGGTGCCGTCTTGCCTTGCGCGGACCGCGACGGCCCAATACCTCAACTGCATAATGGGGAGTGACAGATGCCGAACGACGCCGAGATCGTGATTGCCGGCGGCGGGTTCGCCGGGCTGGCGCTGGCGCTGGCCCTCAGGCAGGGCCTGGGCCGGGCGGCGCACATCGTGGTCGGCGATCCCGCCCTCGCCGCGCCCGCCGCCGCCGACGGCCGGGCCTCGGCGTTCGCCGCCGCCTCGCGCCGCCTGCTCGCGGCGCTCGGGGTGTGGCCGCAATTGACGGCGGCGGCCCAGCCCATCCTCGACATGGTGGTCACCGACAGCCGGACGGCGGACGCGGTGCGGCCGACGCTGCTGACCTTCGCCGGCGAGGTCGAGCCCGGCGAGCCGTTCGCCCACATGATCGAAAATCGCGTGGTGCTCGACGCCCTGGCCGCGGCGTGCCGCGACGCCGGCATCGAGATGGTGCCGGCGGCGGTGCTGCGCGCCACCGACGATGCCGGCGGCGCGCGCATCCTTGCCGAATTCGCCGACGGCCGCAGCGTCCTGGCGCACCTCGTTGCCGCCGCCGACGGCGGCCGCTCGCACCTGCGCCAGCGCGCCGGCATCGCCACCCTCTCGCGACAGTACCGCCAGTCCGGCATCGTGGCGACGCTGGGCCTGGAGTTCGACCATGACAGCCGCGCCGAAGAGCATTTCCTGCCGAGCGGGCCGTTCGCCTTCCTGCCGCTGACCGGACGGCGGGCCTCGATCGTCTGGACCGACGATAGCTCCGCCGCCGCGCACTGGTGCCGGCTGGCGCCGGAGGCGTTCGTGGACGAGGTCGCCGCCCGGCTCGGCGCCCGGTTCGGCCGGCTGACGCTGATCGATGCGCCGCGCGCCTTCCCGCTGCGGCTGATGATCGCGCGCGAGTTCGTCAAGGGCCGGCTGGCGCTGGTGGGCGATGCCGCCCACGTCATCCACCCGGTCGCCGGCCAGGGCCTCAATCTCGGCCTTCGCGACATCGCCGCGCTGGCCGAAGCGATGGTCGACGCCGCCCGGCTCGGCCTCGACCTCGGCGGACCCGAGGTGCTGGAGCGCTACGCGCGCTGGCGGCGGTTTGACACCCTCACCATGGCCGCCGCGACCGACGGCCTCAACCGGCTGTTCTCGACCGACGCCGGCCCGCTGCGGCTGGTGCGCGACATCGGCCTCGGCGTGGTCGAGCGCATGCCCGGCGTGAAGCAGCTCATCATCCGCGAGGCCGCCGGCCTCGGCGGCGCGGTGCCGCGGCTGCTGCGCGGCGAGGCGATCTGACGGCGCCGCTCAGGCAGTGCCGCGCTGGCTGAGCAACTGCTCGATTTCGCGCTCGGCGTCGAACCAGTCCTCCTGCTCAAAGCCCGGCGCGAACTGCCGGCGCTCGGCGCGGTAATAGGCGGCGTCGGCCACCATCGCCGCCCGTTCCTCCGGCGAGATCGCCGCCGCAGCGTCGTGGCCGTTGGCGGCGGCAGGCACGGCCGCAGCCTCGGTGTCGACCGCCACCGTCGCGGCGACCACCGGCTCGGCGACGGCGGGCTCGGGCGCCTCGACGCGGCGGGATACGGCGAGCGGCGCGTCGGCCGCCGGAGAGGTTGCGATGGCGGCGACGGTCTTGCCGGCGTTGCGCGCCGGATTGCTGGCGGCGACCGCCACGGCCGGTGCGGGTGCCGCCTTTGCCGTCCGCTTGGACCCCGTCTTCTTGCCCTCTGCCATGATCATGCTCCCGGTTCATACGGTTTCCGGTTGATCACGTCGTGATCCCGGAAACGGCCCATCGAGAATCCTCGTTCGCAAACGGAATTTTCGACGATCGAAATGTGGTCTCCGGTTCGATCGGCCGGAGACCACATCAGCGGATGCGGCGCTTTCGGCGTCCGCGTCGAAATCGAACTCGACCACCCCCGCCCACGGATTGGAAGGTGCCCGGACCTATTACGTCATCTCGGCCCTAAATAGGATGGCGCATATGCCACCGCGATGACGGTTTTCGTTCGGCTGGCATGAGCGGACCGCACGTTCACATTGCCGGCCGCGGTCGGGCGGCAACCGAACCGGCCGCGCCCGTCCGATTTTGGCCGAGCCTGCGGATTGCGCAACACCGCTTTCAACTTTGGCCGAACATGCTCGAATGCGGGTCCCGAAGATCACTTCGGAATCCCGAGACCCGCCGTTCGCCGAAAATCCTTGTTCGGAGCCGGCATTGCCGGCGACCGGGCCTCGAAAACGTGCCGGATTTTCGCCCCTGCCATTCGTCGGCCAAGGTCGAGCCTCCGCCTCAGCGACCGCCCCGCCCCTTGAGCGCGGTCGCGACGGCCCGCATGGCGGGCGAGGTTTCCAGCGCGTCGACGGTGAGGTTCATGCGGCGGCGCCAGTTCGGCTGCTCGCGGTCGGTGCCCGGCACGTTGAGCGCGGAGAGTTCGCCCGCGACGTCGTCGGCCTGGACCAGCACCACTGCCGAGGTGGCGCTGCCGAGCCCGCCATGGAGCGCCGCCAGCAGCGCCGGCGACGGCGTTGCGGCCTCGAACCACGACGGCTCGGTCGGCCAGCCGGCGGCGAGCAGCATGCGACTGAGCCGGGCGAAGTCGGCACGCCGGCCCTCGCGGCGGCGCGCTGCCTCGGCGGGGTCGCACCGCCCGAGCTTGAGGTCGACGTCGATGTCGCGACCTTTGACCCAGCCGGCGAAGGTCGGCAGGTCGTGGGTGCCGAAGCTCGCCACCGAGGCGTGCGAGAAGCGCGCCGGCAGCCGGAACTCGGCGCCGTCGTGCTCGAACAGCAGGATGCGCATGCCGAGCATGCCGGCCTCGGTGGTGCGCTCGCGGAAGCCGGGCGGCACGGTGCCGAGGTCCTCGCCCACCACCAGGCAGTGCGCCGCCCGGCTCTCGTCGGACAAGACGCCGAGCATGTCCTCGAACGGATAGCGCACATAAGTGCCCTCGGTGGCCTTGGCGCCGTCCGGCACGAAGAACAGCCGCACCAGGCTCATGGCATGGTCGATGCGCAGCGCGCCGGCGTGGCGCATGTTGGCGGCGACCAGATCGCGGAACGCGGCGCAGCCGGTCTCTGTGAGGCGGAACGGGTTGAGCGGCGGCACGCCCCAGGTCTGACCCTCGTCCGAGAACGGATCCGGCGGCGCGCCGACCGAGACGCCGGAGACGAAGTCCGCCGGCGCGGTCCAGGTCTCGGCGCCGTCCGGCGCGGCGCCGACGGCAAGGTCGCGGTAAAGCCCGATCGACAGGCCGGCGGCGCGGCCGCGCTCGGCGGCACCGCCGAGCTGGCGGTCGGCCAGCCATTGCTCGAACAGCGAAAAGCGGATTTCACGGCCGTGGGCGCGCCGCGCCGCCTCGACGCCGGCGCCGACGACCGAGCCGAGCCCGGCCGACCAGCGGCTGCGGTCGGTGGTGCCGGTGGTGCGCGAGATCGCCTGGAACAGCGCGAAATCGCCGAGCGCCTTGCCGCCGTGGGCGACGAAGCGGGCGTAATCGACCGCCAGCGCCTCGGGCAACTGGCCGCGCTCGGCGCGGACGTCGAAGGTCTCGAACGCCGCGCGCAGCACCGCCTCCTTGACGGCGGACACCGCGGGATAGTCGACCTGGTCGCGCCTGGCGAGCGCGGCGATCGCGCCGGCGTGGGCATCGAGCACGGTGCGGGCCAACGCCGAATCCAGCGCCTCCGGCAGGCTGGCGACGTCGATATAGATCGGGTCGAGAAAGCGGCGGTCGCTGGGGTGGTACGGGCTGGCCCGGCTGCGGTCGGTGGGGAACAGCGCGTGGAACGGATTGACGCCGACCAGCGCGGCGCCGCGCCGGGCCGCACCTTCGGCGAAGCGGCCGAGCGTCTCGAAATCGCCGATTCCGGCGTCGCCGTCGTGGCGCAACGCGTAGAGGTGGGCGGCGAGACCGAACAGCCGGCGGTCGTCGGCCAGCGCCGGCGGCTGGTAGCACGCCGCAGCGTGGCGCGGCACCGCGCGGACGCGGGCCTGCAGATAGCCAAGGCTGTCGCGGGCCTGGGCGGTCGAGCCGACCGCGAGCCCCATGCCGGCCAGGATCGCCTGCAACGTGTCGGGCGCGGCGCGGCGGGCGCTGCCGTCGAGCCCCCACCATTCGCGCTCGACGCCGGCGGCCTCGGCAAGCTCGCTCAGCACGTTGGGATCGACGCCGGTGCGGCGGCGGGCGCGCACCTCTTCGCCGGCCGCGTCCGCCGCCACCGCGAACAGCCGCACCGAGCGCGGGGCGATGGTAGCGGTGGCGAGACCCTCGACCGTGACCGGCACGGCGCGGTCGGGCGCGGCGCTGTCGACCAGCTCGCGCCACACCCGCTCGTTCTCGGCGTCGGGCAGCGTCACGGCGACGTCGGCATCGCCGCCATTGATCCACACCACCACGCGGGAGGCCGGCTCGGCGCCGGCCGGGGTGGCCAGCGCAAGGCCGAGCACGCGGTTTTCCGCGCTCTGCCAGTCGGCGGTGGTCATCGCCAGGCCCGACGGGCTGAGCCAGGTGGCGTCGGCAACCCCGCCCGGCTCCAGCGCCCGGCCGGTGAGGAAGCGATCCTCGCGCAGCGCCGGGTGGGCGGCGCGCACCTTGATCAGCCTGGCGGTGAACGCGGCCAGCGCCGGGTCGGCATTGTCCCAGTCCAGCCAGGTGATGGGATTGTCCTGGGCATAGGCATTGTTGTTGCCGGCCTGGCTGCGGCCGAACTCGTCGCCCGCCGTCAGCATCGGCGTGCCGCGCGACACCATGAGCGTCGCGAGCAGCGCGCGGATGTCGCGGGCGCGCACGACGCGGATCGCGGCGTCCTCGGTCGGGCCCTCGGTGCCGTGGTTCCAGGAATTATTGGCGTCGGTGCCGTCGCGGTTGCCCTCGCCATTGGCGAGATTGTGCTTGCGCTCGAAGGCGACGGTGTCGGCGAGGGCGAAGCCGTCGTGGCAGGCGACGTAATTGACGCTGGCGGTCGGGCCGCGGCCGCTCCACTGGAAGATGTCGGAGGAGCCGGTGAGCCGCGTCGCCAGAACACCGGCGAGGCCGCCATCGCCCCGCCAGAACCGCCGGACGTCGTCGCGGAAGCGGTCGTTCCACTCGCGCCAGGGCGCGCGGAAGCGGCCGAGCTGGTAGCCGCCGGGGCCGCAGTCCCACGGCTCGGCGATCAGCACGCGCTCGGCCAGCACGTCGTCCTCGGCGATGGCTTTGAGCAGCGGATGGTCGGAATCGAAGCCGTCGCGGCGGCGGCCGAGGGTGGCGGCGAGGTCGAAGCGGAAGCCGTCGATGCCGGCGTTCACCGCCCAATGACGCAGGCTGTCGACCACCAGCTGCAAGGTGGCGGGCTCGTCGCACGCCAGCGTGTTGCCGCAGCCGGTGTCGTTGATCAGCTCGCCGTCGGCGGCGTGGCGGAAATAGGTCGGGCCGTCGAGACCGCGCAGCGACAGGCTGGGCCCTAAGATGTCGCTCTCGCCGGTGTGGTTGAACACCATGTCGAGCAGCACCTCGAAGCCGGCGGCGTGCAGCGCGTCGACGGTGTCGCGCACCTCGGCAAGGCCGCCGGGGGCAAGGCGCGGGTCCGGCGCCATGAACACGATCGGGTTATAGCCCCAGGCATTGGAGAGGCCGAGCGGCCCCAGGTGCCGCTCGTCGATCCACGGCGTGATCGGCATCAGCTCCAGCGTGGTGACGCCGAGCGCCTTCAGGTGATCGATCACCGCGGGCGTGGCCAGCGCTGCGATGGTGCCGCGCCGGGCTGGCGCCACCGCCGGGTGGCGCATGGTGAAGCCGCGCACCAGCACCTCGTAGATGACGCGGCGGTCGGGCGTCAGCCGCGGCCGGGGCTGGCGTGGCGGCGCGATCGGCCGGCGCAGCACCGCCTTCGGCACGTCGGGGGCGCTGTCGACCGCGGACGGAGAGCCGACCTCGCCGGCGTGGGCGCGCATCGAGGCGGTGAGCGCGAAAGCGCGGTCGAGCTCGACGGCGTAGGGATCGGCCAGCAGCTTGGCGGGGTTGAAGAACAGGCCGCGGTGGGGATCGAACGGCCCCTCCGCGCGCAGGCCGTAGCGGGCGCCGTCCCTGAGGCCTTCGACCCGGCCGACATGAAGGTCGCCGTCGCGCTCCAGCGCCACCCGGCCCAGCTCGCGCTGGCCGTCGGCATCGAACAGGCACAGCGTGACCCGGCTGGCATGACGGGAATAGACGGCGAAGCTGACGGACCGGCCGTCGGCGTCGAACGTCGCCCCAAGCTTTCCGAGACGCCGGTTCGACGGTAACAGCCCGTCTTCGCTCATGAATCGTCCTGCCCCACCAGCGAGCGGAATACCGCGGCATAGGCGGCGGCGCGGCGCGTCCACGACAGGTCGAGCGACATGCCCTGGCGCTGCAGCGCCCGCAGCGCCGGGGTGTCGGCGTAGATCGTCACGAAGCGGTCGATCGCCTCCTCCAGCGCCTCGCCGCTGACCGGGCCGAACTGGATGCCGTCGGCGACGCCGAGGTCGCAGGTGGCGGCGGTGGCATCGATCACGGTGTCGAACAGCCCGCCGACGCGGGAGACGATCGGCACGCAGCCATAGCGCAGGCCGTAGAGCTGGGTCAGGCCGCACGGCTCGAACCGCGACGGCACCAAAATGGCGTCGGCGCCGCCCTGGACGAGATGGGCGAGCTGCTCGTCATAGCCGGCATAGACGCCGACCCGGCCGGGATTGGCGGCGACCGCCTTCGCGAACGCCTTCTCGAGCGCGGCATCGCCGGTGCCAAGCGCGATGACCCGGCAGCCCTGGGCCAGGATCGCCGGCAGCGCCTCGATCACGATGTCGATGCCCTTCTGCCACGACAGCCGCGACACGATGCCGATCAGCGGTCCGGTGCCCGGCAGCAGCCCGAAGCAGCCTTCCAGCGCCGCCTTGTTCTGGGCCCGCCGCTCCAGGGTGTCGGCGGTATAGGTCGCCGCCAAGGCGGAGTCGGTCGCCGGGTTCCAGGTATCGACGTCGATGCCGTTGACGATACCGGACAGCGCCGCGCCCTTCTGGCGCAGCAGGCCGTCGAGCCCCATGCCGTCGGCGGGCCTGCAGATCTCGGTGGCATAGCGCGGGCTGACCGTGGTGATGCGATCGGCGAAGCGGATGCCCGATTTCAGGTAGCCGATGCCGCCGTAATATTCGACGCCATCGGTCGAATAGGCGTGGCCGGGCAGGCCGATGGCGTAAAGCAGATCGCGCGAGAACTGGCCCTGGAACGCCAGGTTGTGGATGGTCAGCACGGTCCGCGGCCTGGTGTGGCCACCATAGTGCAGATAGGCCGGCGCCAGCGCCGCCTGCCAGTCGTGGACGTGCAGGATGTCGGGGACGTAGGCGCCGAAATCGCCGCGGGCGATGAGGTAGGCCATGTGGGCGAGCGCGGCGAACCGCACCGGATTGTCCGGCCAGGGCTGGCCGTCCGGCCCGGAATAGGGGTTGCCCTCGCGCCAGAACAGCTGCGGCGATTCCAGAACGTAAAGCTGGTGCCCGGCGGCGCGGCCGGCGAGCAGCTTGCAGAAGGCGCCGAAGAAATAGCCGTATTCGGCGATCACCTCGGTGTCTTCCAACGCGCGCAGCACCGCCGGATAGCCCGGCACCAGGGTGCGCACCTCGACGCCGTGGTGGGCGAGCGCGAGCGGCAGGCCGCCAACGACGTCGGCAAGGCCGCCGGTCTTGATCAGCGGAAAGATCTCGGAGGCGACCGCCAGCACCTTCAGCGGCTTTGGCCCGGCCGGCGCGGGCGGCCCCGGCTCGGCCGCGACGCTCTCGACCGCCGCCGCCAGCTTCGGCGCAGTGGCGGGGACCTCGGCGACGGGCGCGGGCTCCGGCGCCGCTGGGGCAGCGACGGCCGGCGCGGCCACCGGCGCCGCGGCGCGGGCGCGCGCCTTGCGGCGTTTTGGCGTCGACACCTCGCTCATTCCGGCAGCCTGTCGATCATGGACTGGGTGATCAGCACGATGCCCTTCTCGGTGCAGCGGAACCGCTTGGCGTCGAGCTCGGGGTCCTCGCCGACCACGAGGCCGGGCGGGATGCGCACGCCGCGGTCGACGATGGTGTTGCGCAGCCGGACGCGCCGGCCGATGTCGACATCGGGCAGCACCACGGACGTCTCGATGCGCGAGAACGAATTGACCCGCACGCCGGCGTAGAGCAGCGAGCTGCGCAGCGCGCCGCCCGAAACGATGCAGCCGGCCGACACCAGCGAGGACACCGCCTGGCCGCGGCGGCCTTCGAGGTCGTGCACGAACTTCGCCGGCGGCGCGATCTCGGCGTAGGTCCAGATCGGCCAGTCGCGCTCGAAGATGTTGAGCGCCGGCACCACCGCGGTGAGGTCGATATTGGCCTCGTGATAGGCGTCGAGCGTGCCGACGTCGCGCCAATACGCCTCCGGCTCGCTTTCGGAACGCACGCAGGACGCGGTGAAGCGGTGGGCGACGGCTTTGCCGTGCTTCACCAGATGGGGAATGATGTTCTTGCCGAAATCGTGCGAGGAGGTCGGGTCGGCGGCGTCGCGGCGCAGCTCCTCCATCAGGAAGCGCGTCTCGAACACGTAGATGCCCATCGAGGCCAGCGCCATGTCCGGCTTGTCCGGCATCGGCGGCGGATCGGCCGGCTTCTCGACGAAGTCGATGATGCGGTCGGTCTCGTCGACGTGCATCACGCCGAAGCCGGTCGCTTCCATCCTCGGCACTTCGAGGCAGCTGACCGTGACGTCGGCCTTCTGCTCGACGTGCTGGCGCAGCATCGGCTCGTAGTCCATCTTGTAGATGTGGTCGCCCGCCAGGATGATGACGAACTGCGGCGTGTAGCCCTCGATGATGTCGATGTTCTGGTACACCGCATCGGCCGTGCCGACGTACCACATGTCCTCCGCCACGCGCTGGCTGGCGGGCAGGATGTCGAAGCCTTCCTTGCGTTCCTGGCGGAAGAAGTTCCAGCCCGACTGCAGGTGGCGGATCAGGCTGTGGGCCTTGTACTGGGTGGCGACGCAGATGCGGCGGATGCCGGAATTGAGCGCGTTGGACAGCGCGAAGTCGATGATGCGCCAGGTGCCGCCGAAATAGACCGCCGGCTTGGCTCTGCGGTCGGTCAGTTCCATCAGCCGTGATCCGCGGCCGCCGGCCAGCACGAACGCCATGGCGTCGCGGGCGAGCGGACCGGAGTCCGAACGATTGGCGCGGGTGACGGCGGGCGCGACCGGCAGGCCGGGCGAGGCGTGACCTGGGGATGTCATGGGCATTCCCACTCAAGATACAGTGTAGCCAAGGGCGGAAGCGTCAGGACGGCCGACACGCCGTCATATTCGGTGGCGATGGCCTGCACTGCGCCGCCATTGCCGACGTCGGAGCCGCCATAGTCGCGGGCGTCGGTGTTCAGCCGCTCGATCCAGCGGCCGGCCCGTGGCAGCGGCACGCGGTAGCCGTGGCGCGGCACCGGCGTGAGGCTGGAGACGACGGCGACGAGGTTGGTGCCGTCGCCCGACACCCGCGCCCAGGCGAACGCCGAATTCTCGCTGTCGTCGACGATCAGCCAGCGGAACCCCTCCGGCTCGCAGTCGCGCTCGTGCAGCGCCGGACACTGGCGATTGAGGCGGTTGAGGTCGCGGACCAAACGCTGCATGCCGCCGTGCGGCAGGTGGCGCACCACGCCCCAATCGAGCGCACGCGATTCGCTCCACTCGTCGCGCTGGGCGAACTCCTGCCCCATGAACAACAGCTTCTTGCCGGGATAGCCCCACATCAGCGCGAGATAGGCACGCAGCGACGCAAAGCGCTGCCAGTCGTCGCCCGCCATCTTGTGCAGCAGCGACGCCTTGCCGTGCACCACCTCGTCGTGGGACAGCGGCAGGATGAAGTTCTCTGAAAATGCGTAGAGCAGGCCGAAGGTGATATCGTCGTGGTGCCAGCGGCGATAAATCGACTCGCGCGACATGTATCGCAGCGTGTCGTTCATGAACCCCATGTTCCACTTGAAGCCGAAGCCGAGGCCGCCGGCATAGACCGGGTGGGAGACGCCGGGCCAGGCGGTCGATTCCTCGGCGATCATCAACACGCCGGGATGCTGGGCATAGACGATCTCGTTCAACCGCTTCAGGAACGCGATCGCCTCGAGGTTCTCCTTGCCGCCGAACTTGTTTGGCAGCCACTCGCCGTTGCGGCGCGAGTAATCGAGATAGAGCATCGAGGCCACCGCATCGACCCTCAGCCCGTCGATGTGGAACTGCTCCAGCCAGAACAGCGCGTTGTTGGTGAGGAAGTTCGAGACCTCGGTGCGGCCGAAATTGTAGATCGCGGTATTCCAGTCGGGATGGAAGCCGCGGCGCGGGTCCTCGTGCTCGTAGAGCGCGGTGCCGTCGAACCGGCGCAGGCCATGGGCGTCGGTCGGAAAATGCGCCGGCACCCAATCGAGAATGACGCCGATGCCGGCCTTGTGGGCGGCATTGACGAAACGGGCGAAGCCGTCCGGGTCGCCGTGGCGCGCGGTCGGCGCAAACAGGCCGGTCGGCTGATAGCCCCACGAGGCGTCGAGCGGGTGCTCGCTGACCGGCAGCAGCTCGATATGGGTGAAGCCCATGTCGACGACATAGGGCACCAGCGTTTCGGCGAGTTCGTCATAGCTGAGAAATTCGCCGTCGGGGCCGCGCTGCCAGGAGCCGAGATGAGCCTCGTAGATCGTCATCGGCTCGCGCCGCGGGTCGCGCTTGGTGCGCGCCTCCAGATAGGCGGCGTCGTCCCACTCGATCTGAAGCGGACCGGCGACGATGGAAGCGGTGTTGGGCCGCAGTTCCGACTGGAACGCCATCGGGTCGGCCTTGAGCGGCTGCAGCGTGCCGTCCGCGCCGACGATCTCGTACTTGTAGATGGTGCCGATCGGCAGATCGGGGATGAAGATCTCGTAGACGCCGGCGTCGGCCCGATGCCGCATCAGGTGGCGGCGGCCGTCCCACTGGTTGAAGTCGCCCACCACCGAGACGCGCTGGGCGTTGGGCGCCCACACCGCGAAGTGCACGCCGGCGACGCCCTCGTGCACGATGGGATGGGCGCCGAGCTTGTCATAGAGGCGAAGATGGGTGCCCTCGGCGGCGTAATAGTCATCCAGCGGGCCGAGCACCGGCCCGAACGCGTAAGGATCCTCGAACTCCCAGCTGCCGGCATCGTTCTTGGCGCGCAGCCGGTAGTGGATGCGGGGCCCGGACCCGAGCGAGCCTTCGAACACCCCCTGCGGATCGCGCTGTTCGAGGCGGGCGAGCACCGCGCCGGCCTCGTCGATGACCGCAACCTCGTCGGCACCGGGAACGAAGGCCCGCACCACGCGCACCGCGCCAACATCGTGCCAGCCCAGGACGCCGAACGGGTCTGAGTGCCGTCCGGCGGCGATGGCCAGGATGTCGTCGGCCTCGAGTCGAATATCGTTGCCCGTCATATCGCCCCCGGCGTCATTGCGCCCCGTCCGAACGGAGCCGCTCGGACGGCATCATCGTCTCGCTGGATCGTCCGCGCACGGTCCCGAACGGGGTCGCCATGCACCGCGCATGCACGACTCAGCGTGTCGGCACGTTCCAGATCTCCTCGGAATATTGTCGGATGGCCCGATCGGAGGAGAACCAGCCCGAATGCGCCGTGTTGAGCACGGCTTTTCGAGCCCATTCCATCGGATCGCGCCACAACCCAGCGATCTTACGCTGTGCCTCCGCATAAGCTGCGAAGTCGGCAGTGACAAGGAAATAGTCGTGGTTGCGCAACGCATCGACCGTGCCGCGATGGCGCGAGGGATCGTCGGGCGAATAGACGCCGGCGTAGAGCGACTCGAACGCTGCCGACAGCGCCGGAATCCGCGACACCGTCTCGCCGGGATTGTAGCCCTGGCGGCGCGTCGCCTCGACCTCTTCCGCGGTGAGCCCGAAGATGAAGATGTTGTCGTCGCCGACGTGCTCCTTGAGCTCGATATTGGCCCCGTCGAGCGTGCCGATGGTCAGCGCGCCGTTGAGCGCGAACTTCATGTTGCCGGTGCCCGACGCTTCCATGCCGGCGGTGGAGATCTGCTCGGACAGGTCCGCGGCGGGGATGATCACTTCCGCCAGGCTGACATTGTAGTTCGGCAGGAACACCACCTTGAGCAGACCGCGCGTCGCCGGATCGGAATTGACCACGCGGGCGAGGTCGTTGACCAGCTTGATGATGTATTTCGCCGTGGTGTAGCTCGGCGCCGCTTTGCCGGCGAAGATCTTGACCCGCGGCACCCAGTCGACGCTGGGCTGGGCGCGGATGGCGTCGTAGAGCGCGATGGTCTCGAGGATATTGAGCAGCTGGCGCTTGTATTCGTGAATGCGCTTGACGTGAACGTCGAACAGCGCGGTCGGGTCGACCCGCACGCCGAGCCGGTCGAGGATCAGCGCCGCCAGCCGCTCCTTGTTGGCGTGCTTGACCCGCATGAAGCGCTCGCGGAACGCGGCGTCCTTGGCATGGGGCGCGAGCAGCGACAGCTTCTCGAGGTCATCGAGCGGCGCATCGCCCACCGTCTCGCGCACCAGCCGCGTCAGGTCGGGGTTGGCCTGCATCAGCCAGCGCCGCGGCGTGATGCCGTTGGTCTTGTTGGTGATGCGGTCGGGATAGAGCGCCGCGAGATCGCGGAACACCGTCTTCTTCATCAGGCCGCTGTGCAGCGCCGATACCCCATTGACCTTGTGCGAGCCGACGAAGGCGAGGTTGCCCATCCGCACGCCGCGGCCGTGCCACTCGTCGATCAGCGAGATCGCCGCCAGCATGCTATCGTTGCAGTCGGGACGTTTGCGCGCCTCGGCGATCAGCTTGGCATTGATGGCGTAGATGATCTGCATGTGGCGCGGCAGAAGCCGCTCCATCAGCGACACCGGCCACATTTCCAGCGCTTCGGGCAACAGTGTGTGGTTGGTGTAATTGATGGTGCCGCGGGTGATCGACCACGCCTCTTCCCAGCCCAGCGCGTGGACGTCGAGCAGGATGCGCATCAGCTCGGCCACCGCGATGGCGGGGTGGGTGTCGTTGAGCTGGATCGCCGCCTTGTCGGGCAGGCTGCGGATGTCGCCGAACTGCTGAACGTGGCGGCGTACCAGATCCTGCAGCGAGGCGGCGGTGAAGAAGAACTCCTGGCGCAGCCGCAGCTCCTGGCCGGCCTGGGTCGAATCGGAGGGATAGAGCACGCGCGAGATGCTCTCGGCGCGGGTGCGGTCGGCGACCGCGCCGATGTGATCGCCGCGATTGAACGTCTCCAGCTGCATCGGATCGGCGGCGCGGGCGCGCCACAGCCGCAGCGTGTTGACGCGGGCGCCGCGCCAGCCGACGATCGGGGTGTCGTAGGCGATGGCGAGCACGCGCTCGGCCGGTCGCCAGGTGTGACGCACCGCGCCGTCCCAGGCTTCGCTGGCATCGACCGTGCCGCCGAAGCCGATCTCGTAGGCGACCTCGCGCCGCTCGAATTCCCACGGATTGCCGAAGGCGAGCCAGTCCTCGGGCAGCTCGGTCTGCCAGCCATCGGCGATCTTTTGCCGGAACAGGCCGTGGTCGTAGCGGATTCCGTAGCCGTGAGCGGCGATGCCGAGCGTCGCCATGCTCTCCATGTAGCAGGCGGCAAGCCGGCCGAGGCCGCCATTGCCGAGCGCGGCGTCGGGCTCGAGCTCCGCCATGGCGTGGTAGTCGACGCCAGCCTCGATCAGCGCTTCGCGCATCACGCCGTCGAGCAGAAGATTGCTCGACACGTCGCGCAGCTGCCGACCGATCATGAATTCGAGCGAGAGGTAATAGACCCGCTTGCGACCGGTGATGTAGGCCTCGCGAACCGATGCGATCCAGCGGTCGACGATGTGGTCGCGCACCGCAAGGGAGGTGGCGCGCAGCCAGTCGTGCAGCTTGGCGCCGGCGGGATCCTTGCCGACGGCATAGGTCAGCTTGGCAAAGATCGCGGCGCGCATTTGGGCGGCGTCGACCCGGGTGGCGTACGCCACCCCGTCGGTCACCGGCTCGTCGAGCGTGACGGGTTCACCGGTGGGCGCCGCGTTCGGCATCAGATAAGGCATGCGTCCTCGATTTGAGTACGGGGGAGGTTGCCGAGTAGCTTACGCCCTGACCCGACGTGGATGAAAGAGACCGGGTGAAAGAGGCCCGGACGATAGAGCGCCGACGCTTCGCCGGCTGAGAATGTCCGCCTGGCGCCGTATCAGGAGCTGAGTCGGTACCAAGGATATATGACGAAGGTTTCAGAAGCCTCGCCGCTAGCGCCCTTCTGCGCCTCGGCGCCGCGGGCCCCAAGCGTGCGATTCCGCACCGTACAATTTCGAAGCGTGCAATTCCGAAGCGGCACGCTCCCTACAGGAACTTCGCGTGCTGCCCGCGATTGAATGCTCATCACTCGTTGGAGGATACCTGTGGCGCCTGCTGACCGGCAACGAGAAATCGCGCCCGACCCGGCCTTTGCCATGCCATGCGACGATACGGACGGCGCTGGTGCCGACCCAGGCCCGCGACGAAACCGCGCGGCGAGCCCGCCGACCCGGCTGCTGGTGCTGGTTAACCGCAACTCCCGGCGCGGCGCAGCGTTCGACGCCGCCATGGTCGCACCGCTGGTCGAGGCCGGCATCGAGCCGATTGTGGAGACCTGCGACGCCCCGGCCGAAGTTTCGGCGCGCATCGTCGCCGCCGCCGCCGAATTCGACGGCGTGGCGATTGCGGGGGGCGACGGCACGCTGAACAGCGCCGCCGCCGGGCTGGTCGCCACCGGCCTGCCGCTCGGCATCCTGCCGTTCGGCACCGCCAACGATCTGGCCAACACGTTGGGCATCCCGGAGGACCCGGCCGAGGCGGCACGGGTGATCGCTCGCGGCCACACCCGCCGCATCGACCTCGGCGAGGTCAACGGCTGCTATTTCTTCAACGTCGCCAGCGTCGGGCTGGCGGCCGAGCTGACGCGACAGCTGACCGGCGAGCGCAAGCGGCGCTGGGGGCGGCTCGCCTACCCGCTGACCGCGCTGCGGGCGCTGTTCGACATGCGGCCGTTCCACGCCGACGTGGTTACCCCTGCCGAGCGAACGCGGGTGCTGACGCTGCAGATCACGGTCGGCAACGGCCGCCACTATGGCGGCGGCATGACGGTGGCGGAGGCCGCCGAGATCGACGACGGCCAGCTCGACCTGTTCAGCCTGGAGCTGCGCTCGCCCTGGCTGTTGGTGCGGATGCTCGCCGACCTGCGGCGCGGCTCGCACGGCAGTTGGCGCGAGGTCCGCGTCAGCCGCGGCGCGGGCTTCGAGATCCGCACCCGCCGATCGCGTCAGGTGAGCTGCGACGGCGAGCTGATCACCACCACGCCGGCGCGGTTTCGGGTGCGGCCGGCAGCGGTCACCGTCTACGCGCCTTCTCCGTAACAACCGCCCTGTTTACGGATAATTAATCAAGCTATGATCGTAAACGAATCAGTAAAACGATTCCCCCCTCCCCGCACCTGTCAAGACCACGACCAGCCCCCAGCATCGAATCTGCGCATATAGTCGATAGTTTCGGATATGGGCTTGACCGGCGGCGTAGCCGGCACTGGGCCGGCAGCAATCCCTTTTCCGATCTTCTTGGCCACCGAAAGAAAAGGCTGACGGAGTTACGGAACTTTGCGCTCGGTGTCGCATTTAATCCGGGTGAAGAGATATCAGGTCCAACCGGACCGAAACAAAGGCTGATCTCCGCCATGGCGCGCATTTTGATCGTAGAAGACGATGGCATGATCGCCTGCGATCTCCACTCTATCGTCGATGGTGCCGGGCACGCGGTGATCGGACCGGTCGCGTCGGTCCGAGAGGCACAGGCGCTGCTGGCGCGCTGCGAGGCGGCCCTGCTTGACGTCGACGTGCGCGACGGCAAGACCTTCGACCTCGCCTTGGCGCTGGCAAACCGCGGGCAGCCATTCGTCTTCGTGACCGGCTCGCTGCCGCAGGACGTACCGACGGCGTTGCGCGCCGTCCCGTTTCTGCCGAAGCCCTTCAGAGAGGCCGATATCTGCCGCTGGCTGAGCCGGATCGAGCGGCCCGCGACCGCCCCGGCGTTCGTCACGGCCGAACCGGTACCGGCCTGACAGACGTCCGCGCGCTCCGACGCCGGCAAGTTCAGTGCGTCGGCGACAGCCCCGCCATCGCCAGCGCCTCGGCCTGACGCGCCGCTACCTTTTCCACTGAGAACGCCTCGATCGCGGATTCGAACAGCCGGTGGAAATTGACCTCGGCCCGCAGCCGGAGGAACACGCCGCCGAGGCCGATGGCGGCACGGTCCATGAACACGAATTCGCGCGGCACGGTGACCGGTCCCATTTCCGTCAAGGCGCGGTGGACCGCGAACGCTTCCTTTCGGCCGTATTCGCCGGGAGCGATGCCGTCGGCGATGGTGCGGACCCGGTCTTCCAGCACCGGGCCGTAGATGAAGCGGGCCCAGATGTTGAGCACGTCGATGATCTCGCGCTTCAGCCCCTTGAAGCCCCACTGCTCATAGGCGTGAACAACGCGCTCGTGATCGTCCTGCTGGAGACCGCGATACAGATCGACCACGCCGCCGACGAAGGACGGCGGGAAGATGCGGATGCAGCCGTAATCGAGCAGGTTGATGCCCGACGGCACGCCGTCCTCGCTGAACACGGTGTAATTGCCGAGGTGAGGGTCGCCATGGATGATGCCGAACCGGCTGAACGGCAGCCACCACGCCCGGTACATCGAGGTCGCGAGCCGGTTGCGGACCTCAAGCTCGTGGTCGACGAAGTCCAGCATGCGCCGGCCCTCGAGCCAGTCGAGCGTCAGTAGCCGCCCGGTCGAAAGCTCCGGCCACACCCGCGGCACCCGCACGTCCGGCACGTCGTCCATCATGTGGCGGTAGACCGCGACGTGGCGGGCTTCGCGGCGATAGTCGAGCTCCTCGCGCAGGCGCGCCCCGATCTCGCGGGCAATCTCACGGGTGTCGATGGCCGGATCGACCCGGCGCTGAATGGCGAACGCGATGTCGAGCTGGGCGAGGTCGGCTTCGACCGCCGACTGCATCTCCGGGTACTGCAGCTTGCACGCCAGCGCCTCGCCGGTGAGCGCGGTGGCCTTGTGGACCTGGCCGAGCGAGGCGGCCGCGGCGGGCTTGTGCTCGAAGCTGCCGAACCGGCTCTGCCACTCCGGCCCGAGTTCGGCGGCCATGCGGCGCTTGACGAACGGCCAGCCCATCGGCGGCGCCTCGCTCTGCAGCTTCTGCAGCTCGTCGGCGTATTCGGGCGGCAGCGCGTCGGGAATGGTCGCCATCAGCTGGGCAACCTTCATGATCGGGCCCTTCAGCCCGCCGAGCATGTTGCTGAGGTCGGCGGCATTCGCCTGGCGGTCGAACCGTCCCAGCATCCGCGAACCGACCATCCTGGCCGCCATGCCGCTGACATTGGCGCCGACCCGGGCATAGCGGGTGGCGCGGGCGGAAAATCGGTTCTGTTCGCTGTCTGTCATGGTTCCGGTCGCATGCCCCGTGTGTCCGAAGATATAGGGGCGGGGGCCCGGAATACCATGTCCGGAGAGGGGAGCCGGACCTGTTAGCCGACCTCGGCCGGCCCCGCGAGGGGGCGGATGGACGCATGGCCGCGGACAACGACGCGCCGGCGGCGCTGCGCGCAGAGCCAGCGCGCAATCTCCGGCCAGCCCTCGGTCAGGCTGCGGGCGCCGACGAACAGCCCGACATGGCTGCTCGGCCACAGCCGGGTCAGGATCGCCGGCGGCGCGGCGCCGACCAGTTCGGCGGCGGCGAGCACCTGCTCGGCCGGCGCCACGATATCCTCGCCGCCGGCGATCAGGGCGAGCGGGTGGCGAACGTCGGCGAGCGCGATGGTGCGGCCGAGGGCAGGAAAGCCGCCGCGCGCCCGCAGGTTGCGCTGGAACAGCCACGCGACGATGTCGAGATAGTACCGCCCGGGCAGATCGACCACGCAGCGGTCCCAGGCGGCGTAGCGCGCCAGCGCCGCCTCCGCCCGCGGGCCAATGTCGTCCGGGCCGAGGTCGAGGTCGCGCCGGGCCTGGCCGCAGGCCTGCTCGGTGGTTTTCGGCCAGGCGGCGCGGATGGTCTCGCCGGACATGCGGCCGCCGCCCCGCTCCACCGCCGCCTGGAACACCGGCAGCGGCGTCGCACGCGCCAGCGCCGACAACGCACTGTCGCCGCGCTCGGTGTCGATCGGGGCGGCCACCAGCACCAACGCGCGCACCTTGGCGGGAAAGCGGGCGGCATAGACCAGCGCCAGCCAGCCGCCCTGGCACAGGCCGATCAGGTCGACCGGCGGCCCGAGCTCATCGACCGCGACGTTGAGTTCGGCGAGGTAGCTGTCGATCGAGAGGTCGCGCATCGTCGGCGTCGCCGACCGCCAGTCGGTGACGGCGAGGCGTTTGACGCCCTCATTGAGGAGGCGCTCGACCAGGCTGTGGCCGGGCGCGAGGTCGGCGATCACCGCGGTGTGCAGCGCGAACGGCGCGGCAATCAGGGTGGCGACGCCGGCAGTGCCGGTGGAGAAGTCGCGCAGCCGCATGGTGGCAAGGTCGAGGCGAACCCGGTTCGGCGTGGTCCAGGCCAACGGCTCGGACGGGGCAGCGGCGCCGGACAGCAGGTGAGCGACCTGCTCGGAAAACCCGCAGGCGGCTTCGGTCATCGCCGCGGCGGCGATGAAGGCGACCTCCCACGGCGTGGCCGTCCAGAGTGTCGGGTGGTCGGAGCGCATGGGGGCCTCCCGCAGGCAGTCAGCATCCCGCAGCGCCGGCCCCGAATCAATGGTTATCCGCTACCCTTGCCCAGTGGCCGGACTGGTCCGGCGGCCGCGCCGCCGACCGCCGCCAATCTCCGCCGCCGGTGCGCATAATGCACCACAGCATGCACGCGCCGCAGGACGGGCGTGCTGTCCGTCCTGCGGGCGCGGATGTTGCGGCGCGATTGCACACCCAACTACGCTTCCAGCGCTTCCAGCTCGCCGATCAGCCGCTCGATCATGCCAAGCCCGGTCTGCCAGAACGCCGGGTCGCGGGCGTCGAGCCCGAACGGCTTGAGCAGCTCGGAGTGGTGCTTGGTGCCGCCGGCGGCAAGCAGGTCGTGATAGCGCTCGGCAAAGCCGTCCGGGGCGCGCTCATAGACGGCATAGAGCGAGTTCACCAGGCAATCGCCGAAGGCATAGGCGTAGACGTAGAACGGCGCGTGGACAAAATGGCCGATATAGGTCCAGAACGTCTCGTAGCCGGGGCCAAGCCGGATCGCGGTTCCCAAGCTTTCGCTTTGCACCTCAAGCCAGAACCGGCCGATTTCCTCTGCCGTCAGCTCGCCATCCCGCCGCGCCTCGTGGATTTTGCGCTCGAAGGTATAGAACGCGATCTGCCGCACCACGGTGTTGAGCATGTCCTCGACCTTGGCGGCGATCAGCGCCTTGCGCTGGGCGCGGTCGGGCGTGGCTTTGAGGATGGCCTTGAACGTCAGCATCTCGCCGAACACCGACGCCGTCTCCGCCAATGTCAGCGGGGTCGGCGCCATCAACGGGCCGTTCGGCGCCGCCAGCACCTGATGGACGCCGTGGCCAAGTTCGTGCGCCAGCGTCATCACGTCGCGCGGCTTGCCGAGGTAGTTCATCAGCACGTACGGGTGCACCGACGGCACGGTCGGGTGCGAGAACGCGCCCGGCGCCTTGCCGGCGCGGATCGGCGCGTCGATCCAGTTGTTCTCAAAGAACCGGCCGGCGATGCCCGCCAGCTCGGGCGAGAACGCACGATAGGCGCCGAGCACGGTTGAGCGCGCCTCCGGCCACGAATAGCTCCTCTGCTCGACCTCGGGCAGCGGCGCGTTGCGGTCCCAGTGGTCGAGCGCGTCCTTGCCGAACCAGCGCGCCTTGAGGGCGTAATAGCGGTGCGACAGCCGCGGATAGGCGGCGCGGACACTCGAGACCAGCGCCTCGACCACCTCGCGCTCGACCCGGTTGGCGAGGTGGCGGCTGTCGGCAACGTCCTTGAAGCCGCGCCAGCGGTCGGCGATCTCCTTGTCCTTGGCCAGGACGTTGGTGATCAGGGTGAAGGTGCGCAGATTGTCGCGGAAGGTTGCGGCCAGCGCATCGGCCGCCGCCTTGCGGCTGGCCTCGTCCGGCTCCAGCAGCAAATTGAGGGTCGGCTCCAGCGTCAGCTCACGCCCGCCCACCTCGAACCGCAGCGCCGAGATGGTCTCGTTGAACAACCGATTCCAGCCGGCGCGGCCGGTGACCGACTTTTCCAGGAACAGCTGCTCGAGGCGATCGTCGAGCTGATAGGGCCGCTCCTTGCGGATGTCGGTGAACCACGGCCGCCAGTGGACGAGTGCCGGATCGGCCAGCGCGGCGTCGATCAAGGCATCGTCGAGCCGGTTGAGCTCGAGCTCGAAGAACAACAGATGCGAGGAGGCATCGGTGACATGTTGCTGGATGTCGCCGAAGAACTTGGCACGGGCGGGGTCGGAATTGTCGCCGGCATAGACGAGGCCGGCATAGGAGATCAGCCGCCCCAGCAGTTCCTCCAGCGCCTCATACTGACGCACCGCCGCGGCAAACTGCCGGCCGGCATCGGCACCGGCAGCGACCTCCGCCAGCTTGCCGCGCCAGGCATCGGCGAAGGCGCGGCACTCAGCATCCGCCCGCGCCAGGTCGGCCGCAACCTCCGCAGACCCCAGGCCGGGATAAAGGTCCGACAGGTCCCATTCCGGGAGCGCAGACGATTCGGGGCTGCCGGGCTGGGCAGAGGCTGCGGTGGTCATGAGTTCGCCTCGCTCTCGATCGTGCGCGGGTCCGGCAGAACCGGGCGGACGATCCAAGTTTCTGATTTATCTAATGTTATTCCGCAAGACCGGTTCCCACTCCTGCGGAAGATGCTGTCGCGACGGAGCCCCCGACCCGACACGGCGTTCGTGGCGCCGATAGGGCAGAGCGTGAATCGGCCATCACGCCACGTCGTAAAGGGGCACAAGCCGAACTTTCGCTCAAGCGTCGAGGTTGGGTTAGCGGTACGTTAACGATCCGCCGGCAGGTTTGCGTCAGAACGGCACAGATCGGGTTGGGTATGAGCGGAGTTATTGTGGTCGTCGACGACGATCCGGTGCAGCGGCGGCTGCTGGAGGCGACGATCGGGCGCCTCGGCTACGCCGTGGTGGCGGTCGACAGCGGCGAGGCGGCGCTCCAGGCGCTGGCGCAGCGCGAGGGCGGCGTCGACGCCGTGCTGCTCGATCTGGTGATGCCCGACCTCGACGGCATGGCGGTGCTGACGCGGCTGCGCGAGCAGGGCTGCGCGGTGCCGGTGATCGTGCAGACCGCCAACGGCTCGATCGATGCGGTGGTGTCGGCGATGCGCGCCGGCGCGGTCGATTTCGTGGTCAAGCCGGTTGGCGCCGAGCGGCTGGCGGTGTCGATCCAGAACGCGCTGGCGACCCGGGCGCTGGAGAGCGAGATCCGCCGCTTCAAGCGCTCGCGCGCGGGCACCCTCACCTTCTCCGACGTCCTGACGCGGTCCTCCCGCATGGCCGCCGTGCTCAAGCTTGCCCACAAGGCGGCCGCCTCCAGCATTCCGGTGCTGATCGAAGGCGAATCGGGCACCGGCAAGGAGCTGGCGGCGCGCGCCATCCACGGCTCCGGGACGCGGCGCGCCAAGCCGTTCGTCGCCGTCAACTGCGGCGCGATCCCGGAAAACCTGGTCGAGTCCATCCTGTTCGGCCACGAAAAGGGGGCGTTCACCGGCGCGTTCGACCGCCACATCGGCAAGTTCGTCGAGGCCGACGGCGGCACGCTGTTCCTCGACGAGATCGGGGAATTGTCCCCGGATGCCCAGGTCAAGCTGCTGCGCACCCTGCAGACCGGCGAGGTCGACCCGGTCGGCGGCCGCCACACGGTGAAGGTCGACGTGCGGGTGGTCTCCGCAACCAACCGCGACCTGCTGGCGCGGGTGAAGGCCGGGCAGTTCCGCGAAGACCTCTATTACCGGCTGGCGGTTTTCCCGCTCGTGCTGCCGCCGCTGCGGCACAGGCCCGAGGACATCCCCGAGCTGGTGCGCCATTTCGCGGTGCGCTTCGCCGCCGAGGAAGGCAAACGGGTGCGGGCGGTATCGGCCGAGGCGCTGAGGATGCTGGCGGGCTATCCCTGGCCGGGCAACGTCCGCCAGCTCGAAAACGCGGTGTTCCGCGCCGTGGTGCTGGCGGAAACCGACGAACTGACGGTGGCGGAGTTCCCGCAGATCGCCGCCCAGATCGACGACGGGGCGCCGCTGGCGCCGTTCGAGGTCGAGCCGGGCGAGATACCGCTCGCGGCCGAGGTGCCGGCGGTGCAGCTCGCCGCCGAGCCCGGCGAGTCGTTACCGCTGACCGGCCCCGGCGGCCACGTGGTGGCGATGGAGGAGGTCGAGGCCGCCGTCATTCGCCACGCCATCCGCCACTATCGCGGCCAGATGACCGAGGTGGCGCGCCGGCTCGGCATCGGCCGCTCGACACTCTACCGCCGGCTGAAGGACCTCGGGCTCGACGCCGAAGCCGAGGCCGAGGCCGGCATCGAAACCGGCGTCACCCTGGCCGCCGCGCTTCCAGCCTGACTGAACCCGGCCCGATCCGGCCGGGTTTGGTCGTCCGATCGCCGCCTCGCCGCGTACATCCCGGGGGCGGTGCCGAGGCTGGTCCACCATCGCCGGACCCACTCGGGGCGTTCGGAAAAAAGCCTCGATGACGGCGTGGTGAGTTGTCGCCATCGGGCAAATCAGATCAGGTCCGTTCACGAATGGCAGCGGGGAAAAACACGATGCGTTCTGGGTCCGCCCGATTTTTCACCGGTGTTGCGATCGCCGCCCTGCTGGCCGGTCTGCTCACCGCCGAGGCCCGCGCCACCCCCGACACCGCACCAGAGCCGCCGGTCCACGCCGCGCCTGCCGACGCCGACGGCCCGCTGTTCGACGAGCCGGAGGATCCGGTTGCGGTCGATGAGGTCGCCGAGCCGGATGGCGAGCCGCCCGCGGCTGAGGCCGCAGCCCCGGCCGAGCCGGCCGCGGCACCGCCGCCCGCCGAGGCGGCAGCGCCCCCACCCTCGATCGACGCGCTGGTGCCGGTGCCCGAGCCTGCCAATGTGCCGCCGCCCGGCCTGAAGGATATCGCCCCGCCGGTCGAAACCGCAGCGCCGCCGGCCCAACCCGCCGCCGAAACCGCCACGCCGGCCGCCGCGCCGGTGGCCCAGCCGCCGCGCCCGGCCGAGGTGGTGGTTCGGCCCACCGTTGATGCCGCGGTGGGCGAGGCGCTGCGCGCGGCGCTGACCGACCGCACCGCCCAGGGCGAGGACAAGAAGCTGCGCGAGGCGCTGCTGCCGGTCTACGAGGCGCGCGGCTTCAAGCCGCTGTGGCTCGAGCAGGGCGCGATCTCGCCGCGCGCCGACAAGGTGCGCGCCACCCTGGCAGACGCCGCCGCCGAGGGGCTCACCCCCGCCGACTACGCCCTGCCCGCCGCGCCCGAGCCGACCGACGCCGCCGCACTGGCGGCGACCGAGCTGAAGACCTCGATCGCGGCGGTGACCTATGCCCGCCACGCCATGTCCGGACGGTTCGACCCGGCGCGGGTGCATCCGCTGGTGACGCCGCGCCGCACCATTCCCAAGCCCGACGAGGTGCTCGCCGCGCTGGCCGCGGCCGCCGACCCCGGCGCGGCGCTCGCCGCCTACAACCCGCCGCACGCGGGCTATCGCGCGCTGAAGACGATTCTGGCCGAGATGCGCCTTGCCACCGCGCCGGACGAGCCCGCCCGCATTCCGGCCGGACCGTTGCTGCGGCCGGGCGGCCGCGACCCGCGGGTGCCGGCGCTGCGCGCCCGGCTCGGGGTGGCCGGTGACGCGTCGGCCACGACCTACGACCCGGAGCTGGTCGAGGCGGTGAAGGCGTTCCAGGACACCCACGACCTCTCGCCCGACGGCGTGGTGGGGTCGCAGACGCTCGCCGCGCTCCATGGCGATCGGACCGCCACCGTCAACGACATCATCGCCAACATGGAGCGCTGGCGCTGGCTGCCGCGCGAGCTCGGCCGCACCCACATCATGGTGAACATCCCCGAGTTCACCGTCCGGATCTGGCAGGACGGCCGGATGATCCACCGCACCCGCGTCGTCACCGGCAAGCCGGCGACGCCGACGCCGGTGTTCAGCGAGAACATGGACTATGTGGTGATCAACCCGGCCTGGAACGTGCCGCCGTCGATCGTCCGGAACGAGATGCTGCCGCTGCTGGCCTCCGACCCCGACGCCATCACCCGTCAGGGCCTGGAGGTTGTGGTCAATGGCCGAGTGGTCGATCCTTACGAGGTCTATGGCGTCGACCCCAACCGGATCTCGTTCCGCCAGCCGCCGGGCGAGCGCAACGCGCTCGGCCGCATCAAGTTCATGTTCCCCAACCAGCACTACGTCTATCTGCACGACACCCCGTCGCGCTCGCTGTTCCAGCGCGACGTCCGCGCCTTCAGCCATGGCTGCATCCGGGTGCACGAGCCGCTCAAGTTCGGCGAAGTGGTGTTCGACCTCGGCATGCCCGGCGAGAGCTGGCCGCCCTCGCGCATCGAGTCGATGTTCGGCCGCGAGGAACACATCATCAAGTTCCGCGAGCGGTTCCCGGTGCACGTGGTCTACTTCACCGCCATGGTCGACGAAACCGGAGCGCTGGTGGTGCGCGATGACGTCTACCGCCACAACGCCCAGGTCAAGGCGCTGCTGGGCCTGGAGGGCACGGTGCGGCCGTTCGTGCGGCCGTCCTCGCCCAAGCCGGTGTCGCTGACCCAGCCGCCGGAACTGAGGCCGGTGGGACCACCGCCCACATTCCTGGAAGAGCTGTTCGGCCTTCGCCCGCCGCGCCGCGGCTGATACTCGGCCTTGGCCGACTTTAACCTGCAATTAGCCGCCGCGCTTAACCATAAAACGAGCGCTTCTCGGCGCGCGGCAGATTTTCGCCATGTTCCCTGCTTACCAGAGCTGAAGCACGTCGGGGGCGGGTGCTAAGTCTCCATTAACCGGACCCGATTAAGACAACGTTCACCCTGGCGAACGCGAGCCAGGGCCGCGTGCGCCTTAGTGTCTCGTCGCGAAATCGGGGACCGGCTCAGTGAGTGTGCGGTATCTCTCCCGCTCGACCTTTTTCCGCCATGGTCGCAACGGCCTGTTCTGCCTGACGCTCGCCGCAGCCGCGGTGGTGTTCGGCGTCCGCGGAACCCAGGACGCGATCGCCAACGGCGACACGCGCACACTGTCCTTCCATCACACCCATACCGGCGAGTCGATCACCCTCACCTACAAGCGTGATGGCCGCTACGACGACGACGCGCTGAAGAAGCTGAACTGGTTCATGCGGGACTGGCGTCGCCAGGAAATGATCAAGATGGACCCGCATTTGTTCGACGTGGTGTGGGAAGTTTATCGCGACGTCGACGCCAGGGCGCCGGTCGAGGTCGTCTGCGGCTACCGCGCGCCAGCCACCAACTCCATGCTGCGCTCCCGCAGCCGCGGCGTCGCCCAGTTCTCCCAGCACACCGTGGGCAAGGCGATCGACCTGTTCATTCCGGGCGTCGGCCTGTCCGCCATCCGCGAGGCCGGCCTTCGCCTCCAGCGCGGCGGCGTCGGCTTCTATCCCAGCTCGGGCTCGCCGTTCGTTCACCTCGATACCGCCAGCGTCCGCCACTGGCCGCGCATGACCCGCGATCAGCTCGCCCGCGTGTTCCCGGACGGCAAGACGGTTCACCTTCCTGCCGACGGCCGCCCGATGCCGGGCTACGAGGTCGCCGCCCGCCAGCTCGATCAGCGCGGCGGCGCCAGCCGCGGCCGCACCGTGCTCGCCTCCCGCGACGGGCCGGACGTGGAGGAGCTGACCGACGACGGCCGCGCGCTGTTCCGCTCGAGCGGTGCCTCCGCCAATGCCGCCGCCGCGGCACCGCGCCGCAGCGTGTTCGCCTGGCTCGGCGGCGACAGTTCGGATGAGCGGCAGTCGGCCCGCGCGCCGCAGGCCCCGGCGACCGCCGAACCGCCCAAACCGATTCAACTCGCGCAGGCGAACGTGCCGCTGCCGCCGGCGCGGCCCTCCGGCATGCCGTTGCCGCTCACCGCCGCCTCGAGCCCGGCCGCCGCGGTTTCGGTTCGTCCGTTCGAATCGACCATCAGCGTCGCCCAGGCCGGCGCGCCCGGCAATTTCGCCGAGGCGCCGCGGCCGGTGACCCAGCCGGCAAGCGCGATGCGCTGGGTGAGCGGTCCCGCCGGCGTCGCGCCGGCGCCGCAGGATACCTCAGCCGACGCCCCGCTGCCGCCGTCCCGCCCCGTCCGCGCGCCGAACGACGGCTTCGCCCTGGCCTCAGCCTCGTCGCGGCCGGCAGGCGACCTCACCGCCGGCGTGTCCCGCGGCCTGCCGGCGCTGATCACCAATGGCGACGAACCCGCCGCCGATTCGACCCCGGCGCTGGCCTACGCCAGCGAGAATGCGCTGCCGCGCCCGCTGCCGGCCGCAGCTTCAACGGCACCCAGCCGGGTTGCCTCGGCGGCGCCGACCACCGCCGCTCCGTCGCGCCGCGACCCGGCGCCGCGCCTGACCGCGCCGCGCACCGAGGGGCCGGGCCTGCCGCGCCTCATCACCACCGCCCGGCTTGGCAATGCCGCGGTCGACCTGCGCCACCCCGACACCAAGACCGCCGCGGCGCTGCTGCGCGGTTCGCACGGCGCGCTCGACGTCCGCTTCAGCCGTGACCCGGCCGAACTCGCCGCCGACCACTTCGCCGGCCCGGCGATCTTGGCCCTGCCGATCGCCCGCTTCGAAGTCGCCGCCCTCGGCGGCGCCGACGGCAAGCGCTCCACGCACTGATAGGGTTCTCCGGCCGAGCGCCGGAGAACCGCCCGTCCGGCCAAAAACGCCGGTGGCCGCGCGTGGTTCCCGCGGTGGAGCCGAGGCGAAAGCGTCAGCATCCGGCCGGTGGCACCAGGCCGACGTTTCATCCGTCGGAGCGCCAGGAAATCTCGTTTCGATCACGGATTTTTCGCCACGCGTTTCCGGGATCCCGCCGGATCATCCGGAACTTCGTTCACTCGACCAGCGCGAACTGCAGCAGCAACGTCCGTTGCAAAAAGCTGAAATTGTCGTCCGAGATCATGGTGAGGATGGTCTCGCCGGCGGCATTGGTGTGGACCGCGAGCCCTTCCATGTTGTCGATCTGCTGCGATCGGCCGGCCTCGATCAGCACCTCGCCGTCAACATCGGCGCCCGGCACGATCGCCGCGAGCGCCATCCGCCGCAGCCGCATCAACACCCCCCGCCACAGCGAATAGTGCCGCTCCAGCACCAACAGGTCCTGGCCGGCGATGGCCGCGTCGGTGACCGAGAAGTCGTTGCTGAGCTTGACGCGGAACTGCCCGAACCGCGACCCGTCGATGATGAAGCCCAGGGCATCTTCGCCGTCGGTCGGGCCGGCCTCGGTGATGCCGATCAGGCTGCCGCCGAGAGGGGACCCGCGCGGCACCGCGACCAGCGCCTCCAGCCCCTTGTTCCGCGGCATCTTCTTCAGCGCCGACGGCACCGGCTGGGGGATGCCGCGGGCGGCGAACGGCGCACCCGAACAATCGTAGCGGCGGATCTCATGCACCCGCTCGATGCCGACGTAGCAGGCGGTGCCGTCGACCGCGAGCGCCTCGACGTCGGCGCGGCCGATGCGGCTCAAGGTCTCGCCGGCCGAGCCGCGTATCGCCGCGATCTCGACATCCGCCAGGCCGCTGAGCCGGCCGTCGGTGTATTCGAGCCGGCCGGTCAGCCACACCCCGGCGTCCGATACCGCCACCATCCGGGTGCCGGTGGGATCGAGCCGCAGCGACGACCAACCGCCGAAGGCGGCGTTGCCCGCGGTCAGTTCCAGCCCGCCGCGATATTCCAGCTTGCCGAACCGCCGCCTCTCCGGCTCGCGCGGGTCGAAGTGGGCGATCGGAACCGCCTTGACCGCGATCGCTTCCGGCTGGACCGGCAGCACCTTGGGCTTGGCGGTGGCAACCGCGGCGGCGCCGACCGATGCCACCGCGGCGACCACGACGGCGAGAACAACCTTGCGCATGGGGCGGCTCACGCGGCGCGGTGGCGGCGGCGGCCCGGCCGGGGCTCGGAACGGTGCTTGGGCGCGGCGTCTTCCTCGAACAGTTCCGCCAGCTTCTCGGTCATCGCGCCCCCCAGTTCCTCGGCATCGACGATGGTCAGCGCCCGCCGATAGTAGCGCGTGACGTCGTGGCCGATGCCGATCGCGATCAGTTCGACCGGCGAGCGGGTCTCGATCTCCTCGATCACCCAGCGCAGATGGCGCTCCAGATAGTTGCCGGGGTTGACCGACAGCGTTGAGTCGTCGACCGGCGCTCCGTCGGAGATCATCATCAGGATCTTGCGGTTTTCCGGCCGCACCAGCGTGCGCTCGTGGGCCCAGGCCAATGCCTCGCCGTCGATGTTTTCCTTCAGGAGGCCCTCGCGCATCATCAGGCCGAGGTTCTTGCGCGCCCGCCGCCACGGCGCGTCGGCCGACTTGTAGATGATGTGGCGCAGGTCGTTGAGCCGGCCGGGCGCGGCCGGCTTGCCGGCGGCGAGCCACGCTTCGCGCGACTGGCCACCCTTCCAGGCCTGGGTGGTGAAGCCGAGAATCTCGACCTTGACGCCGCAGCGCTCCAGCGTGCGCGCCAGGATGTCGGCGCAGGTCGCCGCCACCGTGATCGGCCGGCCGCGCATCGAGCCGGAATTGTCGATCAGCAGCGTCACCACGGTGTCGCGGAACTTGGTGTCGCGCTCCATCTTGAACGACAGCGGATGCATCGGGTCGATCACCACGCGGGCAAGACGCGCCGGATCGAGCAGGCCCTCCTCCAGGTCGAAGTCCCAGCCGCGGTTCTGCTGGGCAAGCAGCCGCCGCTGCAGCCGGTTGGCGAGTCGGGCAACGATGCCCTGCAGGTGGGACAACTGCTTGTCGAGATAGCTGCGCAGCCGCTCCAGCTCATCCGGCGCGCACAGATCCTCGGCGTGGACGATCTTGTCGAACTTGGCCGTGAAGGGCTTGTAGTCTGAGCCGCGCGGGTCGTTCGGCAGCGGGTGGCGCGGCCGCCACGGCTCGCCGCCGTCCTCGGCCTCGCCGATATCGGCATCCTCCGGCAGGTCGCTGGAGGGGGCGTCGTCGGCCTCGCTGGCGCCCTCGGGCAGTTCGTCGGCGGCAAGCTCGGTATCCTGCTCGCTCACGCCTTCGAGGGCTTCCTCGTCGAGGGACTTGCTCTGCTGTTCGTCCTCGCGCTTGTCGTCGGCGCCGTCGTCGTCGTCCTCGTCGGGCTCGGTGTCGCGGCCCTCGGCCATGTCGAGCGCGGCGAGCAGGTCGCGCACGGTCTCGGCGAACCGCCGCTGGTCGTCGATCCGGCCGGTGAGCTTGTCGAGATCGCGCCCGGCCCGCGCCTCGACGACGTCGCGCCACAGCGCCACCACCTTCTCCGCGCCGGTCGGCGGGGCGCGGCCGGTCAGGCGCTCGCGCACCATCATCGCCAAGGCGTCGGCCAGCGGCGCCTCGGCGCGGTCGGTGACGTCCGAGAAGCTGGCGCGGTGGTAGCGGTCCTCCAGCATGGCGGCGAGGTTGCCGGCGACGCCGGTCATGCGGCGCGCGCCGATCGCCTCGACCCGGGCCTGCTCGATCGCCTCGAACACCGCGCGCGCCTCCGGGTTGTCCGGCGCCAGGCGGCGGTGGACGGCGGTGTCGTGGCAGGCAAGACGCAGCGCGATCGAATCGGCGTGGCCGCGGATGATCTCGGCGTCGTGCAGCGTCAGCTTGCGCGGCGGCTCCGGCAGCCGCACCCGGGTGCCGGCCACGCTCGGCCGCTCCGGCGCAAAGCCGACGTCGAGGTCGGGGCGGCGGGCGATCGACTTCAGGCAGGTCTCGACCGCGCGCTTGAACGGCTCGGTCGGCGCGTCGCGGGCGCCGGTCTTGCCGCGGTTGGAGCCTGAGCGCGGATCGCTGGCCATGCTGCTGGGTGCTCCCGCCTCAGGTGAGCGCGACGTTCACCGCCGACTCGGGCAGGTCGTGGCCGAAGCAGCGCTGGTAGAACTCGGCGACCAGCGGCCGCTCAAGCTCGTCGCACTTGTTGAGGAAGGTGACGCGGAAGGCGAACGCCAGCTCCTTGAAGATATCGGCATTCTCGGCCCAGGTGATCACGGTACGCGGGCTCATCACGGTGGAGAGCTCCCCGTTCATGAAGGCGTTTCGGGTCAGATCCGCCAAGCGGACCATCTTGGAGATGGTGTCGCGCCCCTTGTCGTTTCGGAACGATTTGGCTTTCGCCAGCACGATCTCGACTTCCTTGTCGTGCGGCAGATAGTTCAGCGTGGTGACGATCGACCAGCGGTCCATCTGGGCCTGGTTGATCTGCTGGGTGCCGTGATAGAGCCCGGTGGTATCGCCAAGGCCGATGGTGTTGGCGGTGGCGAACAGCCGGAAGGCAGGGTGAGGGCGGATCACCCGGCTCTGGTCGAGCAGCGTCAGCCGGCCGGACGATTCCAGCACGCGCTGGATCACGAACATCACGTCCGGGCGGCCGGCATCGTACTCGTCGAACACCAGCGCGACGTTGTTCTGATAGGCCCAGGGCAGAATGCCATCGCGGAATTCGGTGACCTGGTGGCCCTCCTTGATGACGATGGCGTCCTTGCCGATCAGATCGATGCGGCTGATGTGGCTGTCGAGGTTGACGCGCACGCACGGCCAGTTGAGGCGGGCCGCAACCTGCTCGATGTGGGTGGATTTGCCGGTGCCGTGATAGCCCGAGATCATCACCCGACGGTTGTGGGCGAAGCCGGCCAGGATGGCGAGCGTGGTGGTGCGGTCGAACACGTAGTCGGCATCGACGTCCGGCACATGGTCCTCGGCCTCGGAGAACGCCGGCACGTCGAGATCGCTGTCGATGCCGAACACCTGGCGGACCGACACCTTCATGTCGGGGACGGGGGCCGTGGACACAGTGGGCGTCATGAACTCAAATCCTTGCCGCGGCGGGAAACCGGCGGCCGCCGCCGGAACGCCGGCGCAGCCCGCCCGAATCCTAACCGGGATGTTTCGCCGCCGCCAACCGGCGGCGGTCGCAGCGTGCCGGCAAATTTCGACATGCCGGCAACTTTATAGAGCCGGCGAGCGAACTCGGCCAGACCCGCGGCCGGCCCGCGCGAGGCCGCGCCTCAGCACAGCCCGGCGCCTTTCAGATAATTGTAGGCGGAGATGATGTCGCGGAGCTTCTCCTCCGAGGAGGTGTCGCCGCCATTGACGTCGGGGTGGTGGCGCTTGGCCAGCACCTTGAACCGCGCCTTGATCTCCTCGCGGGTGGCGTCGACCTCCAGGTCGAGCGCGGCCAAAGCCTTGCGCTCGCCGTTGCGGATCATCCGCCCGCGCGGCTCGGCCTTGGCCTCGTCCGCCGGGGCGCCGAACACCCGGAACGGATTGCCGTACGCGAACTCGCCGGCCTCGTAGGCCGCCTCCGCCTTGTGGGCCGCGGCGTGGACGCCGTTGACGCCCATCTTCCAGGTTGGGCGATGGCCGGTGATCGCCGCCTTCTGCCACGCGGCGACCTCGTCGTCGCTCATGCCGGCGAAGTAGTTGTAGGACTGGTTGTATTGGCGGACGTGGTCGAGGCAGAAATGCAGGTAGTCGCCATCGCGGCCGCGGCCTTTCGGCGCGCGGTGGGTCCCCTCGCCCTGGCAGCCCGGCCACTGGCACAGCGGGCCGCGCCGCTGCACCACCGGCTCCTCCTTGGGCTGGCGGGCGGCGCGGATGCGATCGAACAGGGGCGAGTTCAGCTTCATGATCGAATTATGAGAAGTCGGGTGCCGGCGAACAAGAAAGGCTGGCCCGGATTGACCGGCGGGTCACGCCGTCCATATCGATAACACATGACAGCTGCCGAACGCATCGCGAGCCGCCTCCAGGCCGCGCTCGACCCCGCCGACCTCAAGGTCATCGACGAATCGGACCGCCACGCCGGCCACGCCGGCGCCCGCGCCGGTGGCGAGAGCCACTTCCGGGTCTATATCGTGGCGGAGGCGTTCCGGGGGAAGACCCGGCTGGATCGTCACCGCATGGTGAACGAGGCGTTAAAGGCCGAGCTTGAGGCCGGCATCCACGCGCTGGCGGTTCACGCGAACGCGCCGGGGGAGTGAACGGCTTCAACCCCCGCAGCAAGTCGAGATCAAGACGTGGATGGCCGGGACAAGCCCGGCCATGACGACATGATCGACAGCGCCTGTGTTTTCAAAACCGCCTCTCGTTTTGGCGCGTTTCCGGTTAAGGCTCGATCAAAGCACTCGACCGCCAAAAACCTGGCTCATCATGGCCGGGCCTGTCCCGGCCATCCACGACTTCCTGCCAAGCCCAAATTCATAACAGCGACCCGTACAAATCATCCCAGTCCGGATTGAGAGAGTGGATCAGCCGCACCTTCCAGGCTCGCGGCCAGTGCTTGATGTTCTTCTCGCGCTGGATGGCGTCGGGCATGGTGGCGCATTCCTCGAAATAGACGAGGCGCATCACGCCATAGCGTACGGTGAAGCCGCCTGTGACATGGGTGCGGTGCTGCCAGACCCGGCGCAGCAAATCGGCGGTCACGCCGACATAGAGCGTGCCATTCGGCCGGTTGGCGAGGATATAGACCCAACCGGCCATCACCCACCCCTCAACGCCTCACGCCGCCTTCTGCCCCGCCCCGCCGACGATGCGCACGATGTCGGCCATGATTCGGTTCAGCTCGTAATCCTTGGGCGTGTAGACCGCTGCGACCCCGGACGCCTTGAGCAGGGCGGCGTCCTCCGGCGGGATGATGCCGCCGACGATCACCGGCACGTCGTCGAGCCCCTCCTTGCGCATGCGCTCCATCACGTCGCGCACCAGCGGCACGTGGCTGCCGGACAGAATCGACAGGCCGACGACGTGGACGCCCTCCTCCAAGGCGGCGTTGACGATCTCGGCCGGGGTGAGGCGGATGCCCTCATAGACCACCTCCATGCCGGCGTCGCGGGCCCGCACCGCGATCTGCTCGGCGCCGTTGGAGTGGCCGTCGAGCCCGGGCTTGCCGACCAGGAACTTGAGCCGGCGGCCGAGCCGCTTCGACACCAGTTCGACGTCGCGCCGCACCTCGTCGAGCCCGACCACGTCGGCGCGGGCGGCCCGCCCGACCCCGGTCGGGGCACGGTATTCGCCGAACACCTCGCGCAGCGTGCCGCCCCACTCGCCGGTGGTGATGCCGGCTTTGGCGCAGGCGATCGATGGCTCCATGATGTTGCGGCCTTCCGCCGCAGCCGCGCGCAGCGCCGCCAGCGCCTTGGCGGCCGCCTTGGCGTCGCGGCTGGCGCGCCAGGCGTTGAGGCGCGCCACCTGCTCGGCCTCGACATGCTCCGGCACGGTGAGGATGGCGCCCTCGCCGGTGGTGAGCGGAGAGGGCTCGGTCTCCTTGAAGCGGTTGACGCCGACCACGATCTGCTCGCCGCGCTCGATGCCCTCCAGCCGCCGGGTATTGGTCTCGACCAACTGCTGCTTCATGTAGCTCGACTCGATTGCGGCGATGGCGCCGCCCATGGCGTCGATCTTGGCGATCTCCTGGAGCGCCTCGGCCTTCAGCGCCTCGACTTTCGCCGCGATCTCGGTCGAGCCGTCGAAGATGTCGCCGAACTCCAGCAGGTCGGTCTCATAGGCAAGAATCTGCTGCATGCGCAGCGACCATTGCTGGTCCCACGGCCGCGGCAGGCCGAGCGCCTCGTTCCAGGCCGGCAGCTGCACCGCGCGGGCGCGGGCGCGCTTGGACAGCGTCACCGCCAGCGTCTCGATCAGGATGCGGTAGACGTTGTTCTCCGGCTGCGGCTCGGTGAGACCGAGCGAATTGACCTGCACGCCGTAGCGGAACATGCGGTGCTTGGGATTGGCGACCCGATAGCGGGTGCGGGTGATCTCGTCCCACAATTCGCCGAATGCCCGCATCTTGCAGATCTCGGTGAGGAACCGCATGCCGGCGTTGACGAAGAACGAGATGCGGCCGACCACCTCCTCGAACCCAGCATGGTCGACTTCGCCCGAGGCCAAGACGGTGTCGAGGATGGCGATGGCGTTGGACAGCGCGAACGCCAGCTCCTGCACCGGCGTCGCGCCGGCCTCCTGCAGGTGGTAGCTGCACACGTTCATCGGGTTCCACCTCGGCATCTCGCGGGTGGTGAACAAGATGACGTCCTTGGTCAGCCGCATCGACGGCGCCGGCGGGAACACGTGGGTGCCGCGCGACAGATATTCCTTGATGATGTCGTTCTGGGTGGTGCCGGAGAGGGCGGCGCGGCCGGCGCCCTGCTCCTCGGCGGCCGCGATGTAGAGCGCGAGCAGCCACGGCGCGCAGGCGTTGATGGTCATCGAGGTATTCATCTCGGCGAGCGGGATGCCCTCGAACAACGTTCGCATGTCGCCGAGATGGGCGATCGGCACGCCGACCTTGCCGACCTCGCCCCGCGCCAGCACGTGGTCGGAATCGTAGCCGGTCTGGGTCGGCAGGTCGAACGCCACCGACAGCCCGGTCTGGCCCTTGGCAAGGTTGCCGCGATAGAGCGCGTTCGACGCCGCCGCGGTCGAGTGGCCGGCATAGGTGCGAAAGATCCAGGGCTTGTCGCGGGTGGTCATCGGCTTAAGGCTCCGGCACAGCGTTCGGTCGGGCGGGGCAAAGGATTGTTCTACCCGGTCGGCGCGGGCGCAACCATGCCGCCTTCGTCGGAGGACGCTACCTTCGGACCAGCCGCAGCAACAACAGCAGCACGATGGCGCCGATCAAAGCCCGGATGATGGCGCCGAGGATGGTGGTGCCGAACATCAGGCCGCTGGCGCCGAGCAGCCAGTTGCCGAGAAAGGCACCCAGGATGCCGACCACGATGTTGCCGGCAAGCCCGAAGCCATAGCCGGTCACGATCAGGCCGGCGAGCCAGCCGGCGATGGCGCCGATGATCACGAGGACAATAAGAGCTTCAATCGACATCTCAGTTCACTCCCCGAGGTTAACTGAACTGACGGCGGTGGCGGCAGCGACCTGCGGTCACAGACCCGCGCGCAGCAGGCGGAGCCGACCAAGGTCGAAGGCACGTCCACTCGCACCGTTTGAAACTATTCGCTATGTTGCACTGCCGAACGGCCGCTGCAAGACGGCTGTTTCAAAGAGCCGTCTTGTTTCAACGAGACAGCCGTCCAACAGGGAGACCGCGATGACGATGACCGCTGCAGCCGAGACCTCGGCTTCGAACGGGACCTCGGCCACCAAGGATCTCTATGACATCGGCGAAATTCCGCCGCTCGGCCACGTGCCGCCGAACATGCACGCCTGGGTGATCCGCAAGGAGCGCCACGGCCCGCCCGAGCAGTCGTTCCAGCTCGAGGTGGTGCCGACCTGGCCGATCGGCGATGACGAGGTGCTGATCCTGGTGATGGCCGGCGGCGTCAATTACAACGGCGTGTGGGCCGGGCTCGGCCAGCCGATCTCGGTGCTCGACGTCCACAAGCAGCCCTATCACATCGCCGGGTCCGACGCCTCCGGCATCGTGTGGGCGGTGGGCGCCAAGGTGCGGCGCTGGAAGGTCGGCGACGAGGTCATCGTCCACTGCAACCAGGACGACGGCGACGACGAGGAGTGCAACGGCGGCGACCCGATGTTCTCGGCTTCCCAGCGTATCTGGGGCTATGAGACCCCGGACGGCTCGTTCGCCCAGTTCTGCCGGGTGCAGTCGCGCCAGCTGCTGAAGAAGCCGGCTCACCTCTCCTGGGAAGAGGCGGCCTGCTACACGCTGACGCTGGCCACCGCCTACCGCATGCTGTTCGGCCATCCGCCGCACACGCTGAAACCCGGCGACAATGTGCTGGTGTGGGGCGCCTCCGGCGGGCTCGGCGTGTTCGGCATCCAGCTGTGTGCGGCCTCCGGCGCCAACGCCATCGGCATCATCTCCGACGAGTCCAAGCGCCAGTACGTGCTCGACCTTGGCGCCAAGGGCGTCATCAACCGCAAGGACTTCAACTGCTGGGGCCAGATGCCCAAGGTCAATACCCCCGAATACGACGCCTGGACCAAGGAGGCGCGCAAGTTCGGCAAGGCGATCTGGGACATCACCGGCAAGAAGGACGTCGACATCGTGTTCGAGCATCCCGGCGAGGCCACCTTCCCGGTGTCATGCCTGGTGGTCAAGCGCGGCGGCATGGTGGTGTTCTGCGCCGGCACCTCCGGCTTCAACCTCACGTTCGATGCCCGTTACGTGTGGATGCGGCAGAAGCGGGTGCAGGGCTCGCACTTCGCCCACTTGAAGCAGGCCTCGGCCGCCAACCAGTTCGTGCTCGACCGCCACGTCGACCCGTGCATGAGCGAGGTGTTCGGCTGGGGCCAGATCCCGCTCGCGCACACCAAGATGTGGAAGAACCAGCACGCGCCCGGCAACATGGCGGTGCTGGTCAACGCCCCTAACCCCGGCCTCAAGACGCTGGATGACGTGGTGGCAGCGCGGCAGGGCTGATGCGGCGCCCACGCGTCCCGCCATCAGCGGTGCGGCGCCGGTGTCATACAAAATCCGGCCGATCCGGCCCGAGGCTCGTCGTCCGGGCGCCGCATGATCGCGGGCGCGGGCGGCACCGGGATCGAACCCGGCTCCCGCACTGAAAAGGGCCTCCGGCTGGTCGCCGGAGGCCCTTTTTATTGGCCAGAACCCGGAGGCGCCGCGACCCTTCGGCGGCTGCGCCTCCGTAAACCTCAAGCGCCAAACCTCAGGCGCCGACGCCGTGGCTCTTCATCTGCTCGGCGATCTCGTCGAGGATGCCCGGATCGTCGATGGTCGCCGGCATGGTCCAGTTGTCGCCGTCGGCGATCTTCTTCATGGTGCCGCGCAGGATCTTGCCCGAGCGGGTCTTGGGCAGGCGGTTGACGGTGATGGCGATCTTGAACGCCGCCACCGGCCCGATCTTGTCGCGCACCAGCTTGACGATCTCGTTTTCGATGTCGATCGGCTTCTTGGTGACGCCGGCCTTCAGCACCACGAAGCCGCACGGCACCTCGCCCTTCAGCTCGTCCTTGATGCCGATCACCGCGCACTCGGCCACCGCCGGGTGGGACGCCAGCACCTCTTCCATGCCGCCGGTCGACAGCCGGTGGCCGGCGACGTTGATGATGTCGTCGGTGCGGCCCATGATGTAGAGGTAGCCGTCCTCGTCGACGAATCCGGCGTCCGCGGTCTTGTAGTAGCCGGGGAACTCGTGAAGGTAGCTGTCGTCGAAGCGGTCGTCCTGCTGCCACAGCGTCGGCAGGCAGCCGGGCGGCAGCGGCAGCTTGATCACGATCGAGCCCATCTTGTTGACGGCGACCGGGTGGCAGGCCTCGTCGACGACCTGGACGTCGTAGCCCGGCATCGCCACCGTCGGCGAGCCCGGCTTGATCGGCAGCAGGCCGAGCCCGACCGGATTGCCGGCGATCGCCCAGCCGGTTTCAGTCTGCCACCAGTGATCGACCACCGGCACGCCCAAAATCCGCTCCGCCCACATCACGGTATCGGGGTCGGCGCGCTCGCCGGCCAGGAACAGCGTGTGCATGCACTTTACGTCGTAATCGGCCAGCAGCTTGGCGTCGGGGTCTTCTTTCTTGATGGCGCGGAACGCGGTCGGCGCGGTGAACAGCGCCGCCACCTTGTACTCCGACACCACGCGCCAGAACGCGCCGGCGTCCGGGGTGCCGACCGGCTTGCCCTCATAGATGATGGTGGTGCAGCCCGCGAGCAGCGGCGCGTAGACGATGTAGGAGTGGCCGACCACCCAGCCGACATCGGAGGCGGCCCAGTACACCTCGCCCGGCTTGATGCCGTAGAGGTTGGACATGGTCCAGTGCAGCGCCACCATGTGGCCGCCATTGTCGCGGACCACGCCCTTGGGGATGCCGGTGGTGCCGGAGGTGTAGAGGATATAGAGCGGGTCGGTGGCCTTGACCGGCACGCAGTCGGCCTTTTTGCCGGCGGCCTCGGCCTTGGCGACTTCGCTGGCCCAGTCGTAGTCGCGGCCTTCTGTCAGCTTGGCGGTGGCCTGCGGCCGGGCGAAGACGATGCAGGTCTCCGGCTTGTGGGCGGCGAGGTTGATGGCCTCGTCCAGCAGCGGCTTGTAGGGCACCACGCGGTTGGGCTCGATGCCGCACGAGGCCGTCACGATCAGCTTCGGCTTGGCGTCGTTGATGCGGGTCGCCAGCTCTTTCGAGGCGAAGCCGCCGAACACCACCGAGTGGATGGCGCCGAGCCGGGCGCAGGCGTACATCGCGATCGCCGCTTCCGGGATCATCGGCATGTAGACGATGACGCGGTCGCCCTTGCCGACGCCGAACTCGGCCAGCACCGCGGCGAAGGTCGCCACCTTGTGCTGAAGCTGGGCGTAGGTGATGCGGTCCTTGGTGCCGGTTACCGGCGAGTCGTAAATGATCGCGTCCTGATCGCCGCGACCGGCCGCGACGTGGCGGTCGATGGCGTTGTAACAGGTGTTGCAGACCCCGTCGGGGAACCAGCGGCCATAGACGCCGAGTTTCTCGTCGAACACCGTCTTGGGCTGCTCAAACCAATCAAGGCCCTTCGCCGCCTCGCCCCAGAATGTCTGCGGGTCGGCTTTCCAGGCGGCATAGACATCCCAATAGCGGCTCGCCGGCGCAGCGGCCGGCGCACGGGTCGTTGCAGTCATGGCGGTTCCCTCTCGCTCGGCCCTATGGACGGGCCTTGCCCCCGATTGTGGCCGGAACCATACAGCGCGCAAGCATTGACGCTATCGGACATAAGGCGGAGAGGCGCGCGCGCCGAAATGTCGCGCGTGGCCGCCGCAGCCGCTACGGAATTCTACCGGTCGAGGCGACCCGCGTCGCGCCGCCTGCGGGCGCGGGATATCCCGATGTTATCCAAGACGGCGTGCTCGCCCGAACTCCTTGTTCGAAAATAGGATTTCCGGCAAACGAAAGCCGGTCCCAACGCGTGATCCGGCAAAGATCAATGGCCGCCTCCGCCGCCATCCATCGGCTTTGGCTTGTGTAGTGCCATGGCGGCGCAGGCCACCAGCCCGAACAGCACGGTCAGCACGAAAAACACGTCGGCGAACGCCATCACCAGCGCCTCGCGCCGCACCAGCAGCGCCATCTGCTTGATCGCGGCCATTTCGTCGGTGCCGGGGCCGAAATGGGAGAACTTCAGCGTGAGGTTCGCCAGCAGCTCCTCTGCTGCGCCGCGGCCCCAGGCGACGTGCTCGTGCAACCGCGCCAGGTGCAGATCCATGCGGTCGTTGAGAACGGTATTGATGGCGGCGAGCCCGATGGCGCCGCCGAGATTGCGGGCGAGGTTGAACAGGCCGGAGGCGTTCTTGAGCTCCTCCTGCGGCAGGGTGCCGAGCGCAAGGTTGGTGATCGGCACCATGCACAGCATCAAGCCAGAGCCGCGCAGAATCTGGGGGACGAAGATCTCCCAGAAGTCCCAATCCTTGGTGACGTCGGTCACCATGAAGGTGCTGAGCCCGACCGCGGCGAAGCCGATCATCATCAACAGTCGCGGATCGATCTTGGTCGACAGCTTGCCGGAGATCGGGGCCGTAAGAAACATGGCGACGCCGGAGACGAACACGGTTTCGCCGATCATCAGCGAATCGTAGCCGCGCACCCGCGCCAGATAGACCGGGTAAAGATAGGTGAGGCCGTAAAGACCGATGCCGAGCACCCCGGACAATAGCGAGCCGAAGGCAAAGTTGCGGTCGCGATAGGCGTAGATGTCGACGATCGGCTCGTGCGCAGTGAAGGCCCGCCAAGCGAACACCACCGCACCGACAACCAACACCACGGTGCAGTTGAACACCGCCTCGTCCTGGAGCCAGTCGTGGTTCGGCCCCTCCTCCAGCACGTATTCCAAGCTGCCGAGGAATGCCGCCATGCCGAACAGACCGAGCCAGTCGAGATGCTTCAGCAGGGAATGGTCGGGCTTGTCGAAATCGATCAGCAGCACTGCCGCCAGCGTCACCGCGATGCCCGGCCCGACATTGATCAAGAACAGCCAGTGCCAGGAAAACGCCTGGGTGAGATAGCCGCCGATGGTGGGGCCTATGGTCGGCGCCAGCGTCGCGATCAGGCCGATCAGTGGCGTCACCACCGCGCGCTGCTTGCCGCGGAACAGCGTGAACGAGGCCGCGAACACGCTCGGGATCATGCCGCCGCCGATGAAGCCCTGGATGGCGCGAAAGACGATCATCTCCTCGATCGAGGTCGCGGTGGCGCACAGTGCGCTGGCCAGGGTGAAGCCCGCGGCGCAGCCGGCGAACAGCACCCGCGTCGACAGCGCCCGCGACAGAAAGCCCGACAGCGGGATCATCACCACCTCGGCGATGAGGTAGGCGGTCTGCACCCAGGAGATTTCGTCGGCCGAGGCCGACAGCCCGGCCTGGATCTCGGCGAGCGAGGCGGAGACGATCTGGATGTCCAGGATCGCCATGAACATGCCGAAGATCATCGCCGCGAACGCCACCACCCGCATCGGGTCGATGCGTTCGTCGGCGGGGGCGCCGGCCGGCACAGCGGTGGCCCCGGTCAGGGTGGCGTCGGTCATGGCGAGTCTCAGTTCGGCGTGCGGGTGTCGATCTCGACCACCACCGACAGGCCGGGCCGCAGCCGCCCCTCGCGCGCGATCTCGGCCGGCACCTTGATCCGCACCGGCACGCGCTGGACGATCTTGGTGAAGTTGCCGGTGGCGTTCTCCGGCGGCAGCAGCGAGAACACCGCGCCCGAGCCCGGCGCAATGCTGTCGACGGTGCCGAGGATGTCGCGACCTGGATCGGCGTCGACCTGGATGTGGGCGATGGCGCCGGGCCGGATGCGCGCGATCTGGGTCTCCTTGAAATTGGCGTCGATATAGACGTTCTCGACCGGCACCAGCGCTGCCAGCCGCTTGCCGGGGCTGACATAGTCGCCGGCCTGCACCGACTTGTTGGCGATGACGCCGGCGAACGGCGCGCGGATCACCGTGAAGTCGAGGTCGCGTTTGGCGCGGTCGCGCGCCACGTCCAACTCGGCGGCGACGCGGGCGGCCTCGGCGCGCTGGGCCTGAAGCACCCCGACATTGAGCTTGGCGGCCTCCAGCGCGCCGCGGGCGGCGGCCTCCAGCGCCCGGGCGCGGTCGCGGTCGGCGGTGGCCTTGTCGACCGTCGCCTTGGCGCCGACGTCGCGGGTAAAGAGCTGTTCGGCGCGGGAGAAATCGGCCTCGGCCCGAACCCGATCCGCCACCGCGGCGTCAAGCTGGGCCTTGGCCTGGTCGATGCCGATCCTGGCGGCCGCGATTTGCTGGTCGATGCGGGCCACGGTGGCGGCCTGCGTCGCCCGCTTGGCCTCGGCGCTCACCAGCGCGAGGCGATAATCGCCGTCGTCCAGCACCACCACCGGGTCGCCGGCGGCAATGCGCTGGTTGGCCTCGACCGGGACCTGCGCGACCAGCGCGGCGATCTTGGGCGCCAGGGTTGCGCTCTCGGCGCCGATGTAGGCGTCGTCGGTCGAAACCAGAAAGCGGCCCTCGGTCCACCAATGATAGCCGTACCAGACGACGGCGCCGGCGAGCAGCAGTGCGATTACCGGCAGCACGCGCCGGACGCGGGAGGGGCGCGGCGCTTCCGCCTGCACCGGGGCGGCGGGCGGCGGCGCGGCGGGCGGATTCGTCGTGGGTGGATTCAGAATGGGCGGAGTCTTCGCGCCCGGACTCTTGGCAGCCGGAGTCTCGGCGGGTGAATCCGGGCGTTCGGCGTCGATCAGGTCGGTGGTCTTCATGCGACGGTCGCGGTCCCTGGCTCAGTCCGCCCGGATCGGCGGCGGTGCCCGAGGACATCGCTGCGCCATATTGACCGAACCGTTCGGTTCGATATTGATTAAGGCAGCCCGGATCGGATATCAAGAGGGAACCGAACCGTTCGGTTCGATCTATCTCGCGAATGTGAGACGAAATCCGGCTGATCAGGCCGGAAACCGTATAATTCCCGGTCCGGGTGACGGCGGCATGAGATGGGAGCGATGCGTGACATGAGCGAGGCGGCGGCGGAGCGGAGCAGCGCGGACGGGGGCGAATGCGGCCGCCGCGGCCGCCCGGCCGCCGGCACCGACCCGGCCAAGCGGCGCCAGATCCTGATGGGCGCCGACCGGGTGTTCTCCGCCATGGGGTTCGACGCCGCCTCGATGAACGACATCACCCGCGAGGCCGGCGTCTCCAAGGGCACGCTCTACGTCTATTTCGCCACCAAGGAGGATTTGTTCTCGGCGCTGATCGAAGAGAAGCGCCGCGAGCACGTCGAGGACGTGTTCAAGCTGATCGACGACGACCCCGATGTGCGCACCACTTTGTTGAGGTTCGGCGCCGCATTCGCCCGCTTCCTCACCTCTGATTGGACCCTGCGCGCCCAACGCATCGTGCTCGGCGTCACCGAGCGCATGCCGGAGATCGGCCGCGGCTTCTACACCGAGGGGCCGGGCCGCTGCCGGCCGATCCTCGCCGACTACCTTCGCCGCATGACCGAACGCGGCCTGCTCGCGGTCGACGACGCCGCCTTCGCCGCCGCCCAGTTCACCGAACTGTGCCAGACCAATCTGGTGCGGCCGCGGCTCTACCGCGCCATCGATACCGCACCGAGCGACGCCGAGATCGCCTATGTCATCGGCAAGGCGGTCGAGATGTTCCTTGCCGCCTACGGCCGGCCGGCCGGGGCGCCGAGCGGCTGAGGCGGCAACGCCGGATCGTGCTTGCCGAGGCCGTGGCGGGCCAGCACCGCCCAGGCTTCGTCGGCGGAGTCGGCGTAATCGATCAGTGCGACGTCGTCCTGGTCGATCAGGCCATTGTCGACCAGGATCGGCAGGTCGAGCAGCCGGGTCCAGAACGCGCGGTCGACCAGCACGATCGGCACCGGCCCCATCTTGCCGGTCTGCCGCAGCGTCAGGATCTCGAACACTTCGTCGAGGGTGCCGAACCCGCCGGGGAACGCCACCAGCGCGTTGGCGCGGATGGCGAAATGCATCTTGCGCATCGCGAAGTAGTGGAAGCGGAAGGTGAGGAGCGGCGTGGTGTAGGGGTTCGGCATCTGCTCGTGCGGCAACAGGATGTTGAAGCCGATCGAGGGCGCGCCGACATCGATCGCGCCGCGGTTGGCCGCCTCCATCAGGCCGGGGCCGCCGCCGGTGGTGATGACGTTGTCGCGGACGCCGTGGCCGTGGTCGAGCGCACCGCCGCGCTGGGAGGCGATGCGGCCAAAGTCGCGCGCCATGGCGTACCAGTCGGCGTGGCGGCCGGGGCCGGTCTCGCGCACGCGGGCACTGCCGAACACCACCACGGTCGAGCGGATGTTTTCGCGCCGAAGGGTTTCCTCGACCTTGCTGTATTCGAGCAGAAACCGCGCACCGCGCATGGAATCGCCGAGCAGGAAGTCGCGGTCGAGCGCCGCCAGGCGATAGGACGGCGACTGGAGCGCCGGCGTCGCGTCCGGCCCAGCGGACGCAGAGACAGGATCGGTCACGACGCGAACCACGCAGACTGGGTCATCGCGACCACAATACCGACCTTCCGTCCCAACTGCATTTTCCGCACGCGCGGGCGCAAAAACCAAATCGCGTGGACCGCATTCGGCCTCGCTGTCCACGCAACCCCATTTGCTGGACTGGCAGGCGTCGGCCAACCCCGATCGCCCCGCGCCAGCTGCGGTCTCAAGTCACGGTCTCGTGCAGATCAGTGCAAGCTGACGACGTCGGCCCGGAGCTTTTCGATCTCATCCTTGAGCGCAAGCTTACGCCGCTTGAGTTCCGCGATACGCAGATCGTCGGCGGACGGATGGGCGATGTGATTTTCGATCTCGCGGGAAATCGCCTGATGGCGCTTCTCGAGTTCCGCAAGGTGGGCCTGCATGGACATCTGCTACGTTCTCCCTTAAGGGCCAAGCGGAAGAAGTCTGCCATGCAGTTTCAGGCAAGTCGACAGCCGACTGTGCTGCGTCGCAGCACTCCGGACCGGCTTTGCCGGCCCCTCCTGCCTTGCGGGAGGTGCAAGGCGGAGTGATACTGACCTTGTGCGCCGCGGGGCGGCGGAGCGAGCCTGCGGCGTGATGACCCAATCAGACGAATCGGAACTGCGCGCCCAGTTGTCCCGGCTCAAGCAGGAGCACCGCGACCTCGATGCCGCCATTGCCGCGCTCGAAGCGACGGCGGGGTTCGACCGCATCCAGGTCCAGCGCTTGAAAAAGCGCAAGCTGCTGATCAAGGACCGCATCGGCGAGATCGAAGATCAGCTGTTCCCCGACATCATCGCCTGAGCGCCCTGCGCGCCGGCCGCTCAAAGATGCTTGAGCAGCGTCTCCGCGCTCGACTGCTCGGCCTTGGACGGCGTGTCCTCCACCGACAGCACCGTCACCGCACCGTCGTCCACCACCATCGCGTAGCGCTTGGAGCGGATGCCCATCCCGAACGCCGAGGCGTCGAGCTCGAGCCCGACTGCCCGGGCGAACTCGGCGCTGCCGTCGGCGAGAAAGGCGATCTTGCCTTCGGCGCCGCTGGCGTTCGCCCACGCCGCCATCACGAACGGATCGTTGACCGCGGTGACCATGATGGCGTCGACGCCCTTGGCCTTGAAGTCGGCCGCCCGCGCCAGATAGCCCGGCAGGTGATTCTTGTGGCAGGTCGGGGTGAACGCTCCCGGCACGGCGAACAGCACCACCTTCCTGCCTTCGAACAGCTCGGCGGTGGTCTTCGCCGCCGGCCCGTCCTCGCCGGGGACGCGGAAGGTGACGTCGGGCAGGCGGTCGCCGACCTTGATGGCCATGGTCGAAGCTCCTCGTCGGAATCTCGGGTTCAGATTTCGGCTGCGTGGCGCTCAAGCCCGCGCTGCACCGGCATTTAGTGCGATGCGGCGCCGCGTCCAGGGCTGTCCTCGTGGTCGCGGGGCCGGATCGGGAGCGATGGCGCCGCCGCTCCGGTTACTCCAGCGGCACCACGGCTTCGATGGCGCCGCCCTCTGATGCCAAGGTGAGCGTGAGCTTCGCGCCCGCGAGGACCGCCCCGGCGGGCATCCCGTCGAGGTCGAACAGGAATCGCACCCGGCCGTCACCGACCACCGTGGCCGGGGCCGGCACCGGCAGCGCCCAGTCCGCGCTCGGTCCCTCGACGAACAGTTCGGCATCGGCCGGCGCATGTGCGTCCACCCGCGCCCGCCACGGCACCGTGCTGCGGTCGATGGCGACCGCAGCGATGGCAAGCGGGCCGCCGGCACCGACCGCGACCGGACGCGGCACCCGGGCGCCGAAGCGCTGCAGCAGCGCCGCAGCATCAGGTCCGGCCGCGCTGCCCACCAGCGTCGCGACCTTGACCGGATCGGTCGGACCTGGCTTCCGCGGCGACAGCGGCAGGCGGAGCGACACCTCGGCCGGAATGCACAGCGTGCCGCACACCGCGTAGGAAACCGCCGCCGCCAGCACCACCGGCCGGGCCGGGTCGAGCGGATGCACGGTGAGGGGAAACACCACGCCGCCGCCATAGCCGATCGACACCGTGCCGCCGGCCTCGAACCGTTGCGGCGCCGGCCACGACACCTCGACCGCCCGCACATTGAGCGAGCCGGCGAAATCGAACCGTGGCGGCAGCCCGGCCTCGCCGGGATAGCGCCAATAGGTCTTCCAGCCGGGGTCGAGCTTGAGGTCGACACCGGCCTTCAGGCCGGCACCGTCGTTCGCCGCCGGCGCGATCAGGCGCACTGCGGAATAGGGCGCCTTGACCCAGGCCGATTCGGCGGCGGCGACCACCACCGTCGCCGAGCCCAGCGCGGCGGCGGTGGCGACGCCCCCCAGCATCCGGCGAAAAACGAAACAGATAGACACGGCGACCCGCTCCTGCGTTGCGCCAATTATTCACCTTCGCCGGAGCGCGCCAGCCACGAGTTCGTGAGAGATTTCCCTCGGTGGAACGCCACCGTTTGCAAAGGCGGACGGAGCAGCTACCATTCGGCCATGAAGCTCATGCGATCCAGCCGAAGCGACCGGTCGGTCGGCTATCTGGACGGCCAGATGCTGATCGCCATGCCCTCGATGCACGACGAGCGTTTTGAACGCTCGGTGATCTATCTGTGCGCGCATTCGGCCGAGGGTGCGATGGGCATCGTCGTCAACCACCTCGCGCCGGACATCCGCTTTTCGGACCTCTTGGTGCAACTCGAGATCGTGCCGGAAGCGGACCTGATCCAGCTCCCGCGCGGCGCCGACGACATCCGCGTGCTGCGCGGCGGGCCGGTCGAGACCGGCCGCGGCTTCGTGCTTCACAGCTCCGATTTCTTCATCGAGAACTCGACGCTGACGATCAATGACGGCATCTGCCTCACCGCCACGCTCGACATTCTCAAGGCAATCGCCCAGGGCACCGGCCCGCACAACGCCGTGCTGGCGCTCGGCTACGCCGGCTGGGCGCCCGGCCAGCTCGAGTCGGAAATCCAGGCCAATGGCTGGCTGCACTGCGCGGCCGATCCCGACCTGATCTTCGGCAGCGAGACCGAGGCCAAGTACAATCAGGCCCTGCGCAAAATCGGCGTCGGCATCGGCAACCTCGCCAGCGAGGCGGGGCACGCCTGATCTTTGCGCGCGCGACCAACGGCGGTCGGCCGCCGGCCGGTGGTCCCGATCGCAGATTTTCGTGAAATCATTGATGTCCGAGGCGAAAATCCGGGCGTTTCGACGGCCCCGTGGGTCGGCATCGGAGGCCGTCCGAATTACGCCACCGCGTCGTCGTCCCGGGCGAACGGCGCAGCCGTGAGACCCGGAACCGGCATCAGATAAAGATCACATCATCCTGAAGACGATCCCGGGTCTCGGCTGGCGCCTCGCCCGGGATGACATGCTCCCTACCGCCCCGCCGCGGCGCGCTGGCCTTCGGCCGGCACCGGCGCGATGAGGCGCCGGGCCTCCTCGGCAGTGAGCGGCTCGCCAAACACGAACCCCTGCACGTACTCGCAGCCGAGCCGGGCCAACTCGATGGTATCGGCCTCGGTTTCGGCGCCCTCCGCCACCACCTCCATGCCGAGGTCGTGCGCCATCGCCACGATCGAGCGCAGCAGCACCGGCCGCGCGCCACTGGCGGACGGCCGCACGAACTGCTGGTCGATCTTGATGGTGTCGAACGGAAAGCGCTGCAGATAGGCCAGCGACGAATGGCCGGTGCCGAAATCGTCGAGCGACAGCCCGGCGCCGAGGTCGCGGATGCGCGACAGCATCTGCGCGGCATATTCGGGATTGGCCATCACCAGCGATTCGGTGAGTTCGAGCTTGAGCGTGTCGGGGATGACGACGTTGCGGGCGAGCACGCCTTTGACGTCCTGGATCAGATCGTGCCGCAACAGCTGGCGCGACGACACGTTGACCGAGACGAAGATCGGCGGATCGAGCCGAAGCACCCGCTGCCAGGCGCCGAGCTGGCGCGCGGCGCGGTCCATCACGAACAGGCCGAGATCGACGATCAGCCCGGTCTCCTCGGCGATCGGGATGAATTCCGCCGGCGCCAGCTTGCCGAGCCGCGGATGGTTCCAGCGCGCCAACGCCTCGAAGCCCGCCACCGTGCGATCCTCCAGCCGCACGATCGGCTGGTAAAGGATGGCGATCTCGTCGCGCTCGATCGCCCGCCGGAGGTCGGATTCGATGCCGAGCCGGTCGGGCTTCTGCGCCCGCAGCGCCGGCTTGAACACCTCGATGCGATCACCGCCGATGCGCTTGGCGACCTGCATCGCCAGCTCCGCGTCCTTCAGCACCTCCTCGCGGCGGCCGTGCTCGGCGTCGACCAACGCCAGCCCGATCGAGGCGGTGAGAAAGATCTCGCGGTTGGCGAAGGTGATCGGCGTCCGCAGCGTCTTGCGGATGGTGTCGGCGAACGCGGTGATTCGCTCGGGCTCGCGCTCCGACAGCAAGATGATGCCGTACTGGTCGCCCGACAGCCGCGCCAGCGTGTCCTGCGGCTTGAGCAGCCGCGTCAGCCGGCGGGCGATGGTGAGCAGGATGGAATCGCCGATCGACACCCCGGCCGACAGATTGACCTGCTTGAAGCGGTCGATGTCGAGCAGGATCACCGCCGGCCGCATGGTCTCGTCGATGCGGGCGAAGCCGAGCGCGGCGTCCATCCGGTCGAGGAACAGCGCGCGATTGGGCAGGCCGGTCAGGTTGTCATGGACGGCGTCGTGCAGCAGCCGTTCCTCGGCGGTCTTGTTCTCGGTGATGTCCACCATGGTGCCGATGCAGCGCACCACTTCGCCGTCGGAGCCGATCACCGGGCGGGCCCGCAGCGAGAACCACATATAGTGGCCGTCCTGGCTGCGCAGCCGAAGCTGCTGGGCGATGCGGCCGCGGCGCTGATCGACCACGCTGTCGAGCGCGGTGCGGAAGCGGTCGCGGTCGGACGGATGCAGTGTCTCCAGCCAGCCGGCGGCATCGGTCTCCAGCGAGCCGCGCTTGAGGCCGAGCAGTTGCTCGGCTTCCGGGCTGGTGAAGATGGCGTCGCGGCCGACGTCCCAGTCCCACACGATGTCGCCGGAGCCGGCGATCGCCAGCGCCCGCCGCTCGATGTCGCTGACCGCGCCGGCGAGGCCGCCGCCGGCGAAGGCGTGCTGCATCACCGTGAAGCCGATCAGCATCACGATCAGCACCAGGCCGCCGAGCAGCGCCGGTGCCACCAGCTCGTTGAGGAACGCGCCGCTGATGGTGAAGCCCGAGGTGATCACCCAGATCAGCAGCAGCGTCCAGGTCGGGATCAGCAGCACGGCGCGGTCGAAGCCGTGGGTCGACAGATAGACGATGAGGCAGAAGCCGAGCACGGCTACGGCGAGGATCGACATGCGGGCGATGCCCGCCGCCATCGGCGGATCGACCACCGCAAGGCCAATCAGCGCGCCGAGGAAAACCAGCCAGCCTATGGCGATGTGACCGTAGCGGACGTGCCAGCGGCTGAGGTTCAGATAGGCGAACAGGAACACCACCAGCGTGGCCGCCAAGATCGCCTCGCCGCCGGCGCGCCAGATCTGCTGGGTCTCGGTGCTAAGGTCGAACACCCGCGCCCAGAACCCGAAGGTGGTGCCGATCTGCGCCAGCACCGCCCAGCCGAGCAGCGCCGCAGCCGGAAACATCACCGAGCCCTTGACCACGAATAGGATGGTGAGGAACAGCGCGAGCAGGCCGGCGATGCCGATGACGATGCCGTAATAGAGGGTGAAGGAGTTGACCTTGGCCTTGTAGGCCTCCGGCTCCCACAGATAGAGCTGCGGGACCTGCGGCGTCCGCAGTTCGGCAACCAGCGTCACGGTGGCGCCGGGGTCGAGGGTGACAAGGAAGGTGTCGGAGCCGGGATCGTTCTGCTGCTCGGGGCGGAAGCCCTGGCTCGGCGTCAGGCTGACGATGCGAATCGAGCCGAGGTCCGGCCAGACCAGCCCCGATCCGACCATGCGAAAATGCGGCGCGACAACCAGCCGGTCAAGCTGTTCGTCGGTGTTGTTGGCCAGCGCGAACACCAGCCAGTTCGAGGTCGTCCCCGGCTCGCGGGCGCGCACCTCGATGCGGCGGACGATGCCGTCCGGCCCCGGCGCGGTCGAAACCTGGATACGGTCGCCCTCCACACGATGCTGCTCGGCGGCGGGCAGAAGATCGATCGCCGGCACGTTCTGGCGTACCGCGACCGCGTCGAGAGCCTCAGCGCTGTGACTGGCCAGCCCCGCGAACAGGGCCACCACCATCAGTGCGGCACGGATGACACGCAAGAACCTCACCTCCGCAACGGCGATGCCGGGTCGATCGGCAGTGGTACCGGCGGCCGCGGGCTTTCTCAAGGCGAACCAATACGGCTTTTCGAGGCCGCAGCACAAAAGCGGGATCCAGCTCCTGGCCGTTCGCGCCGCTCGCCGCAACCGGTGATCCGGCTTTCGGACTGATTAATACGGTTTCCGGATGATCACTTCGTGATCCCCGAAACCGAAGTCTTCGCGCCGGCGGCCGCCCGTCGTCAGGCCAGCAGCACGATCTTGCCGATGTGCTCGCCGCTTTCCATGCGGGCGTGGGCCGCGGCCGCCTCCACCAGTGGAAAGGCGCGGTCCATCACCGGGCGCAGGCGGCCGGCCTCGACCAGCGGCCACACCTGCGTGGCCACCGCCCGCGCCAACGCCGTCTTGAAGGCGTCGCTGCGCGAGCGCAACGTCGAGCCGGTGTGAGTCAGCCGCTTCAGCATCAGGCGGCGGAAATCCACGGTGGCCTTGAAGCCGCCCTGGAACGCGATCTGCACAATGCGGCCGTCCGGCGCCGCGGCCTCATAATTGCGCTCGATATAATCGCCGCCGACCATGTCGAGAATGACATCGGCGCCGCGGCCAGCGGCGAACGCCTTGACCTCGGCCACGAAGTCGTGAGTGCGGTAGTTGATGGCGCGGTCGGCCCCGAGCTTGAGGCAGGCCGCGCACTTGTCGTCGCTGCCGCAGGTGACGACGACGCGGGCGCCGCGGGCCTTGGCAAGCTGGATCGCGGTGGTGCCGATGCCGGAACTGCCGCCATGGACCAGCAGGATTTCGCCGGCGGTGAGCCCGCCGCGCTCGATCACGTTGTGCCAGACCGTAAAGGTGGTCTCCGGCAGCGCCGCCGCCTCGGCGGCGGAAAGACCGGACGGGCGCGGCAGCGCGTGACCGGCCTCGGCCAGGCAGTATTCGGCATAGCCACCGCCGGAAACCAGGGCGCACACCTCGTCACCGGCCCGCCACCCGCCGGCGTCCGGACCCAGCGCGACGACGGTGCCGGCAATCTCCAGCCCCGGAAGGTCGGAGGCGCCGATCGGCGGCGGATAGAGCCCCTTGCGCTGCATCACGTCCGGGCGATTGACCCCGGCCGCCGCCACCTTGACCAGGAGTTGGCCCGGCCCCGGCACCGGCACCGGGCGCGGCTCGGGCACCAGCACCTCCGGCCCGCCGGGCCGGCTGATGGCGATCGCAGTCATGGTCGCGGGCAGGGCGGTGGCGGACATCGTCGACCTCGCAAGGCTGTATCGCCAGCAGCCCTATCCTCCCCCTGCCCGGCTGACAACGGCAGACACCGGCGGCCAGCCGTCAGTTGCGCGCGAGGGCGGCACCGGGCTCCGGCCGCGGCGCCGGCCGGCGAACGCATCCACGCACCCGACACGATCGCGCGAACGATCTAAGTTTCTGAATCCGTAGAGATTTAGTCCTAAGGCTCTGCTCCCACTTCTGCGAAAAAGGCTCTAGGCTGGCGCACCTGAACAACATGGGAGCAACGCGATGGTGTTTCGCGACGACGACGCGCCGCGGCGCAAGGTGAGCCACGACATCGGCCAGCTGCTCGACACCCTGTCGATCGGCGAACTGGAGGAGCGCATCGAGCTGCTGCGGGCGGAGATCGTCCGCCTGGAGGCGGCGGCGCTCGCCCGCAAGGCCACCCAGGCCGCCGCCACCGACATCTTCAAGCGGCCAAGCTGAAGCATGGCCGTGCCGGGCGCGCGGCGCAGGCCTTTGGCAGATTTCGCTTTTTTGGCAAAACGGCCTGCCTTTGCCGAGACGGGCCGGGTCCGAAGCAAGCAAATTCGAACTTGCCCTTAACCCGGGATTAAGCATCCAGGCGCATCACTGTGGACGTCCAGTTTCTGGACGTCGAGTGGCTCCTTTCCACTCTGTTTGACGCCTCCCTGTTGACACTCCGGAGCCGCTCCAAGCGGCTCCTTTTTTTGTATCCGCCGTCATTTTCACCATTCGCCCCCGGCGGCCTTTACTCGACGCTCATAGGCGTGCTTCAAGATCGCAAGGCTTTGGGGAAGGGCCGCGATCGATGAGCGAGACCGAACTATCGACGCCGCAACCGGTGGTGCTGGCCGAGCGCCTGCTCGGCACAGAGGCGTTCGCGCAGCTGTTCAAGGAAGGCATGAGCCTGGTGGAGTCGACGGCGGCCTACCTCGACGGGCCAGGCCGGCAGGAGTCGCGCGCGCTCGACCGCACCGCCTCGTTGGCCTACGCCACCGAGAGCATGCGCCTGACCACCCGGTTGATGCAGTTGGCCTCCTGGCTGTTGCTGCAGCGCGCGGTCAATGACGGCGAGCTGACCACCGAGCAGGCCAAGAACGAGAAGAACAAGGTGCGGTTTTCCGGCGCCGCCGCGCCCGAGAATGACCTGCTGGGCCAGTTGCCGGAGCGGCTGCGCGAGCTGATCAGCGGCTCGATCGCCTTGCAGGACAAGGTGGTCCGCCTCGACGCCATGCTCTACAGCGACCGCCGCGAGTTGCCGCCGGCCGACAACCCGGTCGAGCGCCAGCTCGGACTGCTCAAGGCGGCGTTCGAACGCCCGGCCTGAGCTGCGGGCGTCGGTCGGCTCGATCGAGCCGCCGTCTCGGCGGCGGGACCGCAAGCCCGCAAGTTTGTCCCAATCAACCACACCATCCGCCGTGCCTGCGGCCAGCAAGCCGGCGGGCGGTTTGCGGCCGCCCGAAATCGACGCGCGTCGCGACCAAGGATCTCGGCAAGGATCTTCCCCCGGCGAGCACGGCAATCCGCAAACGCCAAAAAAGCCCGGTGCCGCACGGCACCGGGCTTTGACGTGATCTGCCGAAGGCGCGAGGCTCAGGCCTTGAAGCCGAACCCGGCAAACTTCTTCTGGAACCGCGACACGCGGCCGCCGCGGTCGAGCAGCTGCTGGGTTCCGCCGGTCCAGGCCGGGTGGGTGTTGGGGTCGATATCCAGGTTCAGGGTATCGCCCGGATTGCCCCAGGTCGACCGGGTGTCGTAGGTCGTCCCGTCGGTCATCATCACTTTGATGACGTGATAGTCGGGGTGGATGTCGGACTTCATGGTCGCGTCCTTCAGGTCGGCCGCAGCGAGGTCGGCCAAAGTGGCCGCCGGACCGATGGGGCCCAGCATCAATCGGAAGGCGCGGCATTAGCCGAGACCGGCCGCGGTGGCAAGGGCCTGACGGCACAATACGGCGTCAGCCGAAACGCGCACCGAGATTGAGGCGTTTTATCGGCGTTGCGTGGGGGCGTGAGCCGCGCCATGGTGCCGCCCGGCCGCAAAGCATTGAACGAAGAGACCGGAACCTGTTCGATGGGAGTTGGAGGCGTGAGTCAGCCCAGCCGTGATGCCGCGAGCGGTGATACCGCGAGTCCCGATGCCGCGAGCCTTGCTGCCGATCGTCGCCGCGGCCGGCTGAAGCCGCTGTCGGCGCTTGTGCCGTTCGTCGGCCGCTACAAAGGCCGCGTCGGCGCCGCGCTGGTCGCGCTGGTGGTGGCGACGCTGGCAACGCTGGCGGTTCCGGTCGCCGTCCGCCGCATGATCGACCACGGCTTCGCCCCGGAGAATGCCGGCTTCATCGACCAGTATTTCTCGATGATGCTGGCGGTGGTCAGTGTGCTCGCGCTGGCCAGCGCGGTGCGTTATTACCTTGTCACCACGCTCGGCGAGCGCATCGTCGCCGACCTGCGCGCCGCGCTGTTCGCCCACCTGTTGCGGCTCGACGCCACCTTCTACGACACCGCCAAGACCGGCGAGCTGATCTCGCGCCTCACCGCCGACACCACCCAGATCAAGTCCGCCGTCAGCACCGCCGCCTCGATCGCGCTGCGCAATGTCATGATGGTGATCGGCGCGGTGGCGATGATGGTGGTGACCAGTCCGGGCCTGTCCGGCCTCGTGTTGGTGGCGATTCCAATCATCGTGCTGCCGCTGGTCGGGTTCGGCCGCTCGGTGCGCAAGAAGTCGCGCCTCGCCCAGGACACCCTGGCCGATGCCTCGGCCTTCGCGGCGGAGTCGATCTCGGCGGTGCGGACGCTACAGGCCTTTACCGGCGAGGGCACCGCGCGGAGCCGGTTCGACCGTGCGGTCGAGGCCGCGTTCGCGGCGGCGCGCAGCGCCACCCGCGCCCGCGCCAGCCTCACGTTCGTCGGCATCTTCCTGGTGTTCGCATCCGTGGTCGCGGTGCTGTGGTCCGGCGCCCAGGAGGTGCTGACCGGGCGGATGACGCCGGGCACGCTCGGCCAGTTCGTGCTGTTTGCGGTGTTCGCCGCCTCCTCGCTCGGCCAGCTGTCGGAAGTGTGGGGCGAGGTGTCGCAGGCGGCCGGCGCCGCCGAGCGCATCACCGAGCTGCTCGGCGTGAAGCCGTGCATCGACGTGCCGGCGAAGCCGACGGCGCTGCCGAAGCCGGCGGTCGGCGTGGTGGCGTTCGAGAGCGTGCGGTTCGCCTATCCGACCCGAACCGGCACCGCGGTGCTCGACGGCGTGTCGTTCGTGGTGCGGCCCGGCGAGCGCGTGGCGCTGGTCGGCCCGTCCGGCGCCGGCAAGAGCACCGTGTTTCACCTGCTGCTGCGGGCCTACGACCCGGCCAGCGGCAAGGTGAAGCTCGACGGCGTGTCGCTCGCCGATGCCGACCCCAGGGACGTGCGCGGCCACATCGCGCTGGTGCCGCAGGACGTCGACATCTTTGCCGCCACGGTGGCCGACAACATCCGGGTCGGCCGGCCCGACGCCACCGACGAGGAGGTGCGCCACGCCGCCGAACTCGCAGCGGCCGACGAGTTCGTCGCCAAGCTGCCGAACGGCTACGGCACCCTGATCGGCGAACGCGGCATCACGCTGTCCGGTGGCCAGCGCCAGCGCATCGCCATTGCCCGCGCCATCCTGAAGGACGCCCGCGTGCTGCTGCTCGACGAGGCGACCTCCTCGCTCGACGCCGAGAGCGAGACGCTGGTGCAGACCGCGCTCGACCGCCTGATGGAAGGCCGCACCACGCTGGTGATCGCCCACCGTCTCGCCACCATCCTGTCGGCCGACCGCATCCTGGTGATGGATGGCGGCCGCATCGTCGAGGAAGGCCGCCACGGCGAGCTGGTGGGGCGCGGCGGGCTCTACGCCCGCTTGGCCAAGCTGCAGTTCAAGGCCGCGGCGGAGTGAACCAGAGCCGCGACACGTCGTTGCTCGCCCGAGGATGACGGAACAGACCGTGGGCCGGGATCGTGGCGATCCCGGCCCACTTCATTTTCCGGTTGCGGAGCGGGGCCCGTTCTTGACTCCGGCGGCGCGTGCCGTGTACATGCCGACCTTCGGCGGCGTGTAGCCTTTCGCGCCGCTTTCACCCTTCCGATTCACGATCGCCAAAAAGCCGGTCTTTCAGGCCGGGATCGAACACGGGACAGAACGATGTTCGCGGTCATTAAAACGGGCGGCAAGCAGTACCGCGTCGCCCCCAACGATACCCTCGAGGTCGAAAAGCTCGAGGCCGCCGCCGGAGAGACGGTGACGTTCGCCGAGGTGCTGCTGGTTGGCAGCGAGGGCTCGACCACGGTCGGCAGCCCGACCGTCGACGGCGCCGTGGTCACCGCCGAGGTGGTGGAGCAGACCCGCGGCCCGAAGGTCATCGCCTTCAAGAAGCGCCGCCGCAAGAATTCTCGGCGCAAGCGCGGCCACCGTCAGGATTTGACGTTGGTCAGGATCACCGAGATCCGCGCCGCCTGACGGTCATCGGATCGTCCAGAATCAGTTCTAGATCGAGATAGGGTTCCGGGAGACCGGTCATGGCTCACAAAAAAGCAGGCGGCTCGTCGCGCAACGGGCGCGATTCGAACGCGCAGCGCCTCGGCGTGAAGAAGTTCGGCGGCGAAGCGGTGCTCGCCGGCAATATCATCGTGCGTCAGCGCGGCACCAAGTGGCACGCGGGCGACAACGTCGGCATTGGCAAGGATCACACCCTGTTCGCCACTGCTGCCGGTCACGTTGCGTTCCGCGCCAAGGCGAACGGCCGAACCTTCGTATCCGTGATTACGGCGGCGAAGGCGGCGGAATAGGCGGACACCAAAACTTCGGGGGTCCGTCGGCATCAGTCGAACCGGCGGACCCTCCACGATACGACGGGTCGATTGCAAGGGGAGACGGGATGCCGGCTCCCCTTTCGTTTTCAACCAGGGAGGACCCGTCCCATGACTCTCGAGAAGTCCTGCGAAATCCGTTTGCCCGGGGAGATCTGTCTCCCCGTCCTCGAGACCGAGCGGCTGGTGCTGCGCACGCCGCGTCTTGAGGACGCGGCTGCGATCGCGGCGCTGGCCGACGACCCTGCCATCGCCATCAACACGGCGCTGATTCCCAACCCCTACCGCAAGCAGGACGCCGAGGCCTGGATCGCCCAGGTCGCGACCCTCGACGACGACGGCGCGACGTTCGGCCTCTACCTCAAGGGTCGCGACATCTTCATCGGCGCGTGCGGCCTCAACCGGCTCGACGGCGTATTCCATCTCGGCTACTGGCTCGGCGCGCCCTATCGCGACGGCGGTCTTGCCACCGAGGCGGCTCGCGCCGTCATCGATTTTGCCTTCGCGCGGCTGAAGCAGCCGGAGATTACCTCGGCTGCGCGCGTCACCAACGCCGCCTCGCGCCGGGTGCTGGAGAAGTGCGGCTTCCAGTGGACCGGCGTCGGCCTGACGCGGGTCAAGGCGCTCGCGGCCTCGGTGCCGGTCGACCGCTTCCGGCTCGACCGCAAGACCTGGGCCTCGCTGCGGGCGTGGGGCGCGGTGCCGCTCGCCGACGGCCCGTCGATGCGGATGGCGTGAGCCGTAATTCCCTCTCCCATTTTGGGGGAGGGAATTTTCCCAAGTAAAATCACTTAAGCTCCACGCATGGGGATTTTACACAATCCGCGGTCGGGAGAGGGCCGCGTAAATTGCTGGTTGTCTTAATGGCGAGAGCAGTGTCTTCAAACGACTGCCGCATCTCTTCCGAGAGATATGACCTTTTTGTAACTTCCTGCAGTGCGGATCCTATCTCCTCGCGCAGCCACCCAGGAGAAAGGCCAGCTGTATCGCTCATTGGAGTCTCCCTTGACAAATCCCGAATCGCCCCCTCAGGCGCCGTGCGACTTTAACGAGGATGCCCTTCTTAATCGAGAACCTTTAAGAGGTTCCCCAATCAAATTTGTCTCTCCCGTCGACTATCCAGATTTAGTTTTTGCGTTAGCCGGCCCAGTTGGAGTTGATATCGACTATATCCAGCAATCGATATCCGATTGCCTCAAAAGTTTTGACTACTCAACAGAATTTATTCGAATTACTGAAATTATGCAGGACATAAAGTGCAGCAAAACTATCGACTGCACGGATATGTTAAAAGAATACCAATCAAAAATAGAGTATGCAAATGAACTTCGGAGGGCCTATAGAGCGAAGGACTTACTTGCTGCCCTTACAATAAGCGCTATTAGCAAGCTACGCGAGCAAATAAAAGAACGGGACGAGGCCACAAACAAATCAAATATTCAGCCATCCCGACGAAAGCTCGCTTGGGTGGTACGCCAACTCAAAACTCCCGAAGAAGTTCGTCTTCTTCGAGCGGTTTATGGAAAGCAATTTGTGTTGGTTTCAATTTACAGCTCGCCGCAACGGCGTGAAGATTTTTTAATTTCAAAAATAAAGATCAAGTCACGTGGGACTATAGATAACAATACTTCTAGCGAAGGCGCCCAGAGACTGATTGAAAGAGACAGCAAAGAGGATAATGAGTACGGTCAAAACCTATCAGGAACATTTTGTCTCGGTGACATATTTGTAGATTCTAACAACAAAGAGTCTGCAATTGTATCAATAGATCGCTTTTTGAACGCTTTTTTTGGGAGCAACGAAATCTCCCCAACGAGAGACGAATATGGAATGTATTTGGCGAAGACCGCATCCTTGCGATCCTGTGACCTCTCTCGTCAAGTTGGCGCCGCGATTTTTTCAAAAACCGGCGAAATTATTAGCCTTGGGTCAAACGAAGTACCCAAAGCGGGCGGAGGGACCTATTGGACCGGAGACAACGCCGACAGCCGCGACATAAGACTCGGGCATGATCCAAATGAAATTAATAAAGTAGAGATTTTTGCAGAGATTATATCTCGACTTTTAGAAGATAAACTTCTTTCAAATGATCTTTTGAACAAAGATGCGGCCAGTATTGTTACAATACTTCTTTCAAAAAATGAGGGCAAGCGCTACAAAGACTTGCGTGTTATGGATATAATTGAGTTTGGCCGTATCATCCATGCAGAAATGTCTGCAATCTGTGACGCAGCTAGGAATGGAAGAGCAATAATTGGCGCGACCCTTTTTTGTACAACATTTCCTTGTCATTTATGCGCTAAACACATTGTGGCGTCAGGAATTGGTAGAATTGTCTATTTAGAACCGTACCCGAAAAGTTACGCCAAAAAGCTCCACAGCGATTCAATTCAGGTAGAAGACCATAGTGATAGCGAAAAAGTTTCTTTCGAGCCTTTTATCGGGATTTCACCCTCACGTTACCGCGAATTATTTGAGGGCGGTCGAAGGAAAGATCCATTTGGTGAGGCATTAAAGTGGAAGAACGATCCACGAAAACCGGTCATTGACGTCGTCGTTCCACCGCATTTTGAGGCAGAAAAACTTGTGATTGCGCAGCTCGGAAAATTAATCGTATCTGGTACTGGCTGACCGACCTTTGCAGCAATGGGAATTTTGGTTTGCATGGGCCAATGAATGAATTAATTGAATACAATGAAATTCCTCGATCAGGCCAAGGTATATGTGAAGGCAGGCGACGGCGGCAACGGTTGCGCCTCGTTCCGCCGTGAGAAGTTCATCGAGTTCGGCGGGCCGGACGGCGGCGACGGCGGCCGCGGCGGCGACGTCGTCATCCTGTGCGTCGACGGCCTCAACACCCTGATCGACTACCGCTACCAGCAGCACTTCAAGGCCGGCCGCGGCGGCAACGGCATGGGCAAGCAGCGCCACGGCGCCGGCGGCAAGGACATCGTGCTCAAGGTGCCGGTCGGCACCCAGGTGTTCGACGACGACCAGGAGACCTTGCTCGCCGACTTCACCGAGGTCGGCCAGCGGGTGGTGCTGCTCACCGGCGGCAATGGCGGCTTCGGCAACATCCGCTTCACCACCTCGACCAACCGCGCCCCGCGCCGGTCCAACCCCGGCGAGGTCGGCGGCGAGCGCTGGATCTGGCTGCGCCTCAAGCTGATCGCCGACGCCGGACTGGTCGGGCTGCCCAATGCCGGCAAGTCGACCTTCCTGGCGGCGGTGTCGGCCGCCCGCCCCAAGATCGCCGACTACCCCTTCACCACCCTCCACCCCAATCTCGGCGTCGCCCATGTCGGCGAGCGCGAATTCGTCATCGCCGACATTCCCGGCCTGATCGAGGGCGCCCACGAGGGCGTTGGCATCGGCGACCGCTTCCTCGGCCACATCGAACGCTGCCGGGTGCTGCTGCACCTGGTCGACGGCACCACCGAGCACGCCGGCAAGACCTACAAGGCGGTGCGCAACGAACTCGCGCTCTACGACGGCGGCCTTGCCGACAAGCCCGAGGTGGTGGCGCTGTCGAAGGCCGACGCGCTCGACCCCGACACCCTGAAGGAGCAGGTGGCGCGGCTGAAGCGCGCCGCCAAGCGCACGCCCTTGGTGCTGTCGTCGCACTCCCACGCCGGCGTCACCGAGGCGCTCCGGGCGCTGGTCGCGGTGATCGACTCGGCGAAGGAGGCCGAGGCAGAGGCCGAGCACCTCGCCGCGGCGGAGCCGTGGCACCCTTGACCATCGCTGCACCGGCATCATGGCTCGTGCCCAGCCGATGCCGGTTGCCAACCCGCCCCGCCCGTGCAACAGCGCGGCCATGACCGCCTCCGCTCCGATGTCGACCGTTCAGCAGCCCGCGCCCCAACTCGCCTCGTTCCGACGCATCGTCGTCAAGGTCGGCTCGGCGCTGCTGGTCGACCCCAAGGAGGGCGTGCCGCGCACCGAATGGCTGAGCTCGCTCGCCGCCGACCTCGGCATGCTGCACCGTCGCGGCACTGACCTGATGGTGGTGTCGTCGGGCGCCATCGCGCTCGGCCGCACCGTGCTCAAGCTCGGCCGCCGGCCGCTGAAGCTGGAGGAAAGCCAGGCCGCCGCCGCCGTCGGCCAGATCGCGCTCGCCAGGGTGTGGTCGGAGACGCTGGCGGCGGAGGGCATGAAGGCCGGCCAGATCCTGCTGACGCTGGGCGATACCGAGGAGCGGCGGCGCTACCTCAACGGCCGCAACACCCTCGACAAGCTGCTCGAGCTCGGCGCGGTGCCGGTGATCAACGAGAACGACACCGTCGCCACCACCGAGATCCGCTACGGCGACAACGACCGGCTGGCCGCACGGGTCGGCACCATGGCCTCGGCCGATCTGGTGGTGCTGCTCTCCGACGTCGACGGCCTCTACACCGCGCCGCCGCAGAAGGACCCCACCGCCACCCATCTTCCGGTAATTCCACGCATCACCGCCGAGATCGAGGCGATGGCTGGCGACGTCGGTTCCGAGCTGTCGCGCGGCGGCATGCGCACGAAAGTCGAAGCGGCGAAGATTGCGACCTCGGGAGGGGCCCACCTCGTCATCGCCTCCGGCCGGGTGTCGAACCCGCTGCGCGCCATCGAGCAGGGCGCGCGGGCGACCTGGTTCCTGACCCCCGCCAACCCCGTCACCGCCCGCAAGAAGTGGATCGCCGGCTCGCTGGAGCCCAAGGGCACGCTCTACATCGATGCCGGCGCCTGCGCCGCGCTGAAGCGCGGCAAATCGCTGCTGCCAGCCGGCGTCATCAAGATCGAGGGCGCATTCGCCCGCGGCGACGCCGTGATCGTGCGTGGCCCCGACGGCGACGAGGTGGCGCGCGGCCTGGTCGCCTATGACGCCGAGGACGCCGCCAAGATCCTGCGCCGATCCTCGGAGGACATCATGATGATCCTCGGCTTCTCCGGCCGCACCGAGATGATCCACCGCGACGACATGGCGTTCGCGGGGGAGTGACGTCGCCGGCGGCGGGTGGACACGCGCGGCGCCCATTCCGAAACCGCCATGAGGTCAGGCCGGCTCAGCCGATCAGCCTCATCAGGCTGTCATAGCTGATCCAGCCCATCGCCGCCGCGATCGCCGAAAAAGCCCCGACGAATGCGAAGAAGGCGTTGGGCCGCTCGTCACGAAAGATCGCGAACTCGTCCGAGCCGATCGGGCCGTAGGCCTGGGCGACGCCGTCGCGCAGGCATAGAAAGACGTAATGGATCAGCGCCAGCGTATTGATGAGAAAGATGATGAATACGCTGACGGAAATGAGATGTTCCAGCATCGCAGCCGAACCCCAGAAGACCGGCTCTGCGTGGCGGAGCCGAACATGGTGCGAACGGGGGAGGCGCAGCTATCGCCCAGCCGCGCCGAACGAGCAAGCCCCGATGCCGGGCCCGGCAGCAAAGCCGCGCGGGCGCGCGGCTTGCGCTCGCGGCCGACCCCCGCTCTGTGATAGGACAGCGCCCCGCCACACTGGCGGGCTGATGGAACTCAACCATGACCGCGACCGACGCCACGGCTCCTGACGACCTCGACGCAATGATGCTCGACATCGGCGCCCGTGCCCGCGCGAGCGCCCGCGCCCTGGCGCTGACGCCGGGGCCGCGCAAGGACGAGGCGCTGAAGGCGATGGCCACAGCGGTGCGCACTGAGGCCGAGGCCATCCTCACCGCCAACGCCGAGGACGTTGCCGACGCAACGGCCGGCGGCGCCGACAAGGCGTTCCTCGACCGGCTGGCCCTGACCCCCGAGCGCATCGAGGCGATCGCGGCCGGGCTCGACGTCGTCGCCGGCCTCAGTGACCCGGTCGGCTCGGTGCTGGCGGCCTGGACCCGGCCCAACGGCCTGATGATCGAGCGGGTGCGGGTGCCGATCGGGGTGATCGGCGTGATCTATGAGAGCCGGCCGGGCGTCACCGCCGACGCCGGCGCGCTGTGCATCAAGGCCGGCAACGCCGCCATCTTGCGCGGTGGCTCGGAGAGCCTGCGCTCGGCCACCGCCATCCACCGCGCGCTGGTGCGCGGCCTGAATGAGGCGGGGCTTCCCGCCGACGCCATCCAGCTGGTGCCCACCCGCGACCGCGCTGCGGTCGGCGCCATGCTCGCCGGGCTGAACGGCGCCATCGACGTCATCGTGCCGCGCGGCGGCAAGGGCCTCGTCGCGCGGGTGCAGGCCGAGGCACGGGTGCCGGTGTTCGCGCACCTGGAGGGCATCTGCCACGTCTATGTCCACGCCGGCGCCAACCTCGACACCGCCAAGGCGGTGGTGCTGAACGCCAAGATGCGGCGCACCGGCATCTGCGGTGCCGCCGAGACCCTGCTGGTCGACCGGGCGGTGGCCTCGACCCACCTTCAGCCGCTGGTCGCCATGCTGCTCGACGCCGGCTGCGCGGTGCGCGGCGACGCGGCGGTGCAGGCGGCCGATCGCCGCGTCACGGCGGCGGCGGCGGCCGACTGGTCGACCGAGTACCTCGACGCCATCATCTCGGCCAAGGTGGTGGACGGCATCGAGGCCGCCATCGCCCACATCGAGCGCTACGGCTCCCACCACACCGACGCCATCATCACCGAGGACTTCACCGCCGCCGAGCGCTTCCTCGGCGAGGTCGACTCCGCCATCGTGCTGGTCAATGCCTCGACCCAGTTCGCCGACGGCGGCGAGTTCGGCTTCGGCGCCGAGATCGGCATCGCCACCGGCAAGCTGCACGCCCGCGGCCCGGTCGGGGTCGAGCAGCTCACCAGTTTCAAGTATAAAGTGCGCGGAAATGGGCAGACCCGGCCGTGATCCGGCTTCCGGCAGATCCCTCTGTGATCCCGGACGCGATATCGCCGAAGATCCTGTTTCGACGCCAAGATACTCGGCGAGCGGGCTCGAAGGCTTGGCCGGCGGCAAACCGCATGGCGGCGCCGGCGTGCCGGCGCGGCTGCCGGCCACCGCGGCCGGGCTGAAGGTCGGCCTGTTCGGCGGCTCGTTCGACCCGCCCCACGCCGCCCACCGCGCCGCCTCGTTGCTGGCGATGAAGCGGCTCGGGCTCGATTTCGTGTGGTGGCTGGTCACGCCCGGCAACCCGCTGAAGGCGACCGCCGGGCTGCCGCCGCTCGAGGCCCGGCTTGCGGCGGCACGGGCGCTGGCACGGCATCCGCGCATCAAGGTGAGCGGGATCGAGGCCGAGATCGGCACCCGCTACACCTTCGACACCCTGGCCTATCTCACGCGGCGCTGCCCCGGCGTGCGGTTGGTCTGGATCATGGGCGCCGACAACCTCGCCGGCTTTCATCGCTGGCAGCACTGGCGCGACATCGCCGATCTGCTGCCCATCGCGGTGGTCGACCGCGGCGGTGCCCATTGGCGGCCGCTGGCCGCCCCGGCGGCACGCGCGCTGGCGCGCAACCGGCTGGCCGAAGACAACGCCCACGCCCTGGCTGGCGCCACCGCGCCGGCCTGGGTTTTCCTGCACGGGCTCAAGTCGCCGCTGTCGTCGACTGCCCTGCGGCAACGTCAACGACGCCCGGCGACCTTGGCGCAACCGACGACGTATTGAAACCGTCGCCCGTCATGACGTATTCTAGATTTGGCGCCGACTGTCGGCGCCGCAGAGAAAAGGTAGGAATCCCTGTCCACCCAAGCCCTGTCCGCGGTCGAAGGCTCCGTCCCGACCGCGCCGGTCTCGATGGCGCGTCCTGCCGCTAGCGAGATCCTCACGATGGTGCTCACGCGCCTGGACGACGATCAGGCCGAAGACACCGTGACCATCGATCTGGCCGGCAAAACGCCGATCGCCGATTGGATGGTGGTCAGTTCCGGCCGGTCGCAACGGCATGTTGGCGCCATCGCCGATCACATTGTCGAGCACCTCAAGAGCCACGGGGTCGATGGCGTGCGGGTCGAGGGTCAGCCGCACTGCGACTGGGTGCTGATCGACGCCGGCGACGTCATCGTCCACGTCTTCCGGCCGGAAGTGCGCGGCTTCTACAACATCGAGAAGATGTGGTCGGGCGTCGGTCCCGACGGCCGCACCCGCGCATCCTGACGGCCGGCTGGGCGGTGCGGATTGTCATTGTCGCCGTCGGCCGGCTCAAATCCGGTGCCGAGCGGGAGCTTGAGACGCGCTACCTCGAGCGAGCCCGCGCGCTGGGCCGCGGGCTTGCCCTCGCCCCGGTCGATCTGACCGAACTCAGCGAGAGCGCCGCCCGCCGGGCCGAGGCCCGCATCGACGAGGAGGCCGTTCGCATCGCCGCGGCACTGCCGGCAGGTGCGAGCGTGATCGCGCTCGACGAACGCGGCAAATCGCTCGCCAGCACGGATTTTGCCGCCCACATCGGCCGTGCCCGCGACAGCGGTCGCGGCACGCTCGCCTTCGTCATCGGCGGCCCGGACGGCTTGGCGGAGGCGCTGCGGGCGCGGGCCGAGCTGGTGGTGTCGTTCGGCGCGCTGACCTGGCCGCACCAGCTGGTGCGCGTCCTGCTCGCCGAGCAGGTCTACCGCGCCATGACCATCCTGTCCGGCCACCCCTACCACCGCGCCTGACGCCGGCGGTGACGCCATGGTTAACGGATTATTGCCGTGGGCCGGCTCAAGCACTCTCCGCAGGCAGGTGCCGGCTTTGCGAGAGAGTGCGATACCTCAAAGGCTTAGATCGGCCGCTGGGTGCGATCAGATCGGTGGTACGCCCTAAAGGAGAACCGCCGATCGCGGCAGCGCCGGCCGGCGACGCGCGAAATCCTGCCCCATCTTTGCCCGAACCTGGGTTTATCCAGGTGCCAGATCATGTCCCGCTGATGCGCCGCCGCCCGAGAGTTCCGGAGATCGCCCTCATCGCTGCCCTGCTGGCCTGGCCGCATCCTGCCGTTTCCCAGGACAAGCCGGTCGCCAGCCGGGAGGAGAAGGCGCGCGAACTCGACAAGGTGCGCGAGGATCAGAAACGGGCCTCGGAGGCGGAGGCCCGCATCCGCGGCGAGATCGAAGCCATCCGCAACGACCGCAAGGCGCTGACCCAGACCCTGATCGACACTGCGGCGCGCATCCGCGGCGTCGAGGCCAAGATCACCGAGTCCGAGGCGCGGCTGCCGCAGCTCGATTCCGACGAGGCCCGCATCCGCACCGCGTTGAACGGCCGCCGCAAGCTGCTGGCGGACCTGCTCGCGGTGCTGCAGCGGATGGGCCGCGCGCCGCCGCCGGCGCTGATCGCCCGGCCGGAGGACGTGCTGGAAGCGGTGCGCAGCGCCATGCTGGTCGGCTCGCTGCTGCCCGAACTCCGGCTGGAGGCGCTGGCTTTGGCCGGCGACCTCGCCGAGCTGGTGCGGCTGCGCCGCGCCATCGCCGACGAGAAGGCCAGCCTGGAGTCCTCGCGCACCGCCCTGGCCGAGGAGCACCAGCGCCTCACCGCGCTGGCCGAGGAACGCCAGAACCGCGAGCGCGACAGCGTGCAGGCGCTTGAGGCCGAGCGCCAGCGCACCAGGGACCTCGCCCGTCAGGCCGATTCCCTCGAGAAATTGATCTCCAGCATGGAGGCCGGCCCCGCCGCCAAAGCCGCCGAAGCGGCGGCCAAGGCGCCGGATCGCCAGCCCGGCAATGCCGCGGCTGCGCTGAAGGACGCCGGGCGACTGGCGCCGGCGCTGCCGTTCGCCCAGGCTAAAGGCCTGCTGCCGCTGCCGGTTAACGGCGTGCGGCTGCGCGATTTCGGCGAGAAGGACGGCCTCGGCGGCCTCGAGCGCGGGGTGTCGCTGGCAACCCGCACCAATGCCCAGGTGACCTCGCCCTGCGACGGCTGGGTGGTGTTCGCCGGGCCGTTCCGGTCCTATGGCCAGCTCTTGATCATCAATGCCGGCAGCGGCTACCATATTCTTTTAGCGGGCATGGACCGCATCACCGTGCAGCTCGGACAATTCGTCTTGACCGGCGAGCCTGTCGGCGGGATGGGTGGCGGTCCACGGGCTGCGTCTCTGGTGACGATCGGAACCAGCCAGCCGACTCTTTACGTCGAATTCCGCAAGGACGGAACGGCGATCGACCCTGGTCCCTGGTGGATATCGACAGACAGCGAAAAGGTTCGCGGATGATGCGCAGAACGCCCTTGTTCTTTCTCGGTGCGGCGGCCGGCGCCGTGCTGGCGGTGGTGGTGAGCCAACCTGGGCTGACCCAGTTCGGCGCGTTCGCCAAGTCGGCGGCCACGACCGATACCTACCGCCAGCTCAATTTGTTCGGCGACGTGTTCGAGCGTATCCGCTCCGATTATGTCGAGAAGCCCGACGACGCCAAGCTGGTCGAAGCCGCCATCAACGGCATGCTGACCTCGCTCGACCCGCACTCGAGCTATATGGATGCCAAGTCGTTCCGCGACATGCAGGTGCAGACCCGCGGCGAGTTCGGCGGCCTCGGCATCGAGGTGTCGATGGAGGACGGCCTGGTCAAGGTGGTCGCGCCGATCGACGACACCCCGGCCGCACGCGCCGGCATCCAGGCCGGCGACCTCATCACCCACCTCGACAACGAGGCGGTGCAGGGCCTGACGCTGCAGCAGGCGGTCGAGAAGATGCGCGGCCCGATCAACACCCCGATCGTGCTGCGTATTTCGCGCAAGGGCGCCGAGAAGCCGATCGAAGCCAAGCTGGTGCGCGACCTCATCCGCATCCGCGTGGTGCGCTGGCGCGAGGAAGGCGCCGATCAGGACATCGGCTACATCCGGCTGTCGTCGTTCACCGAACAGACCGCCGAGACGCTGAAGCGCGCGATCGAGGACCTCACCAAGAAGATCCCGGCCGACAAGCTCAAGGGCTTCATCGTCGACCTGCGCAACAACCCCGGCGGCCTGCTCGACGCAGCGGTCGACGTCACCGACACCTTCCTCGATCGTGGCGAGATCGTCTCGACCCGTGGCCGCAACAGTGAGGAAACCCAGCGGCGCAACGCCCGCGGCGGCGACCTCACCAAGGGCAAGCCGATCATCGTCCTGATCAATGGCGGCTCGGCGTCGGCCTCGGAAATCGTCGCCGGGGCGCTGCAGGACCACAAGCGCGCCGCCGTGCTCGGCTCGCGGTCGTTCGGCAAGGGCTCGGTGCAGACCATCATCCCGCTCGGCCAGAACGGCGCCATCCGCCTGACCACCGCGCGCTACTACACCCCGTCTGGCCGCTCGATCCAGGCCAAGGGCATCGAGCCCGACATCGAGATGATCCAGGACATGCCGGACGAGCAGAAGGCCAAGGCCGCTGCGGTCGGCGCCGGTGAGCCGCGCGGCGAATCGTCCCTGCGCGGCCACCTCAAGAACGACAAAGAGGAAGAGAAGACCGGCTCGCCGGCTTACGTTCCCGCCGAAGCCAAGGACGACAAGCAGCTGCAGATGGCGATCGACCTTTTGAGCGGGAAGATCACCAACGCCGCCTTCCCGCCAAGCACCAAGGCTGGCGTGCCGAACTGAGCGGCGTCTGCCGCCCCTCCCCAATGCAAACGCCCGGCCTCGGCCGGGCGTTTTCGTTTGCAAAGCGGTGCAACGCCAGGGAGGCTGGCTTAAGCTTTTGGTAAAGAATGATGTTTTCGTAACCGGGTTTTCACTTTTCCCGATCATGATCTAGACTGTGACGATGATTCGGCCTGAGTGGCGCACGACCCATGTCGGTGGATGATCTTCAGCAACCGTTGGGCACGCCGCCAACCAAACTCGGCAGCTCGCGCTTCAAGGCCTTTCGCACGCGGCTGTTTCGGTTCCCGCTGGTGCTGATGATGACCGGCGCCGGGGCACTGTTCCTCGCCGCCATGGTCGGCTGGATGATGACCGTCAACGACCCGCTCGGCGGCGAACCGGTGGCCCGGGTCAAGATCATCGGCACGCTGGACGAGGCGTCAACACCGCCCCCAGCGTCGACGCCGCCCCCCGCCGCCAGCACGTCCGCGGCGACGGCCGCGCCCGCCCAGCCGGCGGTCAACGTGATCGACGGCCGCAGCGGCAAGACCAACGAGGTGGTGGTCGGCGGCAGCGGTGGAACCGAAGGCGGCCAGCTCGCGCCGGCGCCCGACCCTCGCCTGATCGAGCAAACCCGCCACGGCAACGTGCCGCGGATCGGCAGCGATGGCGCCCGGCCGTTCGATGCCTACGCCCGAGCGGCGCCGGCGCTCTCGCCCGCCAAGGCGGCAATGCCGCGCATCGCCATCGTCATCGGCGGCCTTGGCATCAGCGCCAACGGCACCAGCGAGACCATTGCCAAGCTGCCGCCGGAGGTGACGCTGGCGTTCGCGCCCTACGGCACCGATCTTGAGCGCGTCGCCGCCCGCGCCCGCACCAAAGGGCACGAGCTGCTGCTCCAGGTGCCGATGGAGCCATTCGACTATCCCGACAACGACCCCGGTCCGCAGACCCTGCTGACGACGATGACGGGCGACCAGAACGTCGACCGCCTGCAGTGGTTCCTGTCGCGGTTTCCCGGCTTCATCGGCGTCGCCGCCTATATGGGGGCCCGCTTCACCTCATCGGAAAGCGCACTGTTGCCGGTGATGCGCGACGTCACCCAGCGCGGACTGATGTATCTCGACGACGGCGCCTCCCAGCGCAGCGTGACGCGGGAGATCGCCGGCGGCCTCGGCACCACGTTCGCCCGCGCCGACGTCGTGCTCGACGCCGTCGCCTCGCCGGTCGAGATCGACAACGCGCTGATGCGGCTGGAGAAGCTCGCGGGTGAGCACGGCACGGCGGTGGGCTTCGCCTCGGCGATGCCGGTGTCGGTCGAGCGCATCGCCCGCTGGGTGCGCGAGGCGGAGAGCCGCGGCTATCTGCTGGTGCCGCTCAGCGCCGTCGTCGCCCGCAACAAGAAGCCGGTCTGACCTCCTCCGCAGCACCTGCCGCTGTGATAGGCTGGTTGTATCCACGGAAATCGCAGCGGCCTGCAACCATGGACGACCTGCTTAAGGAGTTCGACACTTACCGGGCAATTGCCCTGTTTGCTCTTCTTGCGCTGCCGGGGTTCATCTCGATCCAGGTGTGGCGGCTTCTGGTTCCGGCAACCGAGCGCAATCTGAAGGATATTATTCCGGAAGCGCTGGCGTTCGGGCTACTCAACGCAGCCGTTGGCGCGCCGCCGGTACTGCTGTTCGCCGCCACGCCCGGCCAGGCTTACGGCTTCGCATTTCTCGTGCTGGTGGTGCTGCCGACGCTGTGGCCTTTCGCGGTGCGGTCAGCACTTGAGCGGCTGGAGCGGGCAAACCTGATCTTGAATCGGGCGCGAACCGGATGGGACGCGGCGTTTCTTCGGCGGGAGCCGTATTTTGTCATCGTCCACCTCAAGGACGGCCGCCGCATCGGCGGATATTACGGCACCGACTCCTATGCGGGGCTCCATCCTTGTTCCGGCCACCTTTACCTGGAGCAAACCTGGACTCTCGACGCTTCCGGCCGCTTCGTCACGCCGGTGGCGGACTCCCGGGGGCTGGTGCTCCGGCCTGACGATTACCATTTTGTTGAACTGTTCTCCCCTGGCCAGGAGGCGAAGAATGTCTGACGGGTCCAAACAAGGCAGAACAACGTTCGGGTGGGGCGTAGCAGCGCTGCCGCAGGGTTCGGGCGACCGCGTGACAGTGCGAAACGGCACCTCAGCGGCGGCAAAGCCATCGCCCAGAACGCCGCACGTCGATCCCCGCCCGCCCGCTGGCGGCTCGGCTGTGCCCCCGGCGGGCGGCCAGAAGAAGTAGCTGGCTTCGCGGCGGCGCTTGAGTGGTGTGGTTGGTTCGGGCAATGAGAGGCTCCGGCGTTTTGAAGCCGGTTGTAGATGCGCAAAATGGCCCGCCACAAAGACGTCTCTCCCGAGCACCTGCCTTACCGCCGTTGCGTCGGCGTGGTGCTGCTCAATGCCGAGAACCTCGTGTTCGTCGGCAGCCGCACCGAAGGACCCGAGCACACCGACAGTGCCCGCCCCTGGCAGATGCCGCAGGGCGGCATCGACGACGGCGAGGAGCCCTACCCCGCCGCGTTGCGCGAGCTCTATGAGGAGACCAACGTCCGCTCGGTCGAGCTTCTCGCCGAGGCCCGTGACTGGTTCACCTACGATCTGCCGCCCGAGCTGGTCGGCCACGCCTGGAAGGGCAAGTATCGCGGCCAGACCCAGAAATGGTTCGCGCTGCGCTTCACCGGCACCGACAGCGAAATCGACATCCACCACCCCGCCGGCGGCGCCCACCCGCCCGAGTTCAAGGCGTGGCGGTGGGAGCGGCTGGAGCGGCTGCCCGAGCTGATCGTACCGTTCAAGCGCGCGGTCTATCACCGCGTCGTTCAGGAGTTCGCCCACCTTGTCGGCTGAGCCGTTTCGCTGGCGGCCGCTGTCGCCGCGCGACCTCGGCGACGTGATGGCGGTCGCCGAGGTGGTGCACGCCGCCTACCCGGAGCGGCGCGAGAGCTTCGCCGACAAGCTGGCGCTGGCGCCGGACTGCTGCTTCGGTCTTGCCGGGGCGAACGACGTCTTGGCCGGCTACGCCGTGGCGTTGCCGTGGACGCGCGGCGAGACGGTGGCGCTCGACGCTATGCTCGGCCAGCTCCCCGCCCGCTGCGACGCGCTCTACATCCACGACATCGCCATTCTGCCGGCGGCGCGAGGGCGCGGGCTGGCCGGCGCGGTCGTCACGCTCCTGGCCGAGGTGGCACGCCGCCACGACGTTCGCGCCATGACGCTCACCGCGGTCTATGGCGCGGAGGCGGTGTGGTCGCGGCACGGTTTCCACCCGGTCGAGACGGCGGCGTTGCGCGCCAAGCTCGCCTCCTACGGCAGCGAGGCGCGTTACATGGAACGGCTGCTTGGTTGAACGGTATCCCGGCCGCACCAGCCCCCCCCCCGGCCAATCCAAAGCGACAGCCTGCCCGCACAAACAAAACGGCCCGGCAGATGCCGGGCCGTTTTGTCGTTTGGTTGAAAGAGCCGGTCAGTGGCCGGGCGTCGGTCCCGCCGCCAGCCCGCTTTGGGCCAGCGCGGCGCGGAATTCGCGCAGCTGCTCAAGCTTCTCCTGTGCCGCCTGGCGCTTGGCATCGTCGGTGGCGTCGGCGACGTCTTCCTCGGCGTCCTGGATCTCCTGGGCAAGCCGCGCGGCGTCGAGCTCCTCAAGCGGCATGGCCACGGTCGCCAACACCGTCAACCCGTCCGGCCGCGCCTCGGCGAAACCGCCGCGGACGAACAGGTATCGCGGCTCGGTGCCGGCGGCGAAGATCGTCAGCAGCCCGGGCTTCAGCGTCGACATCACCGGGGCGTGGCCGGCGAGCACGCCGAACTCACCATCGGAGCCCGGCACCACCACTTGCTCAACCTGACCGGAGAACACCAGCCGTTCCGGGCTCACCAACTCGAAGGGAAATTCGGCCATGTCTCAGCTCTCGGTCTTTCAGCCCACGTCGTCGTTCAATCCACCCGGACCCGGTCGGTCCGGCCGCGATCCCTTTCGCAAGGGACCCCGGCGGCGCGATCGCTCCGGCCGGAGCCGTTCGGCCGCTTACGCGGCCTCGGCGGCGAGCTTCTTGCCCTTCTCGACCGCCTGCTCGATGGTGCCGACCATGTAGAACGCCGGCTCCGGCAGGTGATCGTACTTGCCTTCGCACAGACCCTTGAAGCCTTTGATGGTGTCCTCGATCGCCACGAACACGCCCGGCGAGCCGGTGAACACTTCGGCGACGTGGAACGGCTGCGACAGGAAGCGCTCGATCTTGCGGGCGCGCGCCACCGTGGTCTTGTCCTCTTCCGACAGCTCGTCCATGCCCAGGATGGCGATGATGTCCTGCAGCGCCTTGTAGCGCTGGAGGATCTGCTGAACCTGGCGGGCGATCTGGTAGTGCTCGTCGCCAACCACGCGAGGGTCGAGCATGCGCGAGGTCGAGTCGAGCGGATCGACCGCCGGATAGATGCCCTTCTCGGCGATCGAGCGCGACAGCACGGTGGTGGCGTCAAGGTGGGCGAACGAGGTCGCCGGCGCCGGGTCGGTCAAGTCGTCGGCCGGCACGTAGATCGCCTGCACCGAGGTGATCGAGCCCTTGGTGGTGGTGGTGATGCGCTCCTGCAGCGCGCCCATGTCGGTCGCGAGCGTCGGCTGATAGCCCACCGCCGACGGAATACGGCCGAGCAGCGCCGACACTTCCGAACCGGCCTGGGTGAAGCGGAAGATGTTGTCGACGAAGAACAGAACGTCCTGGCCCTGGTCGCGGAAGTACTCCGCCAGGGTCAGGCCGGTGAGGCCGACGCGAGCGCGGGCGCCGGGCGGCTCGTTCATCTGGCCGAACACCAGGGCGCACTTGGAGCCGGTGGTCTCGCCATTGTTCGCCTTCGGGTCCTTGTTGACGCCGGACTCGATGAACTCGTGATAGAGGTCATTGCCCTCGCGGGTACGCTCGCCGACGCCAGCGAACACCGAATAGCCGCCGTGGGCCTTGGCGACGTTGTTGATCAGCTCCTGGATCAGCACGGTCTTGCCGACGCCGGCGCCGCCGAACAGGCCGACCTTGCCGCCTTTGGCGTACGGCGCGAGCAGATCGACCACCTTGATGCCGGTGACCAGGATTTCGGATTCGGTCGACTGCTCGGTGTAGCTCGGCGCCGGCGCGTGGATTGGCATGCGCAGCTCGCACGGAATGGCGCCCGCCTCGTCGACCGCGTCGCCGACCACGTTCATGATGCGGCCGAGCGTGCCCGGTCCGACCGGCACCGCGATCGGCTGGTCGGTATCCTTCACCGCCTGGCCGCGCACCAGACCTTCGGTCGAGTCCATCGCGATCGTGCGGACGGTCGACTCGCCGAGGTGCTGGGCCACTTCCAGCACCAGGCGATGGCCCTGATTCTCGGTCTCGAGCGCGTTCAGAATGGCCGGCAGATGGCCCTCGAACTGCACGTCGACGACGGCGCCGATGACTTGGACGATGCGTCCGAGCTTGCTGTCAGCCATGTTAGTCTCCGAAATGCTCAAATGACGGTCAGCGTGACGGGAACGTTCCCGCGCGTCGCCTTGGAATAGGGGCAGATGGCGTGGGCGTCCTCGGCAAGGGCCTGAACCTTGGCCTTGTCAGCGCCCGGAATTTGGACCTTGATCTCGACGGCGAGCGCGAAACTGGTCGCGTCCTTGTCGATGGCGACATCGACGGTGACCCGCGCCGCGGAACCGTCGACGTCGTGTTTCTTGGCGAGCGCCAGGATGGCCTGGCCGAAGCAGGACGACCAGCCGAGCGCGAACAGCTGCTCGGGATTATGGCCCTCGCCGTTGCCGCCCATCGCCTTGGGCAGCGCCATCGCCAAGGCCAGCTTGCCGTCCTCGAGAAGGGCGCGCCCGTCGCGCCCGCCTTTGGTCGTCGCCGTGGTGGAGTAGGCCATCGCAGATCCTCCCTCGCCCCCCGGCTTACAACGCCTCGGCGCCCGAGATGATCTCGATCAGCTCTTTCGTGATCATCGCCTGACGAGTGCGGTTGTAGGTCTGCGTCTGCTTCTTGATCATCTCGCCGGCGTTGCGGGTGGCCGCGTCCATCGCGGTCATGCGCGCGCCCTGCTCGGAAGCAGCGTTTTCCAGCAGCGCCCGGAAAATCTGCACCGAGATGTTGCGCGGCAAGAGATCGGCGAGAATCTCGGTCTCGTCCGGCTCGTAGTCGTAGACCGCCTTCGGCGCGTCGTCCGCCGCGGCCGGGAACGAGGCCGGAATGATCTGCGTCGCGGTCGGAACCTGCGCGATCACCGACTTGTAGCGCGAGAAGAACAGCGTGCAGACGTCGAAACTGCCAACCTCGAACAGGCCGATCACCTCTTTGGCAATGGCCTCGGCATTGACGTAGGCGAGGTTGCGCACGCCGCGCAGCTCGACCGTCTTGACGATCTGCTTGTCGAACTGCCGGCGGAGCTGGTCATAGCCCTTGCGGCCGACGCAGAAGAACGTGACCTCCTTGCCCTCGGCCATCAGCGCGTGGGCGCGTTCGCGCACCAGCCGGATGATCGAGGAGTTGAACGGGCCGCACAGGCCGCGCTCGGAGGTGCACACCAGCAGCAGGTGCCGCTGCTGCGAGCCGGTTCCGGCCAGCAGTTTCGGCGCCTGCGAGATGTCGGACACCGCGCCGGCAATATTGCCGAGCACTTGGTCCATCCGTTCGGCGAAGGGCCGGGCGGCCACGGCGGCAGCCTGGGCACGGCGCAGTTTCGCCGCGGCCACCATCTGCATGGCCCGGGTGATCTTCTGCGTCGCCTTGACCGAGGCGATGCGGTTGCGAAGTTCCTTCAGGCTCGCCATGGCGCGGGTCGGATCCTGATGCTGATGCCGCCCGCGGTCAGGCGAAGGTCTTGGCGAAGGTGTCGCACGCCGACTTGAGCTTGGCGCGGACGTCGTCCGCGAGCGCGCGCGTGGTGCGGATGGATTCGAGAATGTCGGGATGCTGGCTGTAGAGATAGCCGAGCAGCCCCTCCTCGAACGCCCGCACCTTGTTCAGGGGCAGCGGGTCGAGATAGCCCGAAGTGCCGGCGAAGATCACCGCCACCTGCTCCTCCATCTTCAGCGGCGAGAACTGCGGCTGCTTGAGGAGCTCGGTGAGGCGGGCGCCGCGGTTCAGCATGCGCTGGGTGGAGGCGTCGAGGTCGGAGCCGAACTGCGCGAATGCCGCCATCTCGCGGTACTGCGCCAGCTCGCCCTTGATCTTGCCTGCGACCGACTTCATCGCCTTGGTCTGGGCCGCCGAGCCGACGCGCGACACCGACAGGCCGACGTTCAGCGCCGGGCGGATGCCCTGGTAGAACAGGTCGGTCTCCAGGAAGATCTGGCCGTCGGTGATCGAGATCACGTTGGTCGGGATGTAGGCGGAGACGTCGTTGGCCTGGGTTTCGATCACCGGCAGCGCGGTCAGCGAACCGGAGCCATTGTCGTCGTTCATCTTGGCCGCGCGCTCGAGCAGGCGCGAATGCAGATAGAACACGTCGCCGGGATAGGCTTCGCGGCCGGGCGGGCGGCGCAGCAGCAGCGACATCTGGCGGTAGGCGACGGCCTGCTTGGACAGGTCGTCATAGAAGATGACCGCGTGCATGCCGTTGTCGCGGAAGAACTCGCCCATGGCGCAGCCCGAGAACGGCGCCAGGAACTGCATCGGCGCCGGGTCGGAGGCGGTGGCGGCGACGACGATCGAATATTCGAGCGCCCCGTTCTCCTCCAGCGCCTTCACGAACTGCGCGACGGTCGAGCGCTTCTGGCCGACCGCGACGTAGACGCAGTAGAGCTTGACGTGCTCGTCGGTCGACTTGTTGAGCGGCTTCTGGTTGAGAATGGTGTCGAGCAGGATCGCGGTCTTGCCGGTCTGGCGGTCGCCGATCACCAGCTCGCGCTGGCCGCGGCCGATCGGGATCAGGGCGTCGATCGCCTTGAGGCCGGTCGCCATCGGTTCATGGACCGACTTGCGCGGAATGATGCCCGGCGCCTTGACGTCGACGCGGCGACGCTCGGTGGACGGGATCGGACCCTTGCCGTCGATCGGATTGCCAAGCGCGTCGACCACGCGGCCGAGCAGGCCCTTGCCGACCGGCACGTCGACGATGGCGCGGGTGCGCTTGACGGTGTCGCCTTCCTTGATCTCGCGGTCGTTGCCGAAGATCACGACGCCGACATTGTCGATTTCCAGGTTGAGCGCCATCCCGCGGATGCCGTTCCCGAACTCGACCATCTCGCCGGCCTGGACGTTGTCGAGGCCATAGACGCGCGCGATGCCGTCGCCGACCGACAGCACCTGCCCGACTTCCGAGACTTCCGCCTCCTGGCCAAAGCCCTTGATCTGCTGTTTGAGGATCGCAGAAATTTCAGCGGCGCGGATGTCCATCAGCCGACCTCTTTCATCGCGTGCCTGATCGCGTTCAGTTTGGTGCGCAGCGACGCATCGACCATGCGGCTGCCGAGTTTGACGGTAAGACCGCCGATGAGCGCCGGATCGACAGTGAGGTCGATCGCGACGTCCTTGCCGGTCACGGAATTGAGCGTTGCGGCCAGCGCCGCACGGTGGGTCTCGGACAGCGGCTCGGCCACCGTCACCTGGGCGCGAATCTCGCCACGGTGGCGCGCGACCCGGGCGCGGAATGCCCGCAGGATGTCCTGCACCGCGAACAGGCGGCGATTGGCGGTCACGGTCCGGAGGAAGTTGCCGGCAAGCCCGCCGATTTCCGCCTTCTCGAGCACCGCCGTCAGCGCCCGAAGCTGCTCGTCCGAGCCGTACACCGGGCTGCGGACAAGATACAGCAGATCGGCACTGGCACTGAGCAGAGCCTCGAAGCGGTCAATATCGGCGGAGACGGCATCGACCATGCCGGCTTCCAGCGCGAGTTCGAACAAGGCGGTCGCGTAGCGACCTGCCATGCCGGATACGATCGGGTCTTCGCCTTGCACGTCGCGTCTCGGGCTAATTCACAAGAGCGCCGCCAGCGCCAAGGCTGGCGCGCCGAAAGCCCTTGGATTCCAAAGGAACTCTGCCGAGGGTCAGGGATAACCGGCCCAACCCGTCAAGCCGGCCGGCTGAGTAGCACGACTGACCGGGGGCTGCAACACGACGGTGTGCCCAAATACTCGACGCGATCCCGGGCCATTGGTCGGATGCCGGCCGCGGCATTGGTTGCGCGCGTAACGTTGCCCGGAAACCGTCCTGTTCGCCGCTGCCGACCTCATGGCGCGACCTCATGGTGCGGAGGCGGCGAAGCCGCCGTCTCGACCCATCAGCTCGCCGCAACGCGCGTCAGCCTCGCCCGTCGCGACCGCCCTTTCAAGCCGCATCACGCGCGGTCAGACGAACGCCGCTCGCGTCCTCCGCCAGTCACGCGAAGCTCTGCGGGTCGACATCCACCGCCAGCGTCACGTTGCTCCGCGGCGGCGGCACCTTGGCCAGCCACTCCCGGACATAGTCGGATACGTTCACGGCCCGCGCGGCCCGCACCAACAGGCGCACCCGGTGGCGGCCGCGCAGCACCGCGATCGGCGCCTCGGCCGGCCCCAGCACCCGCACCCCGTCGCGGCTCGGGGCGGCGGCGGCGACGGTGCGGGCGTAGGCTTCGGCCGCCGCGGCATCGGCCGCCGCCACCAGCAAGGTGGCGAGCCGGCCGAACGGCGGCAGGCCGGCGCGCTCGCGGGCGGCGATCTCGGTATCGTAGAACAGCTCGCGGTCGCCGGCGATCAGCGCCGTCATCACCGGGTGCTTTGGCTGATAGGTCTGGATCAGGCCGCTGCCGTGGCCCGATTCGCGGCCGGCCCGGCCCACCACCTGGTGCAGCAACTGGAAGGTGCGCTCGGCGGCGCGCGGGTCGCCATGGGCGAGGCCGAGGTCGCCGTCGACGATCCCCGCCAGCGTCAGGCGCGGGAAGTGATGGCCCTTGGCGATCAGCTGGGTGCCGATGACGAGGTCGACCTCGCCGCGTTCGATCGCGGTGATCTCCGCGCGCAGCCGTTCGACCCCGACCACGAGGTCCGACGACAGGATCGACAGCCGGGCGTCGGGAAACCGCGCCTGCGCTTCCTCGGCCAGTCGCTCGACGCCGGGCCCCACCGCGACGAACGACTCCGCCGCCTGGCAGTGCGGGCACGCGGTCGGCCGCGGCATCGAGTAGCCGCAATGGTGACAGACCAGCCGGCGGCGGAAGCGGTGCTCGACCAGCCAGGCATCGCACGACGGGCAACGCAGGCGGTGGCCGCAGGCGCGGCACAGCGTCAGCGGGGCGTAGCCGCGGCGGTTGAGGAACAGCAGCGCCTGCTCCTGGCGGGCGATGGTCGCCTCGATCGCCGCCACCAGGCTGGGCGCGATCCAGCGGCCGCGCTCGGGGCCCTGGCGGGTCATGTCGATCGCCGTGATCTCGGGCAGCGCCGCGCCGCCGACCCGGCTCGGCAGGGCCAGGCGGCGGTAGCGCCCGCGCCTGGCATTGACCTCGCTTTCGATCGAGGGCGTCGCCGACGCCAGCACGATCGGCACCTCGGCCAGGCGGGCGCGCACCACCGCCATGTCGCGGGCGTTGTAGGCGACGCCGTCCTCCTGCTTGTAGGAGGCGTCGTGCTCCTCGTCGACCACGATCAGGCCGAGATCGCGGAACGGCAGGAACAGCGCCGAGCGGGCACCGGCCACCACCTGGGTGTCGCCGGCGGCGAGGCCGCGCCAGGTGCGCTCGCGCCGGCGCGGCGGTACCTCGGAATGCCACTCCGCCGGCCGCACCCCGAACCGCTTGACGAAGCGCTCGAGGAACGCGGTGGTCAGCGCGATCTCCGGCAGCAGCAGCAGCACCTGGCGGCCGCGCCGCAGCGCCGCCGCCACCGCCTCGAAATAGACTTCGGTCTTGCCGGAGCCGGTGACGCCGTCGAGCAAAAAGGTGGCAAAGCCGCCGCGCGACGCCGCTGCGGCCAGGCTCGCCGCCGCCTCGGCCTGGGTTGCGCTCAGCGCGAGGGCGGGATGGTCGGGGTCGGGCCGGGCCGCCGGCACCTCCGGTGCCAGCTCGACCGCCTCCAGCGTGCCCTCGTCGACCAGCCCCTCGATCACCGCCACCGACACCCCGACCTCGCGGGCGAGGTCGCTCTTGCCGTAGCTGAGCCCGCCCTCCAGCGCCGCCAGCACCCTGGCGCGCTGCGCGGTCATGCGAGCGGGCTCAGGCCCGGCGCGGCGGATGCCGGCGCGGGGCCGCGGCGGACCGAGATTTTCGTTGAGGCGCAGCGCCATGCGCAGCACGGCGCCGCGCGGCGCCACGGTGTAGCCGGCCACCCATTCGATGAAGTTCATCAGTTCGGGCCGGAACCCCTCGACCTCGACCCGGCCGTCGATCTTGCGCAGCTTGGCGGGGTTGGCAAAGCGCGGCGTGGCACCGAGCGACCACACCACCCCGGTCACGGTGCGCGGGCCGAGCGGTACGTGGACGAGGTCGCCGACCGCGACGGCGAGCCCGTCCGGCACGGCGTAGGAATAGGGCTGGTCGATGCCGAGCGGCACCAGCACTTCGGCGAATCGGGCGGTCATGCCATCATTTCGGGCTGCGCTCTGGGTGGCGCCACGCGGCGCGGCCGCGCCGCTTCGCCGATCAGATCGACGAAATCGAGACGATGAAGCGCGCGCTGCGCTGGTACGGGTTGCTGACCATCATGCCACAGCCCCGCGGCACGTGAATGCAGTCGCCCGCGTCCAGCGCATAGGCGGTCAGGCTGGCGCCGTCGTCAATGGCCAGCTCCAGCCTGCCGTCCAGCACCAGCACCTGATGCTCGGTGCTCTCGAACGGCGGATCGCGATAATCGCAGGCGGCGCCCGGCGGATATTCGATCTCGACCAGCTCGGTGAGGGCGCCGACGCCGTCGGGGGTCAGCCGGCGGCGGACGATGGCGGTTTCGGGATCGCGCCAGCTCGACTGCTCCGCCCGGGGGCTGACCCGCGACTGCACCGCGGCCGACAGCATCAGATCGACCATGCGCACGCCGAGCGCGACGCTGAGGCGGCGGACGAATCGGCCGGTGAGGCAGACGTTCCCGGTTTCGATATCGGACAGCGTGGCAAGGTCGATACCGGCGCGGCAGGCCAGATCGTCCAGCGTCAGGTCCAGTTCGAAACGCAATGTACGGATTCGCTCACCGACGATCCGATCCCAGTCCGATGAAGAACTGGTTGTCTTCATCTTTACACCCGCGCTGTCGTCCCGGCGTCAGGGGCCAATTTGACGAGGGTGGGCCCAATTTGACGATGATCGTATGATGCCATGAATCGCGACCACGCGCGTCTCGGTTCTCACGGTCGCCCCCGCTTGATATCGGCGACGCCAGCCCGTCGACAACCCGTTCGGCACGAGGCTGTCACCCATGTCATAGGCACAAACCGTCACCTATGTCTCCAGGCTGGACACAGCGTAGGCTGGCGGTCCCGGAGGGAGTCGAACCCCCGACCAACGGTTTAGGAAACCGCTGCTCTATCCTGCTGAGCTACGGGACCACGACGGCTTCCTACCACATCGCCCCCGCCTGCGCACAACCCTCGCCGTGGTCGTGCCGCACTGTCGCCCGAATGGGATTCTTTTTCTAGGGCGAGGGAGCATCCGATGGCGGCGGGGTGGACGGCCAACATCGCCCGGGCTGGGCGGCGGGTTCTGGCCATGGCGGCGGCGCTTCATGCCGGTGGCTGGCCGATGGCCGCCGCCGCGCAGACCGCCGCGGCCGACGCCGGCGCGGTCGCGGCGTGCGCGCCGCGGGTCGCGGTCCGCGGCCGGGTGGTGGCGGCAGCCGGCGCCGAGCTGACGCTGGCGGATGGCACCTTGGTGGTGAGCCCCAGCCTGCGATTTGCCGCCGCCGACGGTTTCCGCGCCGCCATCGGCCGTACCATCGCGGTTCGCGCCGGCGCCCCGCCCGACCGCTGGGGCCGGCTGTCTGCTGCGGCGATGGTGGCGGAGGACGGTACCTGGCTCGAAGCGCTGGCGATCGAGGACGGCCGCGCCATCGTCGCGATTCGTCCCGGCGCCAGCTGTGCCGGTGCCCTGCTGGCGCGCGAGGCCCGCGCGCGGGCGGCCGGGCTCGGTCTGTGGGCCGATCCGGCCAACCGCCCGGTGGCGGCGGACGATCTCGGCCGCCTGCGCCGGCTGGAAGGCCGCTATGCCGTGGTCGAGGGCCGCATTTCCGCCGTTGGCGGGCGTCGTGGGACGGTTTATGTGAATTTCGGCCGGCGCTGGAGCGAGGATTTCACCGTGCTTGTGGCCGCGCGCGACCGCCGGGCGTTTGCGCGGGCCGGCCTCGACCTGGAACGCCTGGTCGGGCGGGCGGTGCGGGTCCGCGGCCATCTCGAACTGCGCGGCGGTCCCGCCATCGCGGCACTGGCGCCCGACCAAATCGAGCTCCTTGAGGCCAACCGGTGATCGACCTCCGGCAGCAAGCATGGCGTGGCCCGCAAGGTCGCCTTGGCCGCCTCGGTGCGGTGCTACGGCTCAGCGCTGTCGTGGTGCTCGGCGCGCTGGTGGTCGGCTGCGGCACCATCGGGCTGCCCGAGGGCGGGCGCCCGGACCCCGACGTGCCGCGGGCGCGGCTGACCTCGCCGCCGCCGCCGGCCCGCGGCGAAGAGCGCGAGCACGCCCGCATCCTCGCCAGCTATGGCGGCGCCTACAGCGACGTCGCGCTGCAGGCCTATATCGAGACCACCATCGAGCGGCTGGTGGCGGCGTCGGAGCGGCCGGATCTGCGCTACCGCCTCACCATCCTCAATTCGCCCTCGGTCAACGCCTTCGCGCTGCCGTCGGGCTCGCTCTACGTCACCCGCGGCCTGCTGGCGCTGGCCAACGACCGCGCCGAGCTGGCCTCGGTGCTGGCGCACGAGATGGCGCACGTCGTCGCCCGCCACGCCGTCGCCCGCGAAGAACAGGTTCGCCAGGCCGCCATCGTCTCGAAAGTGATTTCCGACGTGCTGCAGGACCCTCAGCTTGGCGCGCTGTCGATGGCGCGCTCCAAGCTGAGCATCGCCAGCTTCTCGCGCCAGCAGGAGCTGGAGGCCGACGTCATCGGCGTTGCCACCAGCGCCCGCGCCGGCTTCGACCCCTACGGCGCCTCGCGGTTTTTGAGCTCGCTCGCCCGCCACGGCGCGCTGCGCGACCAGGCGCTCGGCTCCGACCGCGCCGTCTCCGACACCGTCGATTTTTTGTCGAGCCACCCGTCCGCGCCGGACCGGCTGTCGATTGCCATCACCAACGCTCGCCAGTTCGCCGGTCCGGGCGACGCCGGCGAGCGCGACCGCGACGGCTATCTCGCCCGCATCGACGGCCTGACTTACGGCGACGACCCCAGCGAGGGCTATGTCCGCGGCCGCCGCTTCATCCACCCCAAACTCGGCTTCACCCTGATCGCACCGGACGGCTTTTCGCTGGAGAACACCGCGCAGGCCGTGCTCGGCGCCTCGCTCGGCGGCCGCGAGGCACTGCGGCTCGACGCGGCGCGGATGGGCGGCACCGACGATCTCTCCGGCTACCTGTCGTCGGGCTGGATCGAAGGCGTCGAGACCGCCTCGGTGGAGGTGCTGAACCTCAACGGCTTCGAGGCGGCGACCGCGGTGGCGCGCGGCAAGGAGTGGTCGTTCCGGCTCTACGCCATCCGGTTCGGCAGCGAGGTCTATCGGCTGATCTTCGCCGCCCGCGCACTGACGCCGGACATCGACCGCCAGTTCCAAACGGCGGCGCAAACATTTCGGCGCGTCAGCTTGGAGGAGGCCGACCGGTTGCGCCCGCTCCGGCTCAAGATCGTCACCGTCGGGCCGGGCGAGACCGCCGACAGCTTCGCCGACCGCATGGCCCAGCTCGATCGGCCGGTCGAGCGGTTTGTCGTGCTGAACGGGCTCGACCGCGCCAAGCCGCTGCAGGCCGGACAGAAGGTCAAGACCGTGGTCGAGTGATGCGATTTCCGTTTGATCAGCTCGGCTCTTCCTTCCCTCTCCCCTTGCGGGAGAGGGTGCCGAGCGATCTTTAGATCGCGAGGCGGGTGAGGGGGCCTGCTGCGCAGAAGGCTGACATACCCCTCACCCGGCTCGGATTTCGCTGCGCTCATCCTTGCCACCCTCTCCCACAAGGGGAGATGGAAAAGACGCGCCCCCGACCAACGGCCATTCCGAGCCGATCAGCCGAAACCGTATGATCCAGCGTCCGCTGCGCGGGATGCGGACGACGGCGCAAGGTCTGCGCCGCGGCGTCCTGCCTTGGACGTCGGACGGCACCGCGCCGTGGAGCGCAGCGCGCACAGGTCCTGCTCAGATCATTGCGGTGCGGGCGTCGGGCTGCTGGGCGTCGAGCGCCTGCCGCAGCTTCTCGATGGCGCGGGTCTCGATCTGGCGGACGCGCTCCTTGGAGATGCCAAGGCGGGAGCCAAGCGCCTCCAGGGTGGAGGCGTTGTCGACCAGTCGCCGCTCGCGCAGGATGCGCATCTCGCGCTCCGACAGCACCGCCAGCGCCGCCCGCAACCACTTGGCCCGCCGCACCCGGTCGATTTCCTCGCCGGCCTGCTCGTCCGGCGCCGGACCGTCCCACACCAGAAAGTCCTGCCGCTCCGAGGACGCCGCGCTGTCCGGGTCGGACATCGGCGCGTTGAGCGACATATCGTGTCCCGACAGCCGCGCGTCCATCATCGCGACGTCGTTGACCGACACGCCGATGGTCTCGGCGATGTTCTGGTAGAGCTGCGAGGTCGAGATGTCCTCGCCGCGCTGGGCGAGGCGTGCCCGCATGCGGCGAAGGTTGAAGAACAGCGCCTTTTGTGCCGACGAGGTGCCGCCGCGCACGATCGACCAGTTACGCAGCACATAGTCCTGGATCGCCGCGCGGATCCACCAAGTGGCGTAGGTCGAAAACCGCACCTCGCGTTCGGGGTCAAACCGAGCCGCGGCCTCCAGCAAGCCGACATGTCCTTCCTGGATCAGGTCGGCCATCGGCAAATTGTAGTGCTTGAAGCGGGCGGCGATCGCGATCACCAGCCGGATGTGCGCCGACGCCAAGCGGTGCAGCGCGTCCTGATCGCCCACCGCCTTCCAGCGCACGGCAAGATCGTGCTCCTCCTCGCGGCCGAGGAACGGCGCATTCATGGCAGCTTTAACGAAACGCTGGCGAACCCCCATGACGCGGGCCATGCTGTTCTCCCATTGATCTTCCCGGAAGCATTTTTGTTTTCTATTTATTTGCGTACGCGCCGCCCCGTTGGATCACAAGCCGGCGTCGTTTGTGGCTCAATGGGGGAAACGGCCTGGGTCCGCGCCCGGTTCCCAAGCGCCAGTTGCGCAATATATTCATTCTAAATCGGTATTGCGAGGCGTCCGGCCGGAGCCGCCGCACCGGCGTTGCCACGCTGGCGGCGGCGAGACATCTTGTCGCACAGCGGTCGCGAACAGCGGGGTGACGGGCGCGCGGTCGACGGTTGCCTCGGCAACTATGGCACCGGCGAGGTCGCCGGAGCTGGTGTTACCCTACGTGCAGGTTGCCGCAAGTTGCGGTCACCCGCGCCCTGGTTATGTCCAACGCCCGATCGAGCGACGACCCGGAAATCTGCCGCGGATTCAGGGCGCCGGCGGAGCTGGCGGCCGGCCGTTCGATGCGGAGCAAGCACTCGGCCTCATGGTGCGAAGGCTGCCACTGGGTCGCGCTGCTGGCGCGCCCGATGCCAGGCTCCGCAGCCGTCTCAAACCATGGGGCCGACCTCGGCTCTAAAGTCCGCCTCATCCTTCGGACCCCCGCTTTCGCGGGCTCAGGATGAGGCGAGCTGGCGTTGGTGGAAGGTCAGGCTCAAAGGCAGCAGTTATCAGATCGGCGCATGCCCGGACCCCTGCTGCCGCGTTCCGCCGCGCGGGTCGGCGCCGCCGCGCACCTTCTCCGACGCCGCCGCCAAAACAAAACTCCGGCCGCGAGGGCCGGAGTTCGTTGGATCGGTCGAGCGCTCGCCGGCGGATGATCGCCGCTGCGGACGATCAGGCCGCTTCGGCTGCGGTCTCGGTCTCGGCGGTGTCTTCCGCCTCGGGCTCCGCATCTTCGGCCTTGCCGCCGCGGCGCGGCCCCTTGGCGAGCTGCGCTTCGATGCGCTTGATCGCCTCGGTTTCGGTGAGGTCTTCGACCGCTGCGATCTCGCGGGCCATGCGGTCGAGCGCCTGCTCGAACAGCTGGCGTTCGGAGTAGGACTGCTCAGGCTGCTGTTCGGAGCGGTAAAGATCGCGCACGACTTCGGCGATGGCGACGAGATCGCCGGAATTGATCTTCGCCTCGTATTCCTGGGCGCGGCGCGACCACATGGTGCGCTTGATGCGGGCACGGCCCTTCAGGGTATCGAGCCCTTTCTTGACCACGTTTCCTTCGGCGAGCTTGCGCATCCCCACGGCCACGGCCTTGCTGGTCGGGACTCGCAGCTTCATCTTCTCCTTGTCGAAGGCGATGACGAACAGTTCAAGCTTGAAACCGGCGACTTCCTGCTCTTCGATGGCAACGATCTGGCCGACGCCGTGAGCCGGATAGACGATGAACTCATTCGTCTTGAAGCCATGACGGGTCTGAGCCGCGGCCGTCTTCTTGGCGGTCATGCGCTTTCACACTCCTGGATTTGGCCGGCGCTGGCGCGAGGCGGCCTAAAATCCCTCAACGATGCACCCAATGGCGCGCCAGAGAGACTGCCCGCCCTTGGGAAATCTGTTTCCTCAGGGGAGCCCGAGCAGCCGGCAGCCAAACTTGCCCGCCCCCGAGCCGACCATCGCGCAACAGCGCGAGCCGCCACCGGAGACGTTTCAGATTTCACTGATCCGAGATCCGAAAAAAACGCTCCACATGGGAGCGCTTCAGCGCGAAGAAGTCCGACTGTTCTGTGACCGTATCACGAACAGCGAAAAAAATCAAAGATATTTGGACTTCCTGCGCGCAGGCCTGTCGGCAACCTCAGTCGCCTTCGCCAGGATTTGATGAAAACTGTGCTTTTTTGCCCGCAATGCCGTCCCAATCCTTGGCGTCGGCCGGCGGCTCACGTTTCATCGTAACGTTGGGCCATTCCTTTGCATACTGCGCATTCAACGCCAGCCACCCGTCGAGGTCCGGCTCGGTGTCGGGCTTGATCGCCTCCGCCGGGCACTCCGGCTCACACACGCCGCAGTCGATGCATTCGTCCGGGTTGATGACGAGCATGTTCTCGCCCTCGTAGAAGCAGTCGACCGGACACACTTCCACGCAATCCATATACTTGCACTTGATGCAATTCTCGGTAACGACGTAGCTCATTTCAGCCCCTGAGACGCGGGTGACAGCCGGCATTTGTCGGTTTTCGGACACCCCCTAGCCGAGGCCGCCTGCGCCGGCAAGTCCGAAGCGTTCCGTCCGGTGAAAGCAGGCCGGCGGCATGCGACCAGCGCATGGCACTCGGGAAAGCTCGCGGCCCGGGTCAGGTTTTCGTGATGTCCTCGACCAGACCCCGCGCCTCGTCCGCGCTGCCGCGCCGTGCCGCAAACCCGAGCACCCGCAATAGCCGCGGACCGCGGTCGAGCGCAACCGTGATGATGTCGCCGGGATGCACGGTGCGGGTGACGCCCGCCACCCGCACCCCGTTGACGCGAACGTAGCCGGCCCGGACCAAGTCCGCCGCGTCGGCGCGGGTGCGGACGATGCGAGCGTGACACAGCCAGCGATCAATGCGCTGAGCTGATTCGCGACCGACCGCCTCGCTCATGACCGGCCCATCACTCAGTTCCCACCGCAGCGCGGAGCGGCGCGCAAACCGTGTCAGCTCGCGCCGCACCCCCGGCGTGTCACGGCTTGTCCGCCTCCATGCGGGCCTTGAGGATCGCCAGCTTGGCGAACGGCGAATCCGGGTCCACCGGCTTGTCCTCGCGGCGATCGGCCCGCGATTCGTAACGCGGCCGCTCCGCGTTGGGTCCACGCGGCCGGTCGTCGCGACGCGGACCGCCCCGCCCCTCACCTCGGCCTTCGCCGCGGCCCTCGCCACGGTCGGGCCGTCCCGGCGCCGGGCCGCGGCCGAACCGCTCGCCCCGCTCCGGCCGTTCGCTGCGCTCGGGTCGCTCCCGGCCCGGCTCACCGTCCGGCCGGCGGCGCTGATCGGGCCGCGGCCGGTCGAACCGGCGGGGCCGCGACGCATCGGGCTCAGCCGGCGCGGCCTCGCCGGGGGTCGCAGGCGCCTCGGCCGGGGCCCGCCGCGGCGGGCGGCCGCGGCCTTCGCCCGGGGCATGGCGCGGCCGCCGCGCCTCGTGCCGGCCGCCGACGCGCCAAACTTCGATCATCGCCGGGTCGGCCGGCGTGGCCTCCGCATCGCCCGCTTCGGCGGTTGCCACGGCTGTTGTCTCAACCGGTGTCTCGTCACTCGCCGCCGCAGCGGGATCGCCCGCCGCCTCGACGGCCGGCGCCTCGGGCTCCGCGGCATCGGCCTCGGCGACGGAGGTTTCGGACTCCTCGCCGTCGGGCTGGACGGAGGTCTCCGCCGCTTCGGCCAGTGCAGCGGTCTCCGTCGCGTCGTCCTCAGCCGGAATCTCCTCCGGTGGGGTCGCCGACCCCTCGCTGGGCGCCTCGGCGTCGGCACCGGCGGTTTCCGCATCCGACTCGGCCGCGGTCTCGACCAGCGCGCCATCGGCCGGCGCGGTCTCGACCGGTGCGGCCTCCGGCGGCGGCGCCCGCCGCTCCATGCGATAGCCCAGCGCCTTGAGGATCGAGGCAAAATCGTCACCGGAGCACCCGACCAGCGAGGTCATGCCGACGGTGACGGTGAAACCGGTGCCGTCGACCGCGCCCGGCGGCTTGGCCCCGGGTGCAGCCGGCCGCCACGCCAGCGCCGGCCGGATCAGGTCGGCGAGACGCTCCAGAATGTCGACGCGCACCGCGCGCTCGCCGACCACCCGATAGCCGACGGCGCGGTAGAGCGCCTTCTGCACCTCGTGATCGACCGGAATCGAGGTGCGGCCGGAGGCGGCGAGGTGCGGCAGGGTGTCGAGGCCCTTCTGCTCCAGACCGCCGTGCTTGAGCGCCCACAGCTGCAGCGCCAGCGCGCGCGGCGCCGGCTTCAGCAGCGCGGGCAGATAGAGGTGGTGGGCGCCGAACCGCACGCCGTATTTGCGCAGCACCGCGCGGGAGGTCTGGTCGAGGCCCTTGACATCGTCGGCGACGCGCTGCCGCTCCAGCACGCCGAGCGCTTCGGCGATCTGGAAGGCGACGCCGCGGGCGATGCCGGTGATGTCCTCGGCATTGACCAGGGCGAGCAGCGGCCCCAGCAGCTTTTCGATATGGGCAGCGAGCCACAGGTCGAGCCGGGCCTGAACCTGATCGCGCGCCGCGCCGGTGAGCTGCTCGTCGGCGATCAGCCGGGTCCGCGGCTTCAGCACGTCGTCGCCGGACAGGATGCGGGCGATCGCCTCGCCCAGCCACCGCACGGTGCCATCGGCGGCGAGCACGATCGATTCGTCGCGCGCCTCGCCAAATCGCGCCGCGCGCTGATCGATCTCGCCGGCGAGCGCCTTGGCCGAGGCGGCACGCAACGCCCGAGCGTCCGGGCCGGCGGTGCTGGCTTCCGGTGCGAAATGGAAGCCTTGAAGGTGGCCGATCCGGTGGCCTTCTACCAACACATCGCCGGTCTTGCTGATTTCGGTCTCGAGCATTGTATTTTCTCTGAGGCGCCGCATCAGCACGCTGGTGCGGCGGTCGACAAATCGCTGGGTGAGTCGCTCATGAAGGGCGTCAGACAGCTTGTCCTCGAGCCCGCGAGTGATGGCCTGCCAATATTCCGGATCTTTAAGCCAATCGGGCCGATTGGCCACGAATGTCCAGGTCCGCATATGGGCGATTCGCGTCGACAACGTATCGATATCGCCGTCGGTACGATCGGCGAGCGCCAGCTGTCGGGCGAACCAGTCCGCAGGAACACTACCGTTCCGCTGCAGGAAACCATAGAGGGTCGTGCACAGCTCGGCGTGGGCGGCTGGCGCAATCTTGCGATAGTCGGGAACCTGGCAACAGTCCCACAACCGGGCGACCGCCTCGCGCGTCCGGGCCACTTCCCGTACTTCACCGTCACGAACCGCAGCCTCCAGAACCAGCACATCCTCCGCCACCGGCGCCCGCGTCAAGCCGGGTTCGGCAGGTACACGCGCCAAGGACATCTGCAACGCCGCCAGCGAGCCGAAGTCCAGGTGCGTGTTGCGCCACTGTAGAACCTTGGCCGGCTCGAAACTATGACTTTCGAGCTGTTCCACCAGCTCCGTCTCAAACGGCGCGCAGCGGCCGGTGACGCCGAAGGTGCCGTCCCGCATCGCCCGGCCGGCGCGGCCGGCCACCTGCGCCAGTTCGGCCGGCGACAGCCGGCGGTACTGGTAGCCGTCGAATTTACGGTCGGAGGCGAAGGCGACGTGGTCGACGTCGAGGTTGAGGCCCATGCCGATGGCATCGGTCGCCACCAGATAGTCGACGTCGCCCGACTGGTAGAGCGCAACCTGGGCGTTGCGGGTGCGCGGGCTGAGCGCGCCCAGCACCACCGCGGCGCCGCCTTGCTGGCGACGGATCAGCTCGGCGATGGCGTAAACTTCCTCGGCCGAGAACGCGACGATGGCGGACCGCGGCGGCAGCCGCGTCAATTTCTTCTCGCCGGCATAGACCAGTTGCGACAGCCGCGGCCGCTGCACCACGGTGACACCCGGCAGCAGCCGCTCCACCAGCGGGCGCATGGTGGCGGCCCCCAGCACCAGCGTCTCGTCGCGGCCGCGGCGGTTGAGGAAACGGTCGCAGAACACGTGGCCGCGCTCGAAATCGGCGGCGAGCTGGATCTCGTCGATGGCGACGAACGACACGTCGAGGTCGCGCGGCATCGCTTCGACGGTGGCGACCCAGTAGCGCGGGTTGGGCGGCTTGATCTTCTCCTCGCCGGTGACCAGCGCCACCTCGCGCTCGCCAATGCGACTGACGATGTGGCCGTAGACCTCGCGCGCGAGCAGACGCAGCGGCAGGCCGATCAAGCCGGTCGGGTGCGCCAACATGCGCTCGATCGCCAGCCGGGTCTTGCCGGTGTTGGTCGGCCCGAGCACAGCGGTGACACCGCGGGCGCGCAGGGACGGAGGAAGGACCGAAGAAAGAAACTGGGACACGGGCGGTCGTTACTCGGCGCGCAAAGAACCCGGGGCTCGCCTCGCTTGTATCATATCGCGACGCCGATGGGACGGCCGCCGCCGCGATTGCGCGACGAAACGGAACGACCCCCGAACGAACCGGGGCCGAATCGACGACCCGGCGGAAATCATCCTTCGTTCCCGCCGGCCGCCGCCCCTTATCTAGGGTGCCGCGGCGCAATCGCGAGGGGTCGCGACCGCCCGCCGGCGGCGGCGCCGGTCGCAAAGACGCCAAAGGCCGGCCCGGTGTTCGAACACAGACCTGCCGCGGCGGTGTCCGGGCGATCGCGACGACCTTGGCGCGCCGTCAGCGCGCCGTCCCGCCCTCGGCCGGCACCGCGGCGCGGGCCTCGGTGTGCTGGGTCGAGAAGCTTTTCGCCTCGATCACGCAGGTGCCGACCTTGGTCGCCACCGAGATTCTGAACGGCACCAGCACCCGGCTGCCGGCGACCGGGACCAGCCACACCGAGATGTCGTTGTTGGCCTCCATGTACTCGATGTCTTTGCGCCCGAGCCGGTGGCCGGCGACCGCCTTGAAGGCGACCTGGCACACCACCGCGGTGCCGCTGAAGCCCTTGGCGGCGACCGTATCCTGGCGGGCGTAGCTGAGGGTCAGGTCGTAGCGCGCCACGCCATCGAAGATCGGCAGCACGCGGTTGCACGCCTCCGGCCCGATCACGTCGCCGGTGCCGGGCACCGCGAACAGCGTCGCGCTCATCGGGTCGAGCACGTTGCGGCGGTGGGCATCGGTCACCTCCAGCCGGTCCGGCCGCGGCTGCGGCGTCGGCGTGACCTGGAGATTCTTGACCGCGCCGGCCTTGTCGAAGCCGAACTGGATTTCGAGGTGGCGACTGTCGCTGTCGGCGGTGAGGGCGAACGAGCCCGGCTGGAGCTTGTCCTTGACCAGCGTGCCGCGGGCGCCGGCGCGGCCTTTGCCCTCGGCGACGATCTGGGCGACGCCGGTCACCTTGGCGTTCGATACCGTGGTGAAGGTGTTGGCGTTGATGTCGACGACGAACGCGGCCTTGCCGATCTCAATGCCGGCCAACGTGACCTCGTATTGCGCGATCACCTTGCTGTCGCCGGCCGCCGCCGACCCCGCCGCCGGCAATACGGCGATCATGGCGGCGATGGCGGCGAGGCGCGCACCGGGTTGGCGGGCTGGTCGGATTCCTGGCAGGACGAATGACAGCATGACATCCCCCGGTGCGACGCAAATCCGGCAGAACTGTGCCGCAGACCCGCCCCGTCTGTCACGGAAACTGCGCTGGCGGCAGCGCCGGGCGCCAACGCGCTTGACGCGCCGGATCCAGATGATTATACGCCCACTCTCCCTATGACGAGTTTGAGACGGCCGCCGCATTGGAGCGGCCTCATTGAGGTTGTGACATGTCCCGGCGTTGCGATCTGACCGGCAAAGCGGTTCTGGTGGGTCACAAGGTGAGCCACTCGAACCGAAAGACCAAGCGGCGGTTCCTGCCGAACCTGTGCAATGTCACGTTCCGGTCCGATGTGCTCGGCCGCGAAGTGCGACTGCGGGTGTCCGCCAACGCGATCAAGACCGTCGACCACCGCGGTGGCTTCGACGCCTTCCTGGTCAAGGCGCGGGCCGAGGAACTCTCGCCGCGTGCGCTCGAGATGAAGCGCGCCGTCGAGAAGGCCCAGGTCGTCGCGGCCTGAGATTTCGCGAATTCAGTTCGGTTGACAAAACGCCGCCCGGCCTCGCCGGGCGGCGTTTTGCTGTTTGCTGCTTCCCGGCTGGAGCCAGAACCGCGCCCCGGGCTCGGCTGAGCCTTGCGCCCGGGGCAGCAGCATCGGTCGAACACAGCGGTCCGGGCTCGATCCGCCGGAAGCTGGCTCATTCCGCCTTTGGCCGATCACCTCGTGAAAGCGGACACAGCCTGGCCGAAAACCCTTGATTGGAAGGGGAGATCGTTCGGCGAGAGGGCTGCGAACCCCGGCCCGATCGGCCGGGTTTCAGATCACTCGCCCTGGATCATGCCGAGCGCGACCATATAGAGCTCGACGATCGCCTCGTGCTCCTGGCGCTCGTCGCGGTCCTGCTTGCGCAGCTTCAGGATCTCCTTCAGCGCCTTGACGTCGAAGCCGTTGGCCTTGGCCTCGGCGAACACGTCCTTGATGTCGTCGGCGATGGCCTTCTTCTCTTCCTCGAGGCGCTCGATGCGCTCGACGATGGCCTTGAGCTGGTCCTTGGCAAAATTGGTGGCCTCGCCGGTGATATCGGTATCGGCTTGGCGGGCGGGTCTGGATGCGGCCATCGATGGTCCCTTGTCCAAAGTGGGGGATTGCCGCCGCGGAACCGGCCGGCCATGCCGCGCGTCTCGCTCAAACCCGATCCGCTCGCCGACGACCCTGGACCGTCGCGACCTTGGACCGTCCTGGAACGGACGCGCGCTGCCGTGTCAGCCCCTGAAGGCGGCCTTGCGCGGAGTGTCGGCAAGCTCCGCCGACACCGTGTTGAAACTGTGGTCGAAACGGTTAGCAAATCGGCAACCTCGCGAGCGCTTTGCAGGGGAAAGATTTGATCCTGTCGGCGCGCGCGGCGCCGCTATAATGGAGCCGTCGGCGCGGGGCGCGACATCGTCTGTGGTTGGCATGGCCGGCGGCACTGGCCGGCAACGACGTCGGAGCGGAGGATGGATCATGGGTTGGCTCGTTCTGGGTGTGATCGTCGCGGCCGCGCTGTGGGCGGTGGTGGTCTACAATCGCCTGGTGGCGCTGCGGCAGGCGGTCAACAACGCCGAAGGCGACATCGACGTGCAGCTGCGCCAGCGCTTCGACCTGGTGCCGCAGCTGGTGGAGACGGTGAAGGGCTACGCCCAGCACGAATCGGGCGTCCTTGAGAGGATCACCGAGGCCCGCACCGCGGTGGCGGCGGCCGACACGCCGGCCGCAAAGATGGCGGCGGAAGCGGGTCTCAGCCGGGCGCTGGGCGGGCTGATCGCGGTGGCCGAGGCCTATCCCGACCTCAAGGCCAGCGCCAATTTCCAGACGCTGCAGACCCAGTTGATGGACATCGAGGACAAGATCGCCGCGGCGCGGCGCTTCCTCAACAATTCGGTCAGCGAGTACAACGCCTCGATCGCGCAGATCCCGGCAGTGCTGTTCGCCACGCGGCTCGGCTTCGCGCCCGCCCAGTTCTATGACCTGCCGGCCGACCGCGCCGCCGAAATCAACGAGCCGGTCAAGGTCAGCTTCAAATGAGCGACCGGCCGCTCGGCCCGGCGGCGAGCGCTGCGGCGTCGCCGCGGCCGCTGCCGGCCGGCGTGGTCGGGCTCAAGACCTGGATCTGGCGCAACAACTCGCGCAGCGTGCTGCTGCTGATCGCATTCCCGGCGCTGATGGCCGCGGTCACCTTCGTGCTGTGCCACGCCTTTGCGCTGATCGTGACCGAGGATGGCAGCTCCGCGCCGGCCGACGCCAACCAGGCGTTCGCGCTGGCGCTCCCGGTGGTGCTGGCGGCAACCGGGCTGTGGTTCGCCATCGCCTATCTGGTGCAGCGGCCGGCGATCCTGGCGTTGGCCGGCGCCAAGCTCGACGACAGCTCGGAGGGCGCGCGGCGGGTGCGGCGGCTCATCGAGCCGCTTGCGATCTCGCGCGGGCTGCCGACGCCCAAGGTCGCGGTGATCGACAGCTCCGGCCTCAACGCCTTTGCCACCGGCTGGAGCGAGCGGAACGCGGTGGTCGGCGTCACCTCAGGGCTGCTCGCCGCGCTCGACGACCGCGAGCTGGAGGCGGTGCTGGCCCACGAGATGACCCACGTCATCAATCGCGACACCCGGCTGCTGATCGTCTCGGTGGTGTTCGTCGGGGTGTTCGCCCTCGCCGCCGAACTCGCCACCCAGCTGATGCGCGGCGCCTCCTATTCGCGGAACGGCAAGAAGGCCGGCCAGATTCTCATGTTCCTGGTGGTGGCGGTGACGGTGCTGTGGCTGGCGCGGCTGGTGTCGCTGGCGTTGCGCTTTGCCATCTCCCGCAAGCGCGAATTCCTGGCCGACGCCGGCGCCATCGAGCTGACCAAGAACCCAGGCGCCCTGGTGTCGGCGCTGACCAAGATCGAGGCCAAGCCCGAGGTCGGCGCGGTCGCCGACGAGGTCCAGCAGATGTTCATCTTCGACCCGCCGGACGGCTTGAGCTGGTTCTCCACCCACCCCACCATGACCGCCCGCATCGCCGCGATCCGGGCGGTGGGGTAAGGGTCGCAGGAGGCTCGACCTGTCGTCCTCGGCGAGCATCGCAAAGCGATGCGAGAGAAGAGGACCCAGGAACCGCGACTTTCAGGAAATATGCCGGCAGGAGATATGCCGGCACCGTGGTCCCTGGGTTCCCTTCCCCTCGCCGCCAAGGCGGCTCGGCCGGGAATGACCGGATGCGCTGCCGCACCGGTATTCCCACGATTCGGCCGGGAGAACGTGCGCGGTCACCCCGCGATCAGCCGCCGGCCGTCATGGCTGCGAATGGTCACCTCGACCAGGCTGCCGGGCGCGGCCGGCTCGGCGAGCTGAACTTGCGTGAACTGCGGCGTGCGGCCAAGGCCGTCCGATTCCACCAGCACGGCGTGGCGGGCGCCGATCTGCTCATCGAGGTGGAGCCTCAGCCGCTCCTCGCCCGTGGCGCGGAGCCGTGCCGCCCGCGCCTTCACCACCTCGCGCTCGACCAGCGGCATCTTGGCCGCCGGGGTGCCGTCCCGGGGCGAGAACGGGAAGACGTGGAGGAAGGTCAATCCGCAGTCCTCGACGTGGCGAACGGTGTTCTCCGCCATGTCGTCGGTCTCGGTCGGGAAGCCGGCGATCAGGTCGGCGCCGAACACCATGTCGGGCCGCAAGGCGCGCAGCAGGTCGCAGAACGCCACGGCGTCCTGGGCGCGGTGGCGGCGCTTCATGCGCTTCAACACCATGTCGTCGCCCGCCTGCAACGACAGGTGCAGATGCGGCATCAGCCGCGCCTCGCTGGCCAACGCATCGACCAGGTCGCGGTCGGCCTCGACCGAATCGATCGACGACAACCGCAATCGCTTCAGCTCCGGCACGTGCCGGAGGATGGCCTTGACCAGGGTGCCGAGCTTGGGCGCGCCGGGCAGATCGCCGCCGTAAGAGGTGAGGTCGACCCCGGTCAGCACCACCTCGGCGTGGCCGGTCTCGACCAGATGGCGCACCGCCGCCACCGCCTCTCCCATCGCCACCGAGCGCGAGACACCGCGGCCGTAAGGGATGATGCAGAAGGTGCAGCGGTGGTCGCAGCCGTTCTGCACCTGCACGAAGGCGCGGGTGCGGCCGTCGAGGCCGTCGATCAGGTGGGCGGCGGTCTCGCGCACCGCAAAGATGTCGTTGACCGCGACCTTTTCGGTGTCGGAGGCGCCGAAATCGAGCGCGGAACGGGTGGCGGCCCACGCCGTCGGCAAGGTCTTGTCGCCATTGCCGATCACCCGGGCCACCTCCGGCATGTCGGCGAAGGTGGCGGGCTCGGTCTGGGCGGCGCAGCCGGTGACGACGATGCGGGCGCCGGGGTTCTCGCGCTTCAGCTTGCGGATCGACTGCCGCGCCTGGCGCACCGCTTCCGCGGTCACCGCGCAGGTGTTGACGATGACGGCGTCCTTGAGCCCGGCCTCGTCGGCGGCGCGCCGCATCGCTTCCGATTCCACGGTGTTGAGCCGGCAGCCGAAGGTGACGATCTCGACCATCAGAGCATTTTCCGAAAAAGTTGGAACCGGTTTTGCGAAGAAAATGCGAAAGATCAGCAACGTAAAGCATCCGGCCTGACTTCAGTCAGGTTGGATGCTTCAGGCCGCGGCCTCGAACCAGTGGGGGTCGAACCGCCCGGCGAACTCGTGCTCGACCGGGCCGGTCATCAGCACGCGGTCGTCGCTGTGGCGCCATTCGATGACGAGGTCGCCGCCGGGCAGCGACACCCTGGCCTTGCGCTCGGTGCGGCGGGTGCGGACGGCGGCGACCACCGCGGCACAGGCCGCCGAGCCGCAGGCCAGCGTGATGCCGGCGCCGCGCTCCCAAACTTTCAGCCGGATATGGCCGCGGTCGATCACCTGGGCGAGCGAGATGTTGGCGCGCTCGGGAAACAGCGGGTGGCATTCGAGCAGCGGCCCGACCCGGGCGAGGTCGACCGCCTCGACGTCGTCCACCCAGAAGATGGCGTGGGGGTTGCCCATGTTGACCACCGCGGGCGAGTGCAGGATCGGCGCGCCGCGCGGGCCGATCTCGAGCTCGATGGCGCGGGTGTCGGCGAACGGCTCGGCCAGCGGGATCTCGTCCCATCTCAGCCGCGGCGGCCCCATGTCCACCGTGATCAGTCCGCCCTCGGCCCGAACGCACGGCAACAGCCCGGCGCGGGTCTCGAACAGCAGGGCATCCTTGCCGGTCTCGGCGAACACAATGTCGGCGATGCAGCGGGTGCCGTTGCCGCAGGCGCCCGATTCGGAGCCGTCCTGGTTGAGGATGCGAACATAGGCGTCGCTGCCCGGCGTGCGCGGCGGATAGAGCACCATCATCTGGTCGAACGGCACCCGCGCGGCCACCGCGCACACTTCGTCGGCCGGGATCGACACCGGGTCAGCCCGCAGATCCAGCACGATGATGGCGTTGCCGGCGCCGTTCATCTTGAGAAAGGGGCGATCAGCCAATGTGGCCACGATGAACCTCGGTCAAACCTCTGGCCGGCTATATGGCGGATTGGCGGTTGTTTTGCGAGTCGCCTCCATGGCCAAACTGCGGACATGGTAGTGTTCGCCGCCACCCGGGGACGTCATGATGCGCCGAACTGCTTCGACTTTGCTGCTCGCCCTTGCACTGGGCGCTGGACCAGCCTTCAGCCCGGCTATGGCCGAGACGCCGCCGGCCGCGGCACCGTCGGCACCACCGCCCGCGCCGAGCGCGCCGCCCGACCCCGCCGCCCCAGGCGCACCCGCCGCGCCCGGCACGGCGCCCGCCGAGGCCACCACCACCGCCACCAAGCCCGACGACCCGTTCGGCGAGGAGGTGAGCTATGCCGAGCGCCCGCTGCTGTCGATCAAGGGCGGCACCGGCTGGGAAAATGGCTTCGAGACGTTGCAGAAGGCGTTCAAGGCCGTCAATGCCGCGCTCGCCGCCCGCAATCTGACGCCGGCCGGCCCGCCCACCGTGGTCTATCTGCGCGCCGACGACGCCGGCTTCGATTTCGAGGCCGGGGTGCCGCTGGCCGAGGCGCCGCCGCCGTCCGCCGTCGCCGAGGAACCCAGCGTGCGGCCCTCCCCCGCCGGCCGCGCCCTGCGCTTCACCCACCGCGGGTCTTTCGACACCCTCGATGGCACTTATGAGACGATGACCAATTTTCTCGATCAAAAACGAGTCGACGTCCGCGATCTTTACGTTGAAGAATACCTGACAGACCCGATCTCCACACCCGAGACCGAGTTGCGGGTGTTGATCTACGTGTTTCCGAACTGACCGGCTGCCGAAACATCTCCCGGCCGGCCGGTTAATGCGGATGAATCCATCACCTGGATGACTCCGGCCCGGATGAGATGCCGCCTGCACGCCCTCCGGCGTCCCGGCGGCGTCCCGGCCGCCAAAACAGGTGACCCAAAGCCCAGGTGGCAGGGAGCTGACGCGATGTTGCGGTCTTTGGTGCGTCTGGTGAGCGAGTTGACCGGGGGGCGGCCCGAGAGCGCGGAATTCTCCGATTACGACTACCGGCTGGCGGCGACCGCGCTGTTGGTCCACCTCGTCTCGGTCGACGGCGAGATGAGCGCGGTCGAGCGCGAGCACCTTGCCGCGATCCTGCGCCAGCGTTTCGACCTCGATGCCGGCGAGGCCGCCCGGCTGATCGCCGCCGCGATCGACAAGGACCTCGAGGCGATCGACCTCTACAGCTTCACCTCGGTGCTCAACCGCGCCCTCGACGACGAGGAGCGCCGCCGCATCGTCGAGATGATGTGGGAGGTGGTGTTTGCCGACGGCCGGGTCGACGAGCTGGAGGACAGCGTGGTGTGGCGGGCGGCCGACCTGCTTCACGTCCCGGCCCGCGACCGCATTGCGCTCAAGCTCAAGATCGCCGACCGCGCGGTTCCGGACGCGGACGCCTGATGGCCGGCCGCCATACGGCGTCGGGGTGACCCGTCGGGGTCGCGGAAACCGTATCAAGCCTGCAAAACGCTGGCCGGTCGAGGAAGATCGCGGTTTCGAGCACGGATGGCGGCTGAGTTGTTTCCGGGATTGCGGCGTGATCTCCCGGAAACCGGATGGGGGGATCTTGAGGGATGGCACGGCATCCGTTGGTGCTGGTCACCGGCGCCTCGACCGGGATCGGCGCGGCGCTCGCCCGGTTGTTCGCCGCCGACGGCCACCAATTGGCGCTGGTGGCGCGGCACGCGGCTGGCCTGTCCGCGCTCGCCGACGAGATCGCGGCAGCCGGGGCGCCGCGGCCGCTGGTGGTGCCGGCCGACCTTTGCCGGGGCGATAGCGCCGGCCTGGTGGCGGCCGAGCTCGCCGCCAAGGGGTTCGAGCCGGCCGTCGTGGTCAACAACGCCGGCTTCGGTCTGGTCGGCGCCGCCGGCGCGCTCGACCGCGCCGAGCAGCTCCAGATGATCGACCTCAACGTCCGCGCCCTGACCGACTTCAGCCTGCGCTTCCTGCCGGGGGTGATCCGGCACCGCGGCGGCATCCTCAACGTCGCCTCGGTGGCCGGCTTCCTGCCCGGGCCGGGGATGGCGGTCTATTACGCCACCAAGGCGTTCGTGCTGTCGTTTTCCGAGGCGCTGGCGCAGGAGCTTTCCGGCAGCGGTGCCAGCGTCACGGTGCTGTGCCCCGGCCCGGTGCCGACCGGGTTCCAGGCGCGCTCGGGCATGTCGCTGGCCAGCATTCCGTCCGCCATGACGATGTCGGCCGAGGCGGTGGCCAAGGCCGGCTATGACGGCTTCAATGCCGGCCGCCGCGTCGTGGTGCCGGGCATCACCAACCGGCTGGCCGCCGCGTTGGTCGGCCTGGTGCCGCGGCGATTGTTGCTGCCGGCGATGCAGCGTCTGCAGCAGCAGCGCGGCGCCGACGCCAGGCGCTGACGCCGCCGCCGGGTGGCCATGGCCGGTGCGGCATGACGAGGCCCGCGGCGACCGCCGTTTCGCACTCTGCGAACCACGATTCGCAGAACGCAATGCCAGATGCGCAGGCAGCGGCCTCGCCGGGCTATATCTCGGCGGGCGCCTCAATTCTGGCCGATATGTTGTGGTGTGTGGGTTGGCAACCGAATTGCTGAAGAGTTGGCATGGCCGGCCCTGGGTCTCGCGTAGCCGGCCGCCTCGGATGGCGAAGCCTTGGCAACGACCCCTGCCAGGCTTCGCTTCTCCGTGTTTTGCCGCCCTGTTCGGGCGGTCGTGGCGGCCCTGCCGCACCCTCCACCGAGCTGTTCGGCCTGCGCCCTCGCCCCGCTCGGCGAGGCGGTGCTATCCTAGCCGCCGCGCGATGGCTCGCGCGCCGGGAGAGGCACCATGCAGATCGCCAGGAATGCCATGCTGCTCCGCATCTTCTTCGGCGAGAGCGACCGCCATGGCCATCAAGCGCTTTATGAGGCCATCGTGACCAAGGCGCGCGAGTGCCAGCTCGCCGGCGCCACCGTGCTGCGCGGTCCGATGGGGTTCGGCCAGTCCAGCCGCCTGCATACCGCCAAAATTCTGCGGTTGTCGTTCGACCTGCCGATGGTGGTCGAGATCGTCGACACCGAGGACAAGATTCGTGGCTTCCTGCCTATGCTCGACGCCATGATGTCGGCCGGGCCGACCAGCGGCCTGGTCACGCTTGAGAAGGTCGAGGTGCTGCAATACGGCCCCGACGGCCTGAAGGAACGGGCGGGGCTTGAGCCATAGGCGCCGGGTACGCGGCGGGCACGGCGCGGAGCACCCCATGACAAACCAGGATGGACCGACCAGATGGAGTTGCTGTTGGTGGCCGTGGGCGGCGCGCTCGGCAGCGTGGCGCGCTATGGATGCTCGGGGTTGGCCGCCCGCTGGGTCGGCGAGAGCTTTCCGTTCGGCACCCTGGCCGTCAACGTGCTGGGCTCGTTCGTGATTGGCCTGGTCGCGGCGTTCGCCATCCCGGAAGGTCGGCTGTTCCTGTCCGCCAACACCCGGCTGTTCCTGATGTTCGGCCTCTGCGGCGGCTTCACCACCTTCTCCTCCTTCAGCCTGCAGACCCTGAACCTGGTCCGCGACGGCGAATGGCTGTGGGCCGGCGCCAACATCACGGCGTCGGTGGTGCTGTGCCTCGCCGCCACCTGGATCGGCCTCGCCGCCGGGCTTGCCGTCAACCGCTGACCCGCCGGCCTGCGGCGCACCCCTCCACCGCCCCAGCTCTCCGCAGCCAACCCCATCGTCCGAGTCGTTCAATGGTCGTCGAAACGCCCGAAACCTGGGCCGAGTACAAGCAGCGTGTTTCCCGGTTCTGGTCTGCCGCGCTGATGTTCTGGCGCGGCCGGCGCGCCTGGGTGGCGTGGAGCCTGTGCGCGGTGCTGGCGGTGCTGGTGCTGGCCCAGATCGGCGTCCAGTTCCTGCTCAACTATTGGAACGGGCGGTTCTTCGACGCCCTGGAGAAGCGCGACGCCGCCGCGCTGATGTTCGAGGCCAAGCTGTTCGTGCCGCTGGCCGTCACCTCGGTGGTGCTGTCGGCGACCGCGGTGGTGGTGCGCATGACCACCCAGCGCAAATGGCGCGAGGCGATGACGCGCTACGTCGTCGACCTGTGGCTGTCCGACAACCGCTTCCAGCGCATCGGCCACGTCAATTCCGGCTCGGAGAACCCGGAATACCGCATCGCCGAGGATATTCGCCTCGCCACCGACGCCCCGGTCGACCTCGCCACCGCGCTGGTATCGTCGGTCCTGACCGCGCTCACCTTTTTCGGCGTGCTGTGGAGCGTTGGCGGCTCGCTCACCGTCAAGGCGTTCGGCTCCGCCTGGACCATTCCGGCCTACCTGGTGTTCGCGGTGGTGCTGTATTCGACCTTCTTCACCTCGATGATGTTTCTGATCGGGCGGCGGCTGCCGCGGGTGATCGAGCAGAAGAACCAGGCCGAGGCCCGTTTCCGCGCCGCCGCCGACCTGTTGCGCGGCCAAACCCAGGCCGAGCTGGCGGCGACCTATTCTGAACGCCGCGCCATCTGGGTCGGCGTGATCGCGGCGCTGCGGCGCTGGCGCGACCTCGCCTACCAGCTTGCCCGCACCACCTTGGTGCAGCAGTCCAACGTGCTGTTGGCGCCGGTGGTGGCGTGGCTGCTGTGCGCGCCGAAATACCTCGACGGCACCATGAGCCTCGGCGAACTGACCCAGGCGGCGGCGGCGTTCGTCACCGTCCAGGGCGCTTTCAACTGGGTGGTCGACAATTACAACCGGCTGGCCGATTGGCGCTCGTCCGCCCACCGCGTCGCCACGCTGCTGGTGGCGATCGACGCGGTCGCCCCCGCCGCGCCGCCGCCGGGGCCAACCGACCCCGACCCGCCCGACGCCGCCGCGACCTGACCGTCAGCGCCGCGTCGCCTGGATCAGCTCGGCGAACCAGCGGAACGACGCCTTGGGCGTGCGCTTCTGCGTTTCGTAGTCGATATGGACGATGCCGAACCGCGAGGCGTAGCCGGCGCCCCACTCGAAATTGTCGGTCAGCGACCACACGAAATAGCCGCGAATGTCGGCGCCCTCGGCCATCGCCGCCCGCATCGCGCCGGTATAGGCGTCGAGATAGGCGATGCGCTCGGGATCATTGACCGCGCCGGTGGCGTCCGGCGCATCGTGCCCGCCCATGCCGTTCTCGGTGACATAGATCGGCAGGCGGTACTTTCTCGACGCCTCGACCAGCACGGCGCGGAAGGCGTCGGGTACGATCGGCCAGTCGATCGGCGTCTTCGGCGTGCCGGCCGGCATCGGCCCGAAGCCATAGCCCAGCGGCGACCACGGCGCCGCCTGGCAGTAGTTGGGCGAATAGTGGTTGATGCCGAAGAAATCGACCGGCCGGCAGATCCGCGCCATGTCGCCGGGGGCGACATAGGGCTCCATGTCCTCGGCGATCAGCGCCGGATAGGCGCCGATAAGCTGCGGATCGGGGAAGGCGTCGTTCCAATGGGCGCCGAACAGCGCCGCCGCCTTGGTATCAGCCTCCGAATCGGTGGCGCCAATGCACTGCTGGCGGCTGTGGACGCAGCCGATGGCGGCACCCGCGACGTGCGCCCGCACCACGTCCACCGCCGCGCCGTGGGCGAGATTGACGTGGTGGGTCGCCCGCCGCAGCGCCGCCGGACCCGACACCCCCGGCGCGCTGTCGCCCAGGCCGTAGCCGAACAGCGTGAACACCGACGGCTCGTTGATGGTCACCCAGCGCTTGACCCGGTCGCCATAGCGCCGCGCCACCACGCTCGCATAGTCGGCGAACCAGCCGGCGCAGTCGCGGGTCAGCCAGCCGCCACGGTCCGCCAGCGCCTGCGGCAGGTCCCAATGATAAAGACACAGCCACGGCTCGATGCCGGCTTCCAGCACCGCGTCGATCAGCCGGTCGTAGAACGCCAGCCCCGGCTCGTTCGCCGCGCCGCGGCCGTGCGGCAGGATGCGCGGCCAGGCGACCGAAAACCGATAGGCGCCGATCCCGAGCTCGCGCATCAAGGCGATGTCCTCGGGATAGCGGTGGTAATGGTCGCAGGCGACGTCGCCGGTGTCTCGGTTGGCCACCTTGCCGGCGGCACAGAACGTGTCCCACACGCTCATTCCGCGGCCGTCCTCGCGGGCCGCGCCCTCGATCTGGAACGCGGCGGTCGAGGTGCCCCAGACAAAGTCGCGCGGCACCGGATGGTGGACGTGGGCTGTCGGCGCCATGGTGGCCTCCCTCCTCGGCATCGCCTTTGATGCCTCTCACTTTATACCTGTCGGCGCCGGCGCATAGCCAAGCTACAGAACGGACTTGAAATGACGCAATCACTCTCAACCGCGGCAACCCGCTGGGGCGGCCGCCGTGACAGCCGCTTGCACGCCGCCGGTTTCTTCCGCACCGCCTGCCTCGACGGCGTGTGGTGGCTGGTGGATCCCGACGGCGGGCGCTGGCTGTCGAAGGGTGTCAACACCGTGCGCATCGACCAGGACCGGGCCGGCGACAGCGACCGCGTTCCCTACGCCGAGGCGTGCCTGGCCAAATACGGCAGCGCCGAAGCATGGCGGCGGGCGGCGGCGGCGCGACTCCGGTCGTGGGGCGTGAACACGCTGGGGGCGTGGTCGGACGAACAGGTGGCCGCCGCCGGCACCACGCTCGCCATCGCGCCCCTGCTCGACCTCGGCCAGAAGTTCGCGTTCAGCTTCGCCGGCCCGGCCGAGCCGTGGGGCGATGCGTTTCCTGACGTCTTCGACCCCCGCTTCGAGGCGTTCGCGCGCCAGCGCGCCCTCGATCTTTGCAGTCCTTACCGCGACGAGGCGGCGGTGGTGGGCTGGTTCGTCGACAACGAGCTGCGCTGGGGGCCGGACTGGCGCGGCCGCGACGAGCTGCTGACGCTGTACCTCAACTTGCCGGTGGGACGGCCGGGCCGCGCCGGCGCGGCCGAGCATCTGCGCCGGCGCTACGCCGACTTCGCCGCGTTCGAGGCGGTGTGGCGCACCGGGCTCAGCTCGTTCGCGGCGGTGGCGGAAAGCCCGGCGCCGATCGTGCAGCCGTTTCCGCGCCTGGCGATCTATGATCGCGACGCGGCCGACGAGGCCACGCTCAACCGCGTCTGCCCGGACCGCGCCACCTTCGTCGGCGACTGCGATTCGTTTTCCGGCGAGGTTGCCGAGCGCTACTTCGCCGTTACCACCGCCGCGGTGCGGGCGGTGGCGCCGAACCACCTCGTGCTCGGCTGCCGCTTCCATTTCCCGCCGCAGCGGGAGGTGGTGGCGGCAGCCGGCCGCCACCTCGATGTGGTGTCGTTCAACTGCTACGCCGCCGAGCCGCTGACCGCGATCGCCACCTATGCGGCGGCGGCCAAGCCCGCGCTGATCGGCGAGTTCTCGGTGCGCGGCGACGATGCCGGCCTGCCCAACACCCGCGGCGCCTCGCCACGGGTTGCGACCCAGGCCGAGCGCGCGGCGGCGTTTGGGCGGTTCGTCACCGCGGCGCTGGGGCAGCCGACGCTGGTCGGCTATCACTGGTTCGAGCACGCCGACCAGCCGGCCGAGGGCCGCCCCGACGGCGAGAACTCGAACTACGGCACCGTCACCATCGCCGATGCGGTCTATGCCGAGCTCACCGCGGCGATGACAACGACCAACGCCAGCGCCGACGCCCTGCACGCCGGCACCCGAGCCAGCGGCGTGACCTGACCGCCAGCCGGCCGCGACTGTCGCCGCCCCCGCCGCCCGGTCAAAACCCCGGCCCGACCCCAACGGCCTTGCCGGTCACAAAATCATGACTGGTCAAGCGCGCGCGCCTGCACGCTTTCCGCGTGGGCTTGGCCTTTCACGCAACCCCCAGCCGCCCCGGCCGCCGGAACCTCTCGCCGGCTGATGGCTTGGGGTGGCGCGTCGGGCAGGGTGCATCGCACCGATCGCCCCGGCCGCACGCTCCGCAAGCTTTTGAATTATCGCACGGTCTTCCGCAAACCTGGTTCCGCGTCTGCGGAAGATGTGCTCGTTGAGAGGAGAACTCCGATGAAGAAACTGCTGATCGGAATCGCCGCCGCGGCGCTGATGGCAGGTGCCGCCGTAGCGAACGATGGTACCGACCTCCGGGCCCTCGACCTTCCGGGCGAACCGCCGGGCGGCGGGGCATTGGGTCCCAATCGGGGTGACGTGGTGTTTCCGGATGGTCCCATCAATTCGCTCATAACCCGGCGCGGCGATTTCGGACCGCCCGGCTATTACGGCTATTATCAGGGCACGCCCACCGAGTATTTCGGACCCGGCCGCGGCGGCCGCTTTGTCCCGTCGCCGTATTACCAGTGAGCATCGGCCGGCTGGGCGGCGGTTGTCACCGTCCGCCCGTGTCCGTTGGGTCACATCGGATCGGAGCCTCGCCGCAGCGGCGGGGCTCGGCAGTTCCAGCGACAGCGGCCCGGTGGCCCGACGCTGCTCCGGGTCTCACCGGACCTGGGCGGCGATACCGTCCATGATCTTGGCCAGCGCCGCGTCGAGTTCGGTGACGCCGCCGGCGTCGTGGGTCGACAGCGTCACCTCGACCGTCTTGTAGACATTGAGCCATTCGGGATGGTGGTCCATGCGCTCGGCCACCAGGGCGACGCGCGTCATCCAGCCGAACGCCTCGCTGAAATCGCGGAACACGAACCGCTTGGTGATAGCGTCGCGGTCCTCGACCTCGCGCCAGCCGTGGAGCGCCTTGAGCGCCTGCTCGCGTTTCGGTCCGATCAGCTTTTCGCGCATGAAACCTCCTGAAGGCTCAACATCAGAGCAAGGGATAGGCCGCCTCGACGACGTACGGACCACCGCCGACCGAAGCCCGCGACGAGAACAGCACGAAGCGCGAGGCGCGGAACGGCGGGCTGCGATAGAGGCCGCGCGCCGCCAGATAGTCCGCCACCGTCCGCGGCGCCGTTTCGCGCAGCCGGGCCAGGGTGACGTGGGGCCGGTAGTTGCGACCTTCGGGTGAAAGGCCGATCCGCTGCATCAGCCGCTCGTGCTCGGCCTGCAGTTCGGCCAGCACCGACGGCGCCTCCACCGGGACATAGATCGCCCGGGGTTTCCGACCCCCGAACACGTCGAGCCCGACCAACGACAGCTCGAACGCCTTGCGCCGGATGTCGCCGAGCATGGCGGCGACCTCGCGGCCGACGCGATCGTCGACATCGCCGATGAAGCGCAGGGTGATGTGGAAGTCGCCGGGCTCGACCCAGCGCGCCCCCGGCACCCCGCCGCGCAGCAACATGAGCGAGCTGCCGATCTCGGCCGGGATTTCCAGCCCGGTGAAGAGACGCGGCATCACACCCTCCTCGCCAGCGCGGCCCCGCCCGCGCAGCGATGCCAAGGTTTGCCGGACGGCGCCGGCACGGTCAACCACGACCGGCAACAGTCGCGGCCGTCAGTGCCCGGCCCGCTTGGCCTCGACCTTCGCCAGCAGCCGCTCGACCGCGGGCAGCATCCGGTCGGCGATCAGGCCGACGCCCTCGGCGGTGGGGTGGATGCCGTCGTTCAGGTTGAACCGCGGCACCCCCACCACCCCCTCCAGCAGAAACGGATAGAACTCGACGCCATGCTGGCGGGCGAGGTCAGGATAGATCGCATCGAACGCTCGAGCGTAGGCCTCGCCGAGATTGCGCGGTGCCAGCATGCCGGCCAGCAGCACCTCCAGCCCCTTGGCCCGAAGGCGGCTCAGGATGGCATCGAGCGCCTTGCGGGTGACGGCGGGGTCGATGCCGCGCAGCGCGTCGTTGGCGCCGAGCGCCACGATCGCGCCCTCGGCGTCGGCGGCGATCGACCAGTCGAGCCGCTCCAGCCCGCCGGAGGCGGTGTCGCCCGACACCCCGGCATTGACGATCACCACCTTGTGACCGCGCGCCTCGAGCCGGCGCTGGAGCTGCACCGGCAGCGCCGCATCGGCCGGCAGGCCGTAGCCGGCGGTAAGGCTGTCGCCCAGCGCCACCAGGCGGAGCGCGCCGCCCTCGTTCGCGGCATCGGCGACGTGGGACATTGAACCGGCGAGCGAAATCGTCATCAGCACCCCTGCGGCCCCGGCCAGAAGCCCGCGGCGCCCTGAATCGCCACGGTTCTGGTCCCGGCGCGGAAACTCCCCATATTCTGCCGTCATGAACTCTTCCATCTCGGGGCGGCGCCCGAACCAGGACAATATCGGCATGACCGAAACCTCGGCGACAGCACAACCGGAGCCGGCGATCGCCCTGTCGGGGGTCGATCTCTGGCTGGGCCGAGGGGCGGCCCGCGTCCATGTCCTCAAGGACATCGATCTCACCATAGATCGGGGCGAGGCGGTTGGTTTGGTAGGGCCGTCGGGATCGGGCAAGTCGACCCTGCTGATGGTGCTGGCCGGACTGGAGAAACCCGATTCGGGCCGGGTGACGGTGGCCGGCGAGAACCTGATGCAGCTGAGCGAGGACGACCTTGCCCGCTTCCGCGGCCGCCATATCGGCATCGTGTTCCAGTCCTTCCACCTCATCCCGACCATGACGGCGCTTGAGAACGTCGCGGTGCCGCTGGAATTGGCTGGCGCCGCCGATGCCTTCGCCCGCGCCGAGCGAGAACTCGCCATCGTCGGGCTCAACGACCGGCTCGACCACTACCCCGCCCAGCTGTCCGGCGGCGAGCAGCAGCGCGTGGCGCTGGCCCGCGCGCTCGCCCCCAACCCGCCGATCCTGGTCGCCGACGAGCCGACCGGCAATCTCGACGAATCGACCGGCGGCACCATCGTCGAGCTGTTGTTCGACCAGCAGCGCGAACGCGGCACCACGCTCGTCATCGTCACCCACGACCTCGAGCTGGCGCGGCGCTGCGGCCGTACCGTGCGCATCCGCTCCGGCGGCATCGAGGGCGCTGCGACGTCGCGCGCCCAGGTTCTGGCGTAGAGGCCGGCCTATGAGCGCGTTCGTTTCCACCTCGCCCGGTGCGCTGGCCGGCGCCGCGCTGGCAGTCAGGCTCGCGGTGCGCGAGCTGCGCGGCGGCATCCAGGGCTTTCGCATCTTCCTCGCCTGCATCGCGCTTGGCGTCACCGCCATTGCCGGCGTCGGCTCGATGTCGCGCGCCCTCACCGACGGCATCGCCCACGAGGGCCGCACCATCCTCGGCGCCGACGCGGCGTTCTCGCTGATCCACCGCGAGGCCAGCCCGGAGGAGCGGGCGTTTCTCGACCGCAGCGGCACCGTCGGCGTGGTCGCCACCATGCGCGGCATGGCCCGCGCCGCGGACGGCGGCTCGACGCTGGTCGAAATGAAGGCGGTCGATGCCGGCTATCCGAGGCTCGGCGAGCTCAAGCTCGACCCGCAGCTCGCCACCGCCGATCTCCTCGCCCGCCGCGACGGCGCGTTCGGCGCCGCCGCCGACCCCGCCCTGCTGGCTCGGCTCAACCTCAAGCCCGGCGACCGCATCGAGGTCGGCGCTGCGACCTTCGAGCTGCGCGCCCTGGTGCGCCAGGAGCCCGATCGCCTCGCCGGCGGCATCGGCTTTGGCCCGCGCCTGCTGGTCGGCGAGGACGCGCTGCGCGCCACCGGCCTGGTGCAGCCCGGCAGCCTGGTGCGCTGGACCTACCGTGTGCTGCTGGCCGACGGCTCCGACGCGGCGGCGCAGGCGCTGACCGAGGCGGCGGAGGCGGCCTTCCCCCAGGCCGGTTGGGAGGCGCGCACCCGCGCCAACGCCTCGCCGCAGCTCGAGCGTCAGATCGAGCGCTTCACCCAGTTCCTCACCTTCGTCGGCCTCACCGCGCTGATGGTGGGCGGCGTCGGGGTGGCGAGCGCGGTGAAGAGCTACATGGACAAGAAGCGCGAGGTAATCGCCACCTTCAAGGCGCTGGGCGCCTCCGGCGCCAAGGTGTTTGCGATCTACCTCGCCCAGGTGCTGCTGCTCGGCGGCCTCGGCGTTATCATCGGCCTTGCCGTCGGCGCGGCGCTGCCGTTCGCGGTGGCGGCGCTGTTCGGCGCGGTGATTCCGATCCCGTTGGCACCGGCGCTCTATCCCGATGTGCTGGGGCTGGCGCTGCTTTACGGCCTCGTCACCGCGGCGGCGTTCGCGCTGTGGCCGCTCGGCCGCGCCCACGACGTGCCGGTGTCGGCGCTGTTCCGCGACATGGTGGCGCCGGAGCGGCGCTGGCCGCGGCCGCGCTACGCCGTGCTGACCGCCGTGGCGGTGGCGGCGCTCGCCGCCTTGGCGATCTTCACCTCCGGCGACCCCTGGCTCGCGGCGGTCTATGTCGGCGCCGCCGGCGCGGTGTTCGTGCTGCTGCGGCTGGTCGCCGCCGCCATCATGGCGCTGGCCCGCCGGGTGCCGCGGGTGCGCTCGACCGAGCTGCGCCTCGCGATCGCCAACATCCACCGCCCCGGTACGGTGACCCCGGCGGTGGTGCTGTCGCTCGGGCTCGGGCTTGCGCTGCTCGTCACGCTGGCACAGATCGATTCGAACCTGCGCCGCCAGCTCACCTCCTCGCTGCCGGAGCGGGCGCCGAGCTTCTTCTTCGTCGACATTCCCAACGCCGAGGCCGGCCGGTTCGATCGCTTCATCACGGAGCTGGTACCGGACGGCCAGCTCACCCGCGTGCCGATGCTGCGCGGCCGGCTGATCTCGCTCGGCGGCCGTGCCGTCGAGACCATCCAGGCGCCGCAGAACGTCGCCTGGGTGCTGTCGGGCGATCGGGGCATTACCTACGCCGAGGCCCCGCCCGACGGCTCGCGGGTGGTCGAGGGCGCGTGGTGGACGGCCGGCGAGACCGGCCCACCGCTGGTATCGATGGAAAAGCGCATCGCCGAGGCGTTCGACCTCAAGATCGGCGACAAGATCGTGGTCAACGTCCTGGGCCGCAACATCGAGGCGACGCTGTCGAACCTGCGCACGCTCGACTGGGAGTCGCTCGGCATCAATTTCGTGCTGGTGTTCAACCCGGAAACGTTCCGCGGCGCCCCCCACACCCACCTCGCCACCTTGAGCCTGGCGAACGGCAGCGACGGAACAAAGGCCGAGCTGGACGTGCTGACCAAGGTGGCGGCGGCGTTCCCGACTGTGACCACGGTGCGGGTCAAGGACGCGCTGGCCGCGGTCAACGACCTGGTCGGCAATTTGATCAACGGCATCCGCGGTGCCAGCATCCTCACGCTGGTCGCCGCCGTGCTGGTGCTGGCGGGCGCGCTCGCCGCCGGGCACCGCCACCGCGTCTATGACGCGGTGATTCTGAAGACGCTCGGTGCCACCCGCGGCCGGCTGCTCACGGCCTATGTGCTGGAATACGCCGCGCTCGGGCTGGTGACCGCGGTGTTCGGCGTGCTGGCGGGCTCGGTCGCTGGCTGGGCCATCGTCACCTACGCCATGAAGATCCCGTTCGCGTGGAACGGCCCCGGCGCGGTGGTGGCAGTGGTGGCGGCGCTGGTGCTGACGGTGGCGTTCGGACTGGCCGGCACCTGGCGCGCGCTCGGCGAAAAGCCCGCGCCAGTGCTGCGGCACCTGTGATGCGAACCCCGGCCGAGCCGTCTGGCGGCGGATGAGGGGATTTCGGGAGAGCGCCGGGCCGGCGCAAGGGCCGGAGCCGGCGTGGCGTTCCCTCGCCGAAGCCGTCAGCGACCGGCGAAGAAATGGGGGTGGCGGGTGCGTTGTTCCACGTATCGGATATAGTGCTCGACGTCCTCGCTCTCGCTATGGCGACTGACGTGGAAGCGGAGCTGGGTTCGGCACACCGGGCAGGCCACCGGCTCGGCGAACACCAGCCGATGGATCCGGGCGCGAAATATGCTGCGACATTCCGGGCAGCGTACGCGAGCCTTCATATTGTCGACCGGGTCTTGCATGGTCGCGGTCTCCCATCCTGGCCCGTGCATGCTGTCGCCGCCCCCTTGCGTAATGGTTGGCGTTTTCGCTCGAATTGGCGCGATGTGGACTTTGCGGAGGCGCGGAGCGGCGGCGGTCTGGGTTTTCAGATGGTTAACCCTTCGGCGCGGCTTGGCGCCGCACGCCGACTTTAACGGCAGGATCAAGGCCGGCGCGGTCTTGTGCCGCCTCGATTTGCCTCCATATTTCTCGGGTCGGCCGGGGGGCGAGCACCACGAGTGATCTCCGGCAGGGAAAGCACGAGGATTACGATGGCACAGTTTGATCGGAACGCTGCAGCGCCGTTCGGCAGAACGGTCTCGCGCGCCGAGGCCGCTGCGGTGGACGCCGGCCTGCGCGCCTACATGCTCAGCATCTACAATTACATGGTGCTCGGGCTCGCAATCACGGGCTTCGCAGCACTCGGCACCTACATGCTCGCGGTGACCGACAACCCGGCGGACGCGGTGGTTCGCCTGCGTGACGGCGTGTTCCTGACCTCGTTCGGTCAGTGGGTGTTCGTCAGCCCGCTCAAGTACGTCATCATGCTGGCGCCGCTCGGCGTGGTGTTCCTGCTCAGCGCTCGCGTCAATTCGATGAGCGCGCAGTCGGCCCAGATCACCTTCTGGGTATTCGCCGGCCTGATGGGCCTGTCGCTCGCCTCGATCTTCCTGGTGTTCACCCACACCTCGATCGTGCGGGTGTTCTTCATCACCGCCGCCTCGTTCGGTGCGCTGTCGCTGTACGGCTACACCACCCAGAAAGACCTGTCCGGCATGGCGTCGTTCCTGATCATGGGCCTGATCGGCATCGTGATCGCCTCGCTGGTCAACATCTTCCTGGCGTCGTCGGCGATGCAGTTCGCCATCTCGGTGATCGGCGTTCTGGTGTTCGCCGGCCTCACCGCCTACGACACCCAGCGCCTGAAGACCGAGTACCTCTATGGCGGCATGGACGGCTTTGCCCAGCAGAAGAGCGCCATCCTCGGCGCGCTGTCGCTCTACCTGAACTTCATCAACATGTTCACCATGTTGCTGCAGCTGTTCGGCAACCGCGAGTAACCGAACGCGGCTTCAACCGTCGCACCGAGGCCCCGGCGAAATCCGGGGCCTTTTGCTTTGGGAATTATATACTTCGCGAACCACGCGCGAATCGGGATAGGCTGTCCTGACGGCAACTCTAGGAGGCTCGCCATGTGGGCAGAGGTGGCGTGTTCAGCGTTGAGAAGCGGTAAGCGCCTTGAGTTGCGCTACGACGGCTTTTCTCGGGTTGTTGAGGTTCACACCGTTGGGGAAACGACTGCTGGCAACCTCGCCATGAGCGTCTGGCAGGTTCGTGGCGGCAGCAATAGCAACGAGCGTATCGGTTGGAAGACAATGCGCCTCGACGAAGCCTTCTCTGCTGCCGAGATCGACGAAAAATCCGACGCGCCCCGGAATGGATATGTCCGCAACGCGAAACCGTTCCGGCGCATAATCTGCCAGTTGTAAGCCGCCGCAGTCACAGGCAAACCCGGCGGCATGCAGCGCACAGTCAGACCAATGCTCCATTGATGTCTCCATGAAAAAGCCCGCTACTCAGCGGGCTTCTTTTTCGGCTCGGGTTTGGGCGCGCCCTTAGGCGGCGGTGCTGATGCCACCTTTTTCAAGGCTGAATCGAAGCGTGCCTCGTCTTCATCGGCGCCAAGTTCGCGGGCGGCGTCGACGAACCGCTGCGATTGCTTATCCTTTGCCAAGGGCTGCGAAGAGCGGGCCATCTGATGCCTCATCGGGTACACATATCTTGATGAGAGTGCCCGCCTTGGTGGCGAACTTTTCAGAGAGATGGAGCAAGTCCGATCCGTCATAGGTATGCATCTCGTCGAGAGACCATCGGATCGCGGACGCCAAATGCACTGCGTCTGGTCTCTTAGAGAGTTTAGGCGTCTCTCGGACCAGCTTTCGCGCCATATCGGCTATTTCCATGTCAACCGGCAGAAGTTTGATGAACGGCTGATTGAAGAATGCTTTGATTAGATCGAGATTTTCTGCGCTCAAGGGTTTTGGCTTACCCATTTCATGTTCGTATCGATTTACTTCAACCAATGAATACGTAGAAGTCCATAGCTCATATGAGCCGTCCCGTGCACCGTTATAGATAATCTCTAATGGCCTTTTGCGGCCGTCTTCTTTGTTCAAGAGGCCCAACCACGCGCAAGAATCCCAATAGACCCTCTTAGCCTTAGCCATTATCCGCGCCACGAATGAGGTTCAAAAAATCTGCGGCAGACATGCCACCTGTTATGTCGAGTTCGCGTAACTCATTGAGATCAACAATCCTCTCATCAACAACGCTAAGCGCGTCGACGTCCGCTTTGGCTATTTGGCCCTCTGTACTGTAATGCAGCGCACCGCCGACCATGACTCGCCGCCCGGCCCATATCTCGGTCCAACTATGGGCCGGCCCGACCTGCTGGGCAATGTCGGGTGACAAAACGCAGGTGATGCGATCACCCGTTAATCGCTCGCGAATAACGAGGGCCGGATTCTGATAGTGGCGGGTCGCTGCGATGATCTCCCCTTCAAACGATCCGAATTCAGTTCGTCGAAGGTTTGGAGCGGACAATTTCTCGTCGATCAACGCCTTCTCAAGCGAGATGACTCCGATTTGGGCTGTGGCAGGGAAAATCTGGATTGGATCGTCGCCCATCCGCAGGTCTGTTTGCCCAATCCCATTTAAGTTTCGTTCGAGAAGCCGTTTTGCAGTCCTCAGCGCCGCGCCATCCATCCAATCAGGCGGCTCGTGAGAAATAAGAAGCCCTGCTATGGCCTCCCTGGCGGTTCGCTTCGCCCGAGCGGCGCGCACATCAACTGAAACAGCAGGGTCTTTGGACCAGCCCTGCGCCTCGACCGTAAACGGACTATTCGTCGAAGCTCTCTTTAGCCGCCAGACAACCTTTGACTCTTCCGAGCCCTCAACCTCGTCGGCCTTCTCGACCAACTCGATCACGTCGAGAACCTGACGCATGGCATCCGCCACCGTCAGGTCGCTTTCACCTAACGCTGACGGATGCACCGTGATTGCCAGAAATTCCGCCACGCAACACCTATTTAGGTTTCACGTGGCGCTTCGTGAGCCACGGTAGGTAAGCCTCTTGCCGGCGATGCCGGACAGGGCGCGGATTGACCGCTCCTGATCCTCTACACCCACCGCAGAGCGATTGTTGTACCGAAAATCGAACTCCGCAAGGTAGCGATGCAGATGCTGCTTACCGCAATGTTGATACACGCCCTTCATGCCGCGCTTGAAGATGCTGAAATAGCCCTCAATCGTGTTCGTGTGGACCTCGCCCACGACGTACTCTTCCTTGCCGTGGCGGACGACGCCATGGTCGGCGAATTCACGGCCGATGTGCAGGTAGTGGCCGGCTTCGTCGGTCGCGAGGCGCGCTTCCTTGCTCATGTTCTCGCGCAGGATCGGGGCGATGGTCGCGGGCTTGAGGTCGTCCACGACCATGCTGCGGGCCTGCTTGGTTTCGCGATCAACGAGGGTGAGCACCTTCATCTTGTGATGGTAGGCGCGGCGCACCGGCTTGCCGGGCTCGCGACCGATAAAGGTCTCGTCCACTTCCACGATGCCGCCTTCGCCGCCCATGGGCGCGAGATCGCCAGAGCGCATAGCCTCGCGGATGCGGTGCATCATGAACCACGCCGTCTTATACGTGACTTCAAGGATGCGGTGCATCTGGTGCGCGCTCACGCCTTTTTTGGAAGCGCAGATCAGATAGACCGCCTGTAGCCACTTGTGCAGTTCGACATGAGAGGACTCGAAGACCGCTCCCACGCGAACCGTGAACTGCTTGCGGCAGTCGGCGCATTTACGAAGGCCAATGCGGGTCTTCGCCAGATCATAGTGCTTACCCATGTTGCCGCAATGCGGGCAGACAGGCCCCTTCGGCCACAGGATCGCCTCGACATGGGCGAACGCGGCGGCTTCGTCGTGAAAGAAGGGCTTGGAAAGCACGGACATGACTTATCTCCTTGAGATTCAAGGTACTAAATCATCCGTGGTTCGTCAAGTATATAATCGCCTTTGCTTTGGGGAAGATGCGGGGTCCCCCGCCGGCGGGATTTGGCGTATGCGTCGTGCCATGCTGACAGCCTTCACCCTCCGCCCCGCCGCGGACGGCGACGTTCCCGCCATCACCGCGATCTATGCAAAGGCCGTGCGCACCGGCACCGCCTCCTTCGAGCTCGACCCGCCCGACGAGGCCGAGATGCGCCGCCGCCTCGACGTCGTCACCGCGTTCGGCGGGCCCTATCTGGTGGCGGCCGGTGCGGACGGCGGCGTGCTCGGCTACGCCTACGCCGGGGCCTACCGCACCCGGCCGGCCTATCGCTTCACGGTGGAGGATTCGATCTATCTGGCCGAGGGTGCCTGCGGCCGCGGCATCGGTCGCGCCCTGCTCGGCCGGCTGATCGCCGAGACCACCGCGCGCGGCTTTCGCCAGATGGTGGCGGTGATCGGCGACCAGGACAACGCGCCCTCGATCGGCCTGCATGCCGCGATGGGGTTTCGCATGGTCGGCTCGCTGGTGTCGACCGGCTGGAAGCACGGCCGCTGGCTCGACAGCGTGCTGATGCAGCGCCCGCTGGGCGAAGGCGACGGCCTGCCACCGCCGCCCGGACGCTGACTCAGCCAGCCACCAGCCGCACCGGCTTGTCGAGCGCGCTCAGCACCCGGGCGAGGTCGGAGCCGCGCTTCAGGATCAGCCCGGTCGCCGTCACCACGCTGTAGGCGCCCTGCTTGCGGGCGAGGCGCGGGACCTTCTCGACCCGATACAGCGCCACCTCGGCCGAGCGCCGAAACACCGAGAACACCGCGCGGTCCTTGAGAAAGTCGATGGCGTAGTCGCGCCATTCGCCGGTGGCGACCTTGCGGCCGTAGAGGTTCAGGATGCTGTCGAGTTCGCGACGGTCGAAGGTGATGTACGCCGGCGCGGCTCCGATGGCGGCGATGGCGGCGGGCGGCACGGTCCAATCGACCGGCATGCCGCCGCGGGCCTGGCTAGGGTCGATGTCGTCCAAGCGCGCCTCCTGCTGGAGAATGTCACCCTTGCGTCATGATCGCTGGAATTTGGCGGCGTTCAAGCGGAAACGGCGGCATCGCCGCGGCCCAATCCCGCAAGGCTCAGTCATGGCAGCCCAAGGCGTACGCCATTATTTTCGGGCGGCCGGAACAACACGAGAGTCTCACGGTTATTGAGCCAAGGACCGACCGGCGCGGTGCCTCGGCAAAACCCCAGCCCCCCAGCCCCCGGGGTATAGCTCGGTCGGTCCACCTTTCGGCCGTGACGGCCTGAGCGTGAGAAACGCCCAGGCTAGAGCATTTTCCGCACAAGTGGGTTCCGGTTGTGCGAAAGAAAATGCGAAATTACAAAGACCTAGAGCATCTGACCTGATGCAGTCAGGTCGGATGATGCTCTAGCCTGCTGCCGACAGCGCCGTCAGATCGGTCGAGTTCGATGTTCGCCACCCTCGCAGGGTGGCGTTTTGGTATCGGGCTCAGCGCAGCGCCGCGGTGGCGGCGCCGATCACCGGCCCGAGCCGCCCCTCCGGCGCATCCTGCACCAGCACCACCACCAGATCGCAGCCCTCGTCCAGCCACTCGGCGGTGTCGAGGCTGACGGTGACCCTCCGGCCGCTCCAGCTCGCGACCTTGGTCATCGACCGCACGACGTTGCGATAGGTCGCGGTGCGGCCGGCATTCTCGCCGCGGCCGATGTCGACCCGGACGCGGCGCTGGACGCCGAGCGCCCACACCTCGCCGCTGCGGCCGCCGGCGTCGGCGATGGTGACGTCGACGCGGCCATCGCCCGGCTCGGCCGACACCCGCACCGGCAGCGTGGCTCGGGTCAGCGCCCTGGCGGTGCGCAGGGCGTGCTCGATGGTCGCCCGGTCATGGCCGGGCGCCGACTCGCGGCCATTGACGACCATCTGCGGCGTGAACAGCCGGCGGTCGCCGAGCGATGCGGCATAGGCCCGCTGGCGCGCGCTGTTGCCGGGCTGCGCCAGCGTGTCCTTCCAGCCGAGATAGTCCCAGTAGTCGACCGCCAGCGACAGCGCGATCACGCCCGGCCGGTCGGCCAGCTCGCTGATGTAGGAATCGGCGGGCGGGCAGGACGAGCAGCCCTGGCTGGTGAACAGCTCCACCACCATGGGCGCATCGCCGCTGGCGAACGCCGCGGCCGGGGCGACCGGGGCCAGCGCCAGCACAACACTGAGGATCCGCAGGGGCAGCTTCATCGAGCGTTGTCATAAACCGCGCCGCGTCCGCGGAGGAGTCACGTCTGTGTGTGGCCTCGCCGCCGCACGCAACGGCCGGCGGCGAGGCCACCGATTTACGCCGCCAGCCCGCGCAGCACGTAGTGCAGGATGCCGCCGTTCTTGAAGTACTCGAGCTCGTCGAGCGTATCGATCCGGCTGAGCAGCGGCACGTCGAAGGTCTCGCCATCGCCGCGCGTGATTGTGGCGGTCAGGGTCTGGCGCGGCTTCAGGCCGTTCTCCAGGCCCTTGATGGTGACGGTCTCGTCACCCTTCAGCCCCAGGCTCTGCCACGAGGTGCCCTCGAAGAACACCAGCGGCAGCACGCCCATGCCGACCAGGTTGGAGCGGTGGATGCGCTCGAACGACTGGGCGATCACCGCGCGGACGCCGAGCAGGTTGGTGCCCTTGGCCGCCCAGTCGCGCGAGGAGCCGGTGCCGTATTCCTTGCCGGCGAACACCACCAGCGGCACCTTCTCCTTGCGGTAGCGCATCGCCGCGTCATAGATCGGCAGTTCGTCGCCGGAGGGATAGTGGACGGTGAGCCCGCCCTCCTTGCCGCCCAGCATCTGGTTCTTGATGCGGATGTTGGCGAAGGTGCCGCGCATCATCACCTCGTGGTTGCCGCGGCGGGTGCCGTACTGGTTGAAGTCGGCCACCGGCACGCCGTGCGCGGTGAGGTACTTGCCGGCCGGGGACGCCGCCTTGATCGAGCCGGCCGGCGAGATGTGGTCGGTGGTGATCGAGTCGAGGAACAGGCCGAGCACCCGCGCCTTGTCGATGTCGGTGATCGGCTTGGGCTCGGCGCCCATCCCGACGAAATAGGGCGGGTTCTGCACGTAGGTCGAGGCGTTCTCCCAGGTGTAGGTCAGGCCGCCGGTGACCTTGATCTTGCGCCAGTTGGCATCGCCCTTGAACACGTCGGCGTATTTGGCCTTGAAGATCTTCTTGGTGACGAACTTGCGCACCAATGCGGCGACGTCGCGCTGCGAGGGCCAGATGTCTTGAAGGAAGACCGGCTTGCCGTCCTTGCCGGTACCGAGCGGCTCGGTGGTGAGGTCCTTTGCGACCGAGCCGGCCAGCGCATAGGCCACCACCAGCGGCGGCGAAGCGAGGTAGTTGGCCTGGACGTCCGGGTTCACCCGGCCTTCGAAATTGCGGTTGCCCGACAGCACCGCGGCGGCAATCAGCTTGTTGTCGTTGATCGATTTGGACACCGCCTCCGGCAGCGGGCCGGAATTGCCGATGCAGGTGGTGCAGCCGAACCCGACCAGGTTGAACCCGACCTTGTCTAAGTCCTTCTGCAGCCCGGCCGCCGCAAGATACTCCGCCACCACCTGCGAGCCCGGCGCCAGCGAGGTCTTCACCCACGGCTTGGCCTTCAGCCCCTTGGCCACCGCGTTGCGGGCGACGAGGCCCGCCGCCATCATCACGTAGGGGTTCGAGGTGTTGGTGCACGAGGTGATGGCGGCGATCGCCACGTCGCCATGGTGCAGCTCGTAAGCGGCGCCCTCGACCGGGGCCGCCTTGTCCTGTTCGCCAGGACGCTTGAACTCTGCTGCCAGCGCCTCGGCGAAGCGCGCCTTGACGTCAGGCAGCAGCACGCGGTCCTGCGGCCGCTTCGGCCCGGCCACTGACGGCTCGACGGTGGAAAGGTCGAGCTCCAGCGTGTCGGTGAACACCGGCTCGGGCGTGGCGCGGGTGCGGTAGAGCCCCTGGGCCTTGGCGTACTTCTCGACCAAGGCGACGCGGGCCGACTTGCGGCCGGTGTCGGCGAGGTAGCGCAGCGTATCCTCGTCGGTCGGGAAGAAGCCGCAGGTGGCGCCGTATTCGGGGGCCATGTTGGCGATGGTGGCGCGGTCTTCCAGCACCAGGGCGTTGAGGCCGGAGCCGAAGAACTCGACGAACTTGCCGACCACACCCTTCTTGCGCAGCATCTGCGTGATCGTCAGCACCAGGTCGGTGGCGGTGACGCCCTCGCGGATCTTGCCGGTGAGGCGGAAGCCCACCACCTCCGGGATCAGCATCGAGATCGGCTGGCCGAGCATGGCCGCCTCCGCCTCGATGCCGCCGACGCCCCAGCCCAGCACGGCGAGGCCGTTGATCATGGTGGTGTGGCTGTCGGTGCCGACCAGGGTGTCGGGATAGGCCACCTCGACGGTCGCGGCCTTGCCGCGCTTGATCACCTTCTCCTTCTTGGTCCACACCGTCTGGGCGAGGTACTCAAGATTGACCTGGTGGCAGATGCCGGTGCCGGGCGGCACCACCGAGAAGTTGGCGAACGCCGACTGGCCCCATTTGAGGAAGCGGTAGCGCTCGCCGTTGCGCTGATATTCCAGATCGACATTCTGCTTCAGCGCCCGTGCGGTGCCGAAATTGTCGACGATCACCGAGTGGTCGATGACGAGGTCGACCGGCACCAGCGGGTTGATCTGCTTGGGATCGCCGCCGAGCGTGGCCACGGCGTCGCGCATCGCGGCGAGGTCGACCACCGCCGGCACGCCGGTGAAGTCCTGCATCAGGACGCGCGCCGGGCGGAACGCGATTTCGCGCTCGGACTTGCCCTTCGACGTCAGCCAGTCCGCCATCGCCTTGATGTCGTCCTTGGTGACGGTGCGGCCATCCTCAAAGCGCAGCATGTTCTCCAGCAGCACCTTCATCGAAAACGGCAGGCGGGAAATGCCTTTCAGTCCGTTCTTCTCGGCGGCTTTGAGGCTGTAATAGGCGTAGGTCTTCGTGCCGACCGTGAGAGTCTTGCGGCACTTGAAGCTGTCGAGCGAAGTCATGGCGGAAGCCGTTCCCGAATGAAGGTGAAATCTGGCACGCCGCACAGGGCCAATGCCGAGAGTCCGGCCAAGCCAACTGGCCACCCCCCAAGATCATTGCGACGGCACTGCGGCTTATAGCCCCTTCAAACAACACGCGCGAGATCTGCCGAAACGCCTGCGACGAATGTCGCAATTTGAGGCGGCAAAGCCGGCCCGCCGCGGCGCGATCGCCGTCGCTACCGGCGTGTTGCGAGCGCCGCCGGCACGCCGGGGCCTCTTGCGCGCGGGGAGCGGGCGTGGTGTTGGTCTTCTCCCGTCCCGTTTCGCCGGTTTCTCTCGTCATGCCGTCACAACAGCGCCTCGTCGGCGAGCGTCTCATCTGCGAACGCGGCGGCCGCGAGGTGTTTCGCGACCTCTCGTTTTCGCTCGCCGCCGGTCGGGCGCTGGCGCTGGTCGGGCCGAACGGCGCCGGCAAATCGTCGCTGCTCCGCCTCACCGCCGGACTGGTGCGGCCGGTGTCGGGCACGCTGGAGCTTAAGGGGTTCGACCCCGAACTCACCGTGGCGGAGCAGGCGCACTATCTCGGCCATCTTGACGCGTTGAAGCCGGCGCTCACCGTGGCGGAGAACCTCGATTTCTGGATCCGCGCCCTCGGCGGCGGCCCCGGCGTTGCGCTCGGCGTCGCGCTCGACCAGGTCGGGCTGGCACGGCTCGCCGAGCTGCCGGCGCAGTATCTCTCGGCCGGCCAACGGCGGCGGCTGGCGCTGGCCCGGCTGCTGGTGGTGCATCGGCCGCTGTGGCTGCTCGACGAGCCGACCACCGCGCTCGACGTCGCCGCTCAGGCGCGGCTGTTCGAGCTGATCGCCGGCCACCTTGCCGCCGGCGGCTTGGTGATGGCGGCAACCCACCAGCCGCTCGCCGTCACCACCGACGAACTCAAGCTCGCCGGGGAGGCGGTGCAATGACCGCTTTGACGTCCATCGTCTTGCGCGACCTGCGGCTGGCCGTCCGCGTCGGCGGCGGCGCCTTCGTCGGCGTGCTGTTCTTCCTCACCGTGGTGGTGGTGATGCCGTTCGCCATCGGCCCGGACCTCAATCTCTTGCGCCGCATCGGCCCGGCCATCCTGTGGGTCGGCGCGCTGCTGGCGAGCCTGCTCGCGCTCGACCGGCTGTTCGCCCAGGATCAGGAGGACGGCACGCTCGACCTCCTCTTGATGGCGCACACCCCGCTGGAGCTGGTCGCCGCCACCAAGGGCCTCGCCCATTGGATCGCCACCGGCGTGCCGCTGGTGCTGGCGGCGCCGGTGCTGTCGCTGCTGCTCAATCTGGAGCCGGCGGCGATCGGCGCGGTGGTGCTGACGCTGCTGGTCGGCACCCCGGCGCTTACCTTCATCGGGCTGGTCGGCGCGGCGCTGGCGGTGACGCTTCGGCGCGGCGGCCTGTTGGTGGCGGTGCTGATCTTGCCGCTGTCGATCCCGATCCTGGTGTTCGGCATCTCGGCCTCGAACGCCGCCGTCACCGGCGGCGTGCCGTTCGGGGCGCCGTTCACGATCCTGTGCGCGCTCTCGCTCGGCAGCCTGGTGCTGGGGCCGGTCGCCGCCGGCGCCGCGATCCGGGCCGGGCTCGACTGAGGCGGAACGGACGCCGCCGCCTACGTGGATTCGCTGGCCCTTGACGCAGCGCATTGCAGGCCGCCGGCTCTCCCGGTAAAAGCCGCCCATGGCGCTCATCGATCTGGCTAATCCTACGCGGTTCCTCGCGTTCGCCCGCACGCTCATTCCGCTTTGCGGTGCGCTCGCCGCCGGCCTGCTCGCCGTCGGCATCTACTTCGCTTTCTTCGTGGCCCCGGAGGACTATCAGCAGGGCGCCACCGTCCGCATCCTCTACATCCACGTGCCCTCCGCCTGGCTGGGCATGGCCTGCTACGTGGTGATGACGCTGTCGGCGATCGGCACGCTGGTGTGGAAGCACCCGCTGGCCGACGTATCGCAGAAAGCCGCCGCCCCGATCGGCGCCGCCTTCACCCTGTTGTGCCTGCTCACCGGCGCGCTGTGGGGCCGGCCGATGTGGGGTACCTACTGGGTGTGGGATGCCCGGCTGACCTCGACCCTGGTGCTGCTGCTGATCTATCTCGGCCTGATCGCGCTGTGGCGCACGGTGGAGGACCCCGGCCGCGCCGGGCGTGCCGCCGCGGTGCTGACCCTGGTCGGCGCGGTGAACATCCCGATCATCAAGTTCTCGGTCGACTGGTGGAACACGCTGCATCAGCCGACCTCGGTGATCCGGCTCGACGGCCCGACCATCCATTCCTCGATCCTGACGCCGCTGCTGATCATGGCGCTCGGCGCCACCGCGCTGTTCATCACGCTGCACCTGTCCGCCATGCGCAACGAAATCCTGCGCCGGCGTGTTCGCACGCTGCGCATCCTCGCCGCCCAGCGCGGCGCCACCGCGTGAGCCCGTCATGATCGACCTTGGACCGCACGCCCTGTTCATCCAGCTCGCCTGGGGCGCCGCCGTGGCGATCACGCTCGGCCTGATCGCCTGGGTGATGCTCGACTATCGCGCCCGCCGCCGCGAACTCGCCAAGCTCGAGGCCGTGGCCGACGCCCGGCGCCGGCCGGCCGCGACGACGCCCAAGCCGGCGGCGGCGGTGGAAGGAGCCGGCCTGCCATGACCTCGACCGAAAAGACCCCTGCCGCCCCGCGCCGGCTGAGGCTCGCGCTGCTGCCGCTCGGCCTGTTCGCCGCGCTGACAACGCTGTTCTGGGTCGGGCTGTTCTCGGGCGACAAATCGAAGATTCCGTCCGCCCTGATCGGCAAGCCGGTGCCGGCGTTCGCGCTGACGCCGCTGCCGGGCAGCGGCCTGCCGGGGTTCGGCGCCGACACGCTGAATGGCCAGGTCACCTTGGTGAACGTGTGGGCGTCGTGGTGCATCCCCTGCCGTGAGGAGCACCCCCAGCTGGTCGAACTCGCCAAGGACCCGCGGTTCAAGCTTTATGGCCTGAACTACAAGGACAAGGACGACAACGCCAAGGCGTTCCTCGGCCGGTTCGGCAATCCCTATGTCGCGGTCGGTGTCGACCCGTCCGGCCGCACCGGCATCGATTGGGGCGTCTACGGCGTGCCGGAAACCTTCGTCATCGGCCGCGACGGCACCATTCGCTACAAGTTTATCGGCCCGATCATGCCGGACACGTTGAAATCGACGCTGCTGCCGGAGATCGAGAAGGCGCTGGCAAACTAGCGCCTTCTCCGCAGACGTGAGCCTCGTCGCGAGCGCGCGCCGGCCTCAAAGCGCCATGACATGGCCGCACCGGCCGAACCAGGCGGCCGCTCTCGAGCGTTGTCCGCCCCGCTTGCGCCGGACCTGACGCGCCGGAGTTTTTGATTTTCGCCCGCACGGCCGGCGATGCCAAAATGCGCCCGCGCCACCTCG